>JBOGLD010000016.1:0-2292 GCA_050745885.1 Terriglobales bacterium
GCCAGGGGCCGCTCGCCCTGCAGCACGTGGACTTCGACGGAAGTCTGGCTATCCGCCGCCGTCGAAAACGTTTCCGTCTTCTTGGTCGGAATCGTCGTGTTGCGCGGGATCATAGGAGTGGCCACGCCGCCCAGCGTTTCAATCGCCAGCGACAGGGGAGTCACATCCAACAAGAGCAGGTCTTTGACTTCGCCCTTGAGCACGCCACCCTGGATGGCCGCGCCGATTGCGACGACTTCGTCCGGGTTGACGCCCTTGTGACCTTCCTTGCCGAACAGGTCTTTCACAAGCTGCTGAATGCGTGGCATGCGGGTCTGTCCACCGACCAGAACGACTTCATTGATCTTGCTGGCATCCACGCCGGCATCTTTCATGCACTGCTTGCACGGGCCCACCGAGCGCTGAATGATCTCTTCGACCATCGATTCCAGCTTGGCCCGGGTCATCTTCTTGACTAGATGCTTCGGTCCGCCGGCATCGGCGGTGATGAAGGGCAGGTTGATCTCGGTCTCCATGGTGGTGGAGAGCTCGATCTTGGCGCGCTCCGCTGCGTCACGCAGACGCTGCAGTGCCATTTCGTTGCCCTTGCCCCGCAGGTCGAGGCCTTCGTCCTTCTTGAACTCGTCGATGAGCCAGTCCACGATGCGCTGGTCGAGGTTGTCGCCGCCCAGGTGGGTGTCACCGTTGGTGGCTTTGACTTCGATTACGCCTTCGCCGACTTCCAGCACCGAGATGTCAAACGTTCCGCCACCGAAGTCGTAGACGGCGATGGTTTCATCCTTCGTCTTGTCGAGACCGTAGGCGAGCGCGGCCGCCGTGGGCTCGTTGATGATGCGCTTCACTTCGAGGCCGGCGATCTGGCCGGCATCTTTCGTGGCCTGCCGCTGGGCGTCGTTGAAGTACGCCGGGACGGTGATGACCGCCTCGGTCACTTTCTCGCCGAGATAGTCTTCCGCCGCCTTCTTCAGCTTCTGCAAAATCATCGCGGAAACCTGGGGCGGCGTGTATTCCTTGCCTTGCGCCAGCACCGCGACGTGGTCACCCGACTGCACGACCTTGTAGGGCACCATCTTGATTTCTTCGGTCACTTCGTCGAAGCGGCGTCCCATAAAGCGCTTGATCGAGTAAACCGTGTTTTCCGGGTTGGTGATGGCCTGGCGTTTCGCCACCTGCCCCACCAGCCGCTCGCCGGTCTTGGTAAAGCCGACGACCGAGGGCGTGGTTCGCCCTCCTTCTTCATTAGGGATCACCTTGGGTTCGCCACCCTCCATAACGGCTACGCAGGAGTTGGTGGTTCCGAGGTCAATTCCGATAATCTTGGCCATAATCTTCCCCTTCCTGATGATTATAAGTGCTTTGTAATCTGCTTGTTGTATCTTGTTCTGTCCGACATGATAAGACTTGAGTGGGTCATTGTCAATGTTTAGATGCCAAGAATCCTCTCTGGGATACATTAGCTGGAGGCGTGAATCCTGAAGAATACCGAGGCCTAATCGTACTTTTCATACAAGATCGACTTCCGGTCCCAGCCCAGGCTCTTCAGCAACTCACGATTGGCCTTGATCATCTTGTCCAGGCCGCAAATGTAGGCGTGCATGTTTGACCGGCCTTGAACAATTCCGGGCACGTGTTCCTGGACGTATCCGCGCAACCCTTGCCATTCGGGAGCGCCGCGGCTGAGGGCGGGCAGGTAGTGAAAATTCGCGTGCCGGGCGGCGAGGCCCTGAAATTCTTCGTGGTAGTAAATGAGGTTTTCAGTCCGATTGCCGAACAGCAGCCAGAGTTGCTTGTCCAGGTATCGCGCGGGGTCGGCCAGCAGCCAGTGCAGCATGGAGCGGAACGGTGCGATGCCGGTGCCGGTGGCGACAAAGATAGTATCGCGCAGAGGCGGCCGCAGGATGAAATCGCCGAACGGTCCCTGGCAGCTGATTTCCTGACCTTCTTTCATGTCGCAGAGAAAGTTAGACATGAAGCCGTCCTGCACCCGGTTGAGGCAGAGTGCCAGGCGGTTGTCCTCTCCCGGCGGGGAAGCGATGGAATAGGCACGGGTGATTTCTTCACCGTCAGTCTTGTTGGTCTTGAAGGAGAGCCACTGCCCGGCGACGAAACCGAAACGCGGAACCGAGGCAACCTCGAATTCCAGATGCTTGGTCTGGGCGGATGCGGATAAAGAGGTGGAACGAACCAGGCGGGTCGTGAAAGTTTGAAAAGGAGACATCGCCCCATTAGATGATGGCAGTACGTTCTCGGACGCCGGTATTCTGTCATGCTGAGCGAGAGAGTCGTTCGCGC
>JBOGLD010000017.1:0-15543 GCA_050745885.1 Terriglobales bacterium
CCGGAGCGCGGAACAGCATCGGCATCATGCTGGTGAGCGGCATGATCATTGGCACGCTCTTTACCCTGTTCATCGTGCCCTCGATCTATATGCTGGTGGCTCGGACCCACGTGCGGGCGTCAGAGGCGGATGCGGACTCGGACTCGGAAAACATTCTCGAGCCGGCAGAACCTGCCTTCCAGTAAAGTGGATGTGTAGCCGATAGCGCGGATGCGCATGGCGAAGAACGGTAGCCGGTTTTTGATGATGGCAGAACGTTTAAATATAGCGCCAATCAATGGCTGCATGTTCGTGCTCTGACCTTCAATGCAGCAAGATGCTGTCAGTTGCCCTCGGCGTCATTTGCGCCCTTTGCGACAAACTGCGTTCGTCCGCAAAAGTCCGTCGTAGAGGCATCGTCAAACACATCGGCTGCCAGACATTGCCCAGCTCAACGCAGAGATGCAAAGGCCTGTTTTGCAGGAAATTGGAGCGCTTAATGGACCCTAATGAACCCAGATTTTCCAGGAGGGTTTTCGTATTTGGCTAAAAGAGTATGGTAGGCACGACTGGACTCGAACCAGCGACCTCTACCGTGTCAAGGTAGCGCTCTAACCAACTGAGCTACGCGCCTACATTTGTTTTCAAGCACTTGCAATTATAGACGTTTCAAACAAGGGCCAAGTGGAGCCAACAAAGAATTTTACCACGCGCCCTTGGGCCAAACGTTTCGCTGGCATCAAGCCTTGCGTGTACACATCCAGTGTAATTGCTGTTTGCGCGTTGCGGCGATTTCTTGCACTGTCTTTGCGTCCCCACCGTTACCGTTCAGCAACCTTGCGAACGATTGGCGATGTTCCAAGCTTGTGAACTCGCCGGAGTTCAGAATCGTCTCTTCTTGGAGCGGCGATCAATTCAACTCAGCAACAACCGCACGCCTTGCCTCGCATTGCTTCGCGGCCTTCCCACACAATTAAGGGCGTGACTACCAGGGCCGCCACCGGGTCTGCCCAAGCAACATGCCAAATGGCGTTGACTCCGAGTCCGGCCAGCGCAACCAGCGAGAGGTAGGCACACAAGGCTGATTGAGCGGAATCGGCTCTCAGGGCTGCACTTCCTGTGGCTGCCGAGAGTTTGCGCTTCTCTCTAGCGAGCCACGGCATTACGAGAGCCGCAGCAATCAAAATCGCGATCCCGAGATAGGTAGGCTTGGGTTCACTGTATCCCAGCAACGTCAGGGCCGAAACCACGGCCACGTAGGCGGCGAGTGCGAAGAGCAATAAACTGGCAAGGCGGGCGGCAGGCCCTTCCGCGTGTTCATACCTACCATTCGTGCGAAATAGCCACAGGACAATAACCGCCGAGAGCACTTCGATAGCACTATCACCGCCAAATGCGAGAAGGGCAGGACTCTTTGCCAGCCACGCCGCCGACACAGAGACCGCAGCCTCGATGCTCATCCAACCTATTGTGATCGCTTGAATTCGCTGAATACGGCGGATGCTGTCCTGCGTTGCAATGGGCAGTGTAGAAACCATTTGAGCAGTATTATGGCACCATTACTGAGCGAACAGGTTTTCTGACTCCGGAGGTGAACGATGCCAGCAATAGCCAGTGTGCATCAACTCTTCGCACATCGACTCAACCATCCGCCCAACACTCTCCGGCAACTCCTGCATTTATTCGCCGGATAAATCACGACCCGTGCCGTGTTTCCGCATCGGCTAAGCCGAAGGTCATGCTAGATTTCCTCCTGGACTCATGAATCGTTGCCTGCACATAGGAATCCTGGCGGCCCTGGTGCTCGGAGGCGTAACCGCGCCGGCGCTGCAGGCTGACATCGGGATGGACGCGTGGTTGCGTTATGCACCCCTGGAAACCGTGGCGCGCGCAAAATACGATGCGCTCCCCGCCGCGCTGGTGGTTCTGGGAGATTCCGCCGTGCTCGCCTCGGCGCAGGACGAGATGGTCCGCGGAATCGCGGGAATGCTGGGCAGATCTCTGCGGAGGGAGAAAGCCATCCGGGAAAGGGCGATTATTCTTGGGACACTTTCCGCGATCCATACCATAGCCCCCGAATTCGAGCCGCCCCGGCCACTGGGGCCAGATGGTTTCTTACTCGCGCACGCCCGGGTCCGCGGTTTCGATTGCCTGATTGTCACGGCGGCGACGGAGCGGGGCATTCTGTACGGCGTGTTCGCACTGCTGAGCAAAATCGCTCGCAACGAAAGCCTCGCGACTCTGAACCAGGAGGAAAAACCCGATGTCCCGATTCGCTGGGTCGATCAATGGGACAACTTGAACGGCACCATCGAACGCGGTTACGCGGGTCCATCGGTCTTCTTCGAGCATGGTGCTGTCCGCGCGGATTTGACGCGAGCCGGGCAATACGCGCGCTTGCTGGCTTCGGTCGGGATCAACGGGTGCACCATCAACAATGTGAATGCCGATCCCCGAATTATCGACGACACTTTTATTCTGCAACTGGCCCGCGTCGCGGACGTTTTTCGCCCCTGGGGAGTGCAGTTGGCTGTGTCCGTCGATCTGGGTAGTCCAAAGACTACGGGAGGTCTGGATACTTTTGATCCCCTGGATCCGCGGGTGGCCGAATGGTGGAAAGCCAAGGTCAACCGGATTTACCAGCAGATTCCGGACTTCGGCGGTTTCGTGGTCAAGGCAGATTCAGAGGGCCGCGCCGGTCCTTCCTCGTACGGTCGAACCCCGGCCGATGCGGCCAATGTGATTGCGCGCGCTCTCCGCCCGCACGGAGGCCTACTTTTTTATCGCGCCTTCGTTTATGACCATCACCTGGATTGGCGAAACCTGAAGAACGATCGCGCCCGGGCCGCTTACGACATCTTCCATCCGCTCGACGGAAAATTCGACGATAACGTCATTATTCAGATCAAGTATGGCCCCATTGATTTTCAGGCTCGCGAACCGGTCTCGCCGCTTTTTGGCGGGCTGGAGAAGACGAACCAGGGCATCGAACTGCAAATCACGCAGGAATACACCGGGCAGCAGCGGCACCTGTGCTTTCTGCCGCCGATGTGGAAAGAAATTCTGGATTTCGACCTGCGCGTGAACGGGAGCAACACTCCGGTCAAGGATATGGTAGCGGGCAAGACTTTTCACCGTCCGACAGGCGCCTTCGTCGGAGTGGCGAATGTCGGCATGGATGCGAACTGGCTCGGGCATCCACTGGCCATGGCCAATCTCTACGGATTCGGTCGCCTGGCGTGGAATCCCAATCTCGGCGCGGATACGATCGCAGAAGAGTGGACCCGGCTGACATTTGGGAACGATCCGAAAGTGGTGAAGACAATCACTGACCTGCAACTTGAGTCCTGGCCCACGTATGTGAGCTACACCGGTCCATTGGGCGCACAGACGCTGACCGATATTCTGGGAAGCCACTACGGACCGGGAATCGAATCCTCCGAGCGCAATGGTTGGGGTCAATGGCATCGCGCTGACCACCAGGGAATCGGCATGGATCGAAGCGTGGCCACCGGCACCGGTTTCGTCGGACAATACTCTTCCGCAGTTCAACACCTGTATGAGACGGCAAAAACCACGCCGGACGATCTGCTGTTATTTTTTCATCACGTTCCGTATACCTACGTACTGCATTCCGGCGAGACCGTAATTCAGCATATCTACGACTCCCACTATGAGGGTGCAGACGGGGCAGCGGATTTTGTGCGGCAATGGAAATCACTGGAGCACTCCATCGACGACCAACGGTATGCCGAGGTCCTGGCCCGGCTGGAATATCAGGCTGGGCACGCCATCGTCTGGCGGGATGCCATCTGCAACTGGTTTTTCCGGGCGTCGGGAATTCCCGATGCCAAGGGGCGCGTGGGAAATCATCCGGATCGGGTCGAGGCGGAGAGCATGCACCTTCAGGGATTCACGCCCATGGACGTGGATCCCTGGGAGGACGCTTCCGGGGGTAAAGCGATTGAATGCGAGAAAGCGTCAGGCTGCGCGGCTACATTCCGCTTCGACCGTGCCGCCGGAAAATACGAAATGGATGTGCGCTATTTCGACCAGAACAACGGCGTATCGAAGTTCCGCGTTCTGGTGGATGATCGAACGGTGGATGAATGGACTGCTGACGATCACCTTCCCGCCGTCAAGCCGGGTGGCGACTCTTCCACCTGGCGTAGAATTCCCAGGCTGGCGCTTCGTCCCGGGGAGGAGATCCGCATTGAAGGGTTTCCGGATGGACCGGAGCATGCCGCCCTGGACTACATTGAATTGCATGCCGTACCCAAATGAGAAGTGCTGCCGAGGCTAACAGATTCTACTCATGAAGAAACGCCGCTACTGCTGGGTAATTGCCGCCATGCTCATGGGCGTCGGTGCGAGCGCCCAAAGTCCTCGCGCCAATTACGACGAATCCCAGGTGGGTGCCTACGTGCTTCCCGATCCCCTGGTGTTCAACAACGGTCAGCCGGTTCGCAGCGCGCGAGACTGGCAGCGGCGGCGTGGAGAAATTGTCGAACTCTTCGAAGCCAACGTGTTCGGCCGCAGCCCGAAACCGAAACGCACCACCTTCGAGGTGTTTGATGTCGACAAGAAGGCGCTCGGCGGAAGGGCAGTCCGCAAACAGGTAACCATCTACTTTTCGACCAAGAAGAACGGGCCGAGGGCGGATTTGCTCATTTACACGCCGGCCGGCGCGAGCAAGCCGGTTCCGATATTCCTCACTCTGAATTTTTGGGGGAACCAAGCGGTCATCAACGATCCCGGCATCAGGTTGCCCACCATCTGGGACCCGAAGACCCACGTGCGACAGCGGGCGAGCGAAGCATCGCGAGGGAAAGACACCGAATTTGAAGTCGAAAAAACCCTGGCGCGGGGGTATGGCTTCGCAACCATCTGCTACCAGAACATCGAGCCGGACTTCAAAGGCGGATACGTGGACGGCATCCGCCCATTGTTTTTCAAACCCGGACAGAGCGAACCAGCGGCGGATGACTGGGGCGCGATCGGGGCGTGGGCCTACGGTTTAAGCCGTGCCATGGACTATCTGGAGAAGGATAAGGAGGTTGACGCCAGGCGCGTGGCGATCATGGGCCATTCGCGCCTGGGCAAGACGGTCCTCTGGGCCGGCGCCCTGGATCGCCGCTTTGCCATGGTGATCTCAAGTTGTTCGGGCGAAGGCGGGGCTTCACTCTACCGGCGCAAGTATGGAGAAATGATTGCCAATCTCGTAGGCGCGTTTCCTTACTGGTTCAGCATCAGCTTCCAAAAATTTGTGGGTCACTCCGACCAGCTCCCGGTGGATGCACACGAGTTGATCGCCCTGATCGCGCCGCGTCCGGTTTATGTGACCGGCGCCGAGGATGATCGCTGGGGCGATCCCAAGGGCGAGTTTCTCGCCGGGGTTGCCGCGGGTCCGGTCTTTCGGTTGCTGGGAGCACGCGGATTGGGGACGGACCGGATGCCGCCGCTGAACCAGCCCATCATGCACACGATTGCCTTTCACATCCGCACCGGCAAACACGCGGTCACAGCCTTCGACTGGGACCAATTTCTCACTTTTGCCGATATGCATTTGCGATGACGGTGATTTCGGGACAGGGCACATGGCTGCAGGCAAGACGGGATCCTTAACATACACGTCCATTGGTAGCGGCTGGTGGGGCGGCGGTTTCTTTGGTCGCGAGCGGAAGAGCGTGAGAGAGTCAGGTGTCACCTGATTTCGCTCAGAGGTTTCCCTTCTTCGACCGTGACGATTCGGTCGACTTTGGGGACCGCGATCTGCTGCTTCAACCCGCTGGGCCAGTCGATCTCGATTTTGTCTACGGTGGTGGCGGCGCCCAAGCCGAAGTGCACTCGTGGGTCAGAACTCGAGCCGTAACTTCCGCCGCTGAAAACATCGGCCCGTTGACGCACTCCAGCAGCCGTGAGAAAAACTTTCGCTCCTACCGCGTCGCGCGGACTCTTGGGGCCGCCAATGAGTTTAAGTGTCAACCAGTGATTGCCGTTCTTGACCACATTGCGCAGAAGCGTGGGCGGAGAGTCAACGTCATTGATGACCACGTCAATGTGGCCATCGTTGAAGAGGTCGCCGAACGCCGCTCCTCGACCCGTAATGACGTCCGCCAGGCCGCTGCCGGTGGCGGGCGGGACTTCCCTGAATTTCGAGCCATCGAGATTGCGGAACAGCTGCGGCCGTTCCGCCCAGGTCGTGCCCCAATCCTGGCGGTCCACTTCCGGGTAGACGTGCCCGTTGACGACAAAAATATCGAGCCAGCCGTCATTGTCGAAATCAAGAAAACCGGTGCCCCAAGCCAGAAAAGGCACAGTCGAATCGGCCAGCCCGGCCCCGTAGGTGACATCAGAAAAGTTGCCCCCGCCGTCATTCCGGTAGAGGGTTTTGTAGTCATCTGAAAAAGTCGTAGTGAAGAAATCCACTTTGCCATCGTGGTTGTAATCGCCCACGGCGATGCCCATGGAGGCCTGTTCACGCCCGTCCTCGCTGAGCGCGAATCCTGATCCGTAGCTGACATCTTCGAAGGTGCCATCATGCCGATTGCGGTACAGATAGTTCGGCGTGGAGTCATTGGCCACCAGCAGGTCCACCCATCCGTCGTCATCGACATCGACAAAGACGGCGGCCAGGCCGTAGTAGCCGTCGGGATCGGAAACACCGGCCTTGACGCTGACGTCGGTAAACGTGCCACCGCCGTTGTTTTGGAACAGATGGTCGCGCTCTCCGGGCAGGCCCCGGGGCCCGCACATCACGGCGACGCCGCGAAACTGGCAAAAATTGGGCGGGATACTGCCTTGTCCCGCGATCGGCGGATGATCGGCATCGAACTTCACATACCCGGGGACAAACAAATCGAGCCGGCCGTCGTGGTCATAATCGCCCCAGGTCGGTCCGGTGGACCAGCCGCCCAGGGTCACGCCTGCTTTCTCCGCAACGTCGGTAAATGTTCCGTCGTGATTGTTGTGATAGAGGCGGTTCTTGCCATAGTTCGCCACGTAGATGTCGGGCCAGCCATCGTTGTCGTAATCGCCCACCGCCACGCCGAATCCCCAACGCTCATTGCCGACGCCGGCTTTGTCCGTGACATCGGTAAAGGTTCCATCGTGATTATTGTGAAAAAGCATGGCCCGTGGCGGACTTTCTTTTCCCTTCACCGCGGCGAGCGTGGAACCGTTCAGAAGATAAATGTCGAGCCAACCGTCGTTGTCGTAGTCGAGCAGGGCAACGCCAGACCCGGGAGTCTCGATGATCGAACTCTTTTCGGGTGTGCCGGAGCGATGATGGAACTTTTCCAGGCCGGCTTTCCTGGTGATGTCCTCGAATACGATCGGAGCGTTGTCCACGAACCCGCCGGCTGTGATCGGGCGGGACTTGGAATCCTTGACCGCTGGATGCACAGCGCCGGTCGATACTCCCATGCCCTGGGATAATTCAGTTTTCTTCTCTTGATCCGGGTGGGTGCCCTGTTGGCCGACGACCGTGGAGACAAGAAATATGCTGGCCAATAGAAACAGTAGCCGGGTTACCGCGACAGACAGGGTCGCGCTGTAGGGTTTGTGGTGTTGTCGGCTCCGCAAGATCGCCAATTTTTGTTCCTGGCGGCGGGGTTAGTTCCCGTCCGATTTAGAAATTCCTGCTCGTGGCCATAGTAAATGCATGCCCCTGTGCTGCATGTTGAGATGCGGATATGCGGCCGGGTCACCCTCGTCAAGGGGTTTTGAGCAAAAGCGATGGAGTATAGCATCGTGAACGTCCACGGTGGCACCAGTCGGTTCCCGGGTTGCCAACCAACCGGGGCCCTCTGCATTGTCTGGTAATCGCAATGGGCGGCGCAACACCCGCTTAGCCCGCACGGAAACCCATTGTTTGCTGCGTCCTGGCAGTGTAAGGACTGGGAGTTAGCACGCTCACAACCGTTCCAACCGCGGCCAGGGCAAGCTTGCGCAAGCCGGTCTGATTCAGGAAAGCAATACTCTCTATGCAAAATTTTCTTGACAACGTTACACGATTATAGGTACAAGCCTTGCTGGATCGTTAACGTTACCGGGCTGACACAGAGTCCAGCGCTGACTGCGAAGGGGTGAAACACTATGAGTTCTTTGTATACAAGCACCGTAAGTCTTGTTACTGCAGCGAAACACGGGCGATTGCGTTCCCTGTTGATTCTCTGCTTGCTGGTGGGGGGCTTGAGTTTTGCCGCATCGGCTCAAACCGCCACTGTGGTCGGAACCGTGACCGATCCCTCAGGATCCGTGGTTCCCAACGTAACTATTACGGCAACCCACGTCGAAACCGGTCGGGTTCGGACCGCCAAGGGCAGCGACGCGGGTCAGTACTTGTTCGCCGACATTCCGATCGGCCACTACAGTATCAAGGCCGAGGCATCGGGGTTCGGCATCGCCCAACAGAACGACGTCGTGCTCAACGTGGGCGATCGCGCCCGTATCGATTTTGCCCTGAAGATGGGCGCCGCTACCGAGACCATCACGGTTGAAGCCGATGCCGTGAGGGTGCAATCGGAGAATGGCGAAGTCAGTTCCGTCATTACCGGTCAGCAGATCACTCAGCTCGCCACCAACGGGCGCAGCATGTACTCGCTGGCCAACCTGACCCCGGGAGCGTCCAGTGGACAGGGTGATTTTCAAACCCCGACGCCGGTGGGCGGCGACGCGGCCATGAGCTTTAACGGCCAGCGTCAGAGCCACAACCTTTACATGCTCGACGGCAGCGAGAGCAGTGACCGTGGGGGCGGTGGCGGTTCCGACGTGATGCCGTCGCTGGACTCGATTGCCGAGTTCCGCATGCTGACTTCAAACTACAGCGCCGAGTACGGCCTGTCGTCCGCCGCAACCATGACCGCGGTCATCCGCTCCGGTCAAAAGCAGTTCCATGCCTCGGCCTGGGAATTCCTGCGCAACGATGCTCTGGATGCGCGCAACTACTTCAACCGAGCTCCCGCGAAGGTGGCCGAGCTGCGGTTTAATACTTACGGTTTCAACCTCGGCGGTGAGGCTCCTTTCTGGAAGAGTCATCCCACATTCTTCTTCTACAACATGGAATGGCGTAGCCTGATTCAAGGGCAGACGCTCAATCAGACGGTTCCATTGCCCAGCACCTACGGCGGCAACTTCGGCAGCACGCTGATCACGGTTCCAACCGCTGCCCAGGTTTCTCCTGCGATTCTGGCGCAATACGCGGCCGATGGACTTACGCCGGGCGCGCCCTTTCCCAACAACACCATTCCGGCTGACCTGCTGGATCCCAACGCGCAAGCGCTGCTGCAGGCCGGTATTTTCCCCGCGCCGACCGACGGCACACAATTCATCGGCGGCAACAATTCCCCCACCAACGTGAGGGAAGAGATTGCCCGGGTGGACCATCAGTTCAGCGACAAGTTTTCGATCTTCGGACACTGGGTTTCTGAGCAGATCTCCCAGACCTTCGGAACAGCCATGTGGAGCGGCGACAATCTGCCGACCGCAAGCAACACGTTCGGCAATCCCTCCTACAGCGCGGTCATCCATGCGACGTACGTCATCAGCCCGCGGCTGCTCAACGAAGTGGCGTTCAACTATAACGGCAATCGGATCAACATCGTTCCCCAGGGGGTCGTCGAACGCCCGAGCGGCTTCACCTCACCGGAACTTTTCCCGGGTAACAATCTTAACCGCATCCCGGAAATCAAACTGGGCGGTGTTACCGGCGCCGACTACACCACTTCCAGTTGGCCCTGGCACAATAAGGCCGATGACTACCAGATTCGTGACGACATCTCCTGGACCAAGGGAGCGCACCAGTTCAAAATTGGAGGCAGCTGGGCCATCTACAAGAAGATCCAGGACCTGTTCGGTCAGACCCAGGGCGGGTACACCTTCAACAATACCTACACCGGAGTTGACTTTGCGGATTTCCTGCTGGGTTATGCCCAGCAGTTTAACGAACTTGCCGTGCAGGACAACGGTTACTGGAACAACGTTTCGTGGGCCGCATATATTCAGGATAACTGGCGCGCCAGCAAACGTCTTACTCTGAACCTTGGACTGCGCTGGGACGGAGTGCCCCATACCTACGAAGCGAATAACCGGATGGGTAACTTTTATCCCAACCTGTACAACCAGGCCGATGCAGCCATCCTTCTTCCGGACGGTACGATCAGCCCCGCCAGCCCCGGCTTGGGAACAAGTCCCAACCCCATTCTCGCAGGGTACCAGTTCTATCTGAACGGCATCGGCATCCCCGGGCAGAACGGAATTCCCAAGGGCCTGGTAGACAATCACTGGGCTGCGTTCGGTCCTCGGGTGGGCTTTGCGTATGACGTAACCGGCGAAGGCAAGACCGTAATCCGCGGCGGATTCGGCACCATGTACGAGCGCATTCAGGGCAACGACATGTACAACGCCGGTCCCAATATTCCCTTCAGTTCGTCCGTCACCTTTAACGGCGGCGTTCTTCTGGCGAATCCGAGCACCAGCGTGTCAACCGGCGACACACTCACCGCACCGATCACGGTCGCCGATATCACCGGTCTCAACCGTACCGAGTACAAGCTGCCGGTGAGCTACCAGTACAGCCTTGGTGTTCAGCAAGGATTCGGCGCCAAATCGGTACTGACTGTTTCCTACGTCGGAAACCAGAGTCGGCATCAGAATGACTATCGGGAGACCAACCTTCCCGATCAGAGTCTCCTGCCGAGCATCACTGCGGGTACAGCAGGCAGCTATAACTCGTTGGTTCCCTATCTCGGGTTCCACTCCATCAAGCAGTCGGAAACTGTACAGAACGGCCACTACAACTCATTACAGGCGGAGTTCCGGTCGCAGATGACACGGGACCTCTCTCTGCAGGCCGCCTATACGTATTCGAAGGCGTACGATCCGGCCACCGGCTCCAACAACGTGCAGGACCTGAACGCGGTTTCGAATCCCTACAGCTACACCTACGATAACGGGCCGTCGAATTTGGATCGCAGGCATATCGCCTTCGTCAATTTCATCTACGGCATCCCGTTCTTGAAGAATAGTTCCAACACCTTGCTGAAATCCACGGTCGGCGGATGGCAGGTGTCGGGAGTCGTCAGCCTGGTATCGGGGAATCCCCTGAATATCACTGAGGGCGGAATCGCCTACGATGCGGTTGCAGGGACGGGCAACATCAGCAATACCCTGCCCAACGCTAACAACCGGCCAAACGTGAACGGTAGCGTTAGCACGCCGCACACCGTGAACAGCTGGTTCGGAACCTCCGCTTTTGGCCCGACAGCAGCCGGCGAATTCGGAAACTTCCCACGGAACTCGGTATATGGACCGGGCCGCCAGAACTGGAACGTAGCGTTCTTCAAGAGCTTCGTGTTCAGTGAGTCGCGGGGCAGCCGTCTCGAACTTCGTGCGGAAACCTTCAACACCTTCAACCACACTCAGTATAACGGCGTCAGCACCACATTCTCGTCCAGCAACTTCGGCGCGGTCACCACCGCCCATGATCCGAGGGAGATCCAGTTGGGCGTGAAACTGATCTTCTAGGCTACAAGCCTTAGAAGTCGTTGTCCCACTCACACAACCCCGTTCGCGTTAAGCGAACGGGGTATTTTTTGTCCCCTCCCCTGTGGCTCTGCGCCGGGATCTCTGAACGACCAGAATGATTGCTTCGTCGAGAGGGACTGGCTATTCTGAATTCCTGGTACGTATGGAACCCGCTGGCAAAACATTTTGGTCAATCTGGAAGTCTCTGTTGGTTCTCGCCGCACTGGCCTTGCCGACGTTTGCCAGTCCGCAGACGCCGAGTCCGGCTGAGGCAATAGCGCTCGAGCAACAGGGAAAATTTCCAGAGGCGGAGGCAGCGTGGCGGACAATAACCGAGCATAATCCCCAAGATGCGGGAGCGTTTGCCAGCCTGGGCGTTGCCCTGGCCAGAGAAACGAAATATAAGGAGGCAGCTGCGGCCTATCGCAGGGCGATTGCTCTCAATCCCAGGCTGCCCGGCATTGAGCTGAATCTGGGGCTGGCAGAATACAAGCAGGGAGAGTTTCAGGCGGCCATTCCTCCCCTGAAAGCAGCCCTGCTGCGGGACCCCAGGAACATGCAGGCGCGCACTCTGCTTGGCCTTAGCTGCTACGGCGCGAAGCGCTTTGCGGAAGCCGCGAAATACCTCGAACCCGCCGCCCGGGCGGATCCCGACAACGCAGAACTGCATCAGGTCCTGGCGCAAAGCTGCCTGTGGGCGAAGAAGTATCCCTGCGCGCTCGAGCAGTTCCGCCAAATACAGCAGCGGAATCCAGACTCAGCGGCCGCACACATGTTGATGGGCCAGGCCCTGGATGGTCTGCAAAGGACCCAGGAGGCGATTGCCGAATTCGAGGCGGCTGCGAAAGCGGCTCCGCAGGAACCCAGCGTGCATTTTGGTCTCGGCTATCTGCACTGGAAGCTGAGGCAATACGATGCCGCGAAAGCTGAGTTCGAACGTGAATTGGCCAGCGATCCCAACCATGCGCAAGCGCTGGCTTATCTGGGCGACATCGAGATGAAGCGGGGCAACCCGGAGAGCGCCCTGGTCCTGCTCAAGAAGTCGGTGCAGCTCAGAAATGACATTCGCATCGCGTACCTTGATATAGGCGCCATTTTGGCGCAGCAGAAACACTATCCGGCTGCGCTCGATGCGCTGTTGCGTGCCGAAAGACTGGATCCAGCTCGACCCGATGTGCACCTTCGGCTGGGCCGCCTTTACCAGGCCACGGGAGACAAGGGGCAGGCGCAGAAGGAGTTTGCCAAACTGCGCCAGTTGCACCAGAAGGCGGAGGAGGACATAACTTCCAAAATGTCCGGCGTTCCCCCTGCATCGCATCCATGAGGCAGGAGCTAAATGCGCGCCGGTCCCGTACACGGATTCCTGTAGGTCAAAATACATACTGTACGGTATCGAACCAAAGAGCAAACTTCGCTACACTTGTACTTCTACAACGCCAGTTCTGTGGCTCTGTTCCGAAGGCTTGAAATGTCAGCAATCAGGATTCTAGTGGTGGAAGACCACGACGTGGTCAGACGGGTGGTGTGCTCGCTTCTTTCCCGTGATTCCGCCGTGGACGTGATCTGCCAGACTGAGGACGGGGAAGAGGCCGTCCGGAAGGCCGGAGAGCTTGAACCAGACCTGGTCCTCCTCGACATCAGCCTGCCCGGGATAAGCGGCATCGAAGCGGCAAGGCGCATTCGGGTGGTCTCGCCGAATTCACATATCATCTTCCTCAGCCAGCACGACTCGTTGCAGATGGTGGAAAATGCCATGGGCGTGGGTGGACTCGGATACGTCGCAAAAATAGATGCCGGATTGGAACTGCTCAAGGCTATTCGCATCGTGAGTGAAGGCAAGCGATTCGTGAGCCAGCGGATTGTATCGCAGGGCTGGAGAACAGACAGCCAAAACGACGCGGATGCCTGACCGGAAAATCTAGCGCCGCCTTCTAGCCCTCGCTCTTGACGCACTTTTCGCCCCGAACATTCGGTCCCTTCTCATTTCTCAAACAACCGAAACGTAAGTCCGACGGTGAACCCTATGGGGTATCCCGGGGTCCCATGCACCCGAAACTTAGCGCCAGCCGCTGGTGCGACTCTCGACTCAAGGTAGTTCTGGGTCTCGTAGAAGCGCTTGTTATTCACATTATCGATGCCAAAATTGAGGTCCATGCCGTGCCGGATGCGCTTGGCGACGCTCAAGTCGAGCACATCGAGGCCGGTGGCGTGGGGAACGGTGGGGTCCGAACCGTCGAGGATGTAGCTGCTGACGTGGCGATAGCGCAAAGAGCCGTTGAAACCGCGCCAGTCCGTCACCGTCAAGCCCGAATTCGCAACCGAATGGGGCGCGCTGTCCACGTAAACCCGGGGTGTTCCCAGAAAGTAGGCATTGGAAACCTGCGTGAACCCGCTGTTCAGAGACAGGAAGCGGGTGAATTGGACTGAAGTCTTGGCTTCCCATCCGTAGGCCCGGCTCGGTCCCTTGAATTCGAAGCTGCCATCGTCGGGAATGTAAACCTGCTCGTTCGACCGATTGATAAGAAACACATCCGTGCTCAGCGAGAACCTTCGTAAATTGTTGGCGGCGCCGATCTGGTAGAAATCCGTGGTGGCGAGTTTGGGCGCGTCCGGCCGCTGCACCACCCCGCGCGCGTCCTGGCTGGAGATGCCCCGGCCATAGCTGGCGTAGAAAGTGAGTGGCACTCGCACCGTGGGTGCGTAGGACAGGTTCAGCTTGGGCTGAAGACGGGAGGCGCCCTGTACGCCGCTGTCGGCGGGCACTATGTGATCATGTACCTCAAACCTGAAATAGTCGATCCTCAAGCCGGCGTCGAAATGCACTTGCTGGTGAAAAAGATCCATTCCCTGCTGAACATAACCGGCGAGGTTGGTGACGTGCGCGTGGGCGCTGGTGTCCACCGCTTGAACCCGGCGCTCGAAAGTCTGGTTCAGCCCAACTTCAATTTGGTTATCGTGGAAGTTGCCGCCTGCAGTCAGGAGTGAGGGTTGCCCCAAGATATGGTACGGGTGCAGATACTGCGTGTTCAGACCTTCCTGCAACCGGGAGTCATGCTGCTGGATTTCATCGCCTTTTATCGGATCCGAGGGCAGATAGTGTTCCAGAAAGAATGTGAAATTCGATTACAGATCGAACAGGGAACGGCCCAGGAAGCCATCGACTTTCAGAATATCGCCGCTGGCGAAATCCCGCTTGTAGTAAGTAGCGAAAGTTCCCAGCTTGACCCGTCCGCCATCGAACGGGTCAATGAAGCCGAAGCGATTCAGTTGACCGGAAGCCACCAGGTCCAGCGGAATCTGACCTGACGAAAAGAAATCGTTAGTCCCGAAGTTCAGTTTGAAGCCCAGCGACTCCTTTTCATTCAGGTGGCGGGTGTAATTTCCGGTAATGATATGGCGCTTGTAACGTCCCGGATTGATGAAGGGGCCGTCGGTGTGGGACCCGTCGTAGGCGATAAACGCATTTGCCTTGTTCAGCGCCGGGCTATAGATGACCAGCCCGCGATAAGCATTGAATGAGCCCCCCTGCGCTCTCACCGTGAGCAGATTGGGCAGGCTTTCCTTGAGCCGGATGTGCACCACTCCCAGACCGGAAAAATCTCCGTACTCAGCGCTGAAGGGCCCGTTCAGAATGTCCACATCATCGATCAGTTCCGGCGTCAGGGCTTTGAGCGCGCCCAGATAGCCTTGACCGTGTCCCTGTGTGCCCTGGTTCTGCTGTATATCGTTGCGCTGGTCGATGGTAGGATTCAGGGCGGTAGCAGAAATAACCAGGTCCTCGTGGACGGGCGGGATCGTGTATTCAGCCTGCAACATCAGGCCCTCGGAAGCTTCAGAAGCGCCCAATCGTCTTTCCTGAGAGACCAGATATTTCCCCGACACCCGCAATATGACAGCGCCATTCGGAACCCGCAGACGGAACTTGCCAATGCCGTCACTTACCGTCTGTGTCATTCCTGCGGCGGATACCGCGGTGATCGAAGCCCCCGGGATCGCCTCGTTCCGGTCCGTCAGCACGACTCCGGAAATGATGCGATC
>JBOGLD010000018.1:0-21128 GCA_050745885.1 Terriglobales bacterium
CCGAAGCACTCGACAAGTGCGAAGCTGCGTTGTTTAGCTCTTCTGCGGTCTTTAGGCCGACACTCTCGGCCGCGTGTCTCGGTTGGATCATCGCTATTATCGGCGCATTATCTGAATGCGTTGCGCCGTATTTATACTATTGCGCTGTACTGTTATTATCCTATTGTGTTGTACCATTTTTATCTTAATTATGTCGAGACAGGACATGGTCCCGCCCGTTTGGAAGTGCCCCGCACCCCCGCTGCGAATAGCTAATCTCGCTATTTGCAATTGTCATCGATTGTGAAAATAGCGCGGAACGCTATTTCCGATCCTAGGAAGGCAGATGTGGCCCACGCTACAACATTCCCGGCCAGAAAAGTATCGCAGGGCAGCTATTCAGCATTTTTGCTAGCGCCCCTGCCTCCTGAACCGCGGAGCGCGCCATCGAACGACTGGAACGTGCGAAATATCGTAAAAACGGGTAACCATTGTATCTAAACTCTTACCTCGTTGTTCAGCGTCCCATTGGAACCAATCGAAATTTATCCAGGTCATTGCGCATGGGCATCCCACCTTAACCTGAACGCTATTAGAACACCGTTAAGCACTTCGCGGATGTTAGGGTCGTTGGCAGAGGCTTACGCGAGGCCAGCGCCGGGCGGGAATATCAGGTTCCGTTGCCATCGGTTGCATTATTCGACGCAGTCGCGCTGATCGAGCGTCAGTTAGAAGAGCGAACGCTTTGCTCAGGCCGCCTTAAGCGAAAGCGCGACACCTTGCTCCCAATGCTGGAGCATGCGATTACCTATCTCGGTGAATTCCGCGTGCGCTTTAATGTAGGCGTGCAGTTCCTTTGAGGTGTCCGCAATCGCAGCCTCTACGCGTTCGAGTATCTGCCGGACACGAGCAGGGGTGCTTCCCGTGCGCGTCTCGCCAAGTCGCTGCAATTCCTTCGCGCTCGCCCATTTCGTCGTGCCGTTAAGGGTCAGCGCCATGCTGTCCTTCGGAAGATAGATGGAGGTGGTCACGAGATCATAGACAGGCGCGAGTCTCGCTTCGCCCTGAATCTCGTCGTAAACAATCCCGAAGTTCTTGAGATGCGCGTCGCCATTGCGAAGCGCGCAATTCAGGGCAATCAGGGCGAACAGCTTTTCCATGTCCTCGCCCACATGCGTCGAGTTTGCAAACTGCCCGAATCGCTTCATGACCGAGGTCTCGTAACTTCCGCGATATTTCTCGTCGGTCCTGCGGCCGTTCAGCACGCAGAAGTCTTCAAATCCGCGATAGGTCCCGTCCATGCGCAGGTCGAAGCGGTCAATGACCAGCGCCATGCCGTCCTCAGCCAGGCGGTAGGGGGGCACGTCGAGTCCGTATTTGCGCGCCACGCTGAGGCAAAAATACTCATTGGCCGCCAGTTGCGGAAATTCGCTGGGCTCCCACAGCTTCACGATGTGGGTCGCGCCCTTGTAGCTTTGCGAGAAGCGGTGTCGCGTATGCTCCATCTCGGCGAAAGCCTTTTCGTCGCGCACGAGGAATTTGGGATGCACGCCGCTGATCCCGGAGAAGGACGCGAATTTCTCCAGCAGGTAGCGGAAGAGGTCGCCGCCGCGCCGGCGTTCGAGAATCTCATTCACCGACTGGAAGGGCACGTCCTCGTTCAGATGTTCCTTGTCGCCGGTGTAGCGGATACGTCCGATCTGCGAGGAGCCGACAATTGACAGCAGGTCGAATTCGTCGAAGGTGCCGGTGGCTTTCGCGAAAGCAAGGCGGAGCCGCTCCCGAAGTGCGCCTTCAGGCAAGTTCATCTCGAAAATCGGAAGCAGGCCGAAGGGCACACTCCACGACTCAAGCCTCGCCGGCATCGTCACCGAGACCTCGCGCGCGGGCGGAGCACCGGGAAGGTAAGCAAACGTGCCGCCGCGCTCGCCGTGACGATCGAGTAGTCCCCGCCTCAGCGGCGTCGGTCCAGACCTTGATCATCCCGTCCCTCTTTGATCAGTTCTTCAAGCGTCGGCCGGGCCGCGCTTGCTTCCTGAAGCTTCAGTTCCATCCCCAACACCGTGAGAATATTGGTGATCTTCGAATATCCGAGTTCGCCCAGCCGTCCGTTCTCCAAGGCGTCGAGCGTGGAGAGTCCCACCCTGGCTTTTTTTGCAAGCGCGGGTTGCGTCAGGCCGAGTGCTTTGCGCTTGGAGGCGATCTGCTCGCTTAGTGAGGACAGGGGCAACATCAACCTAATATACGATGCGTTTACGAGAGATACAAGTAGATAGCCTAATATACTGGGTTCCTGCTTACCGCTACCGGAAGGGAGGCAAGCCAATCACGATCTCGGAAGAAAGACGGGCAATCTGTTGTTGCGTTCATACTTCTTCTTCCGCCATCACGTCTTTATTCGAGCGGACCACATTGATGGCAGCGGCGTTGAGCGAGTTCTTGATATGCACCCCGTAATATTTCTCGATCATTCCGGAGCACCCGAAAGGGGCATATCGTGATGAAGACACCCGCGATCGTCTCGGAGCAAGAGTGGGAGGCTGCATGGCAGCAGCTCCTCGTGAAGGAGAAGGCCTTTACCCGCTCCCGTGATGCACTGGCCGCCGAGCGTCGACGGATGCCGTGGGTGGCGGTGGAGAAAAAGTACGAGTTCGACGGGCCCAAGGGCAAGCTTAGCCTGCTCGACGTGTTCGAGGGCCGCAGGCAGTTGATCGTCTATCGCGCCTTCTTCGAGCCCGGAGTGTTCGGCTGGCCGGAACACGCCTGCCGCGGCTGCTCTCTGGGCGCCGATCAGGTCTCTCACCTGGCCCATCTGAACGCTCGCGACACCACCCTCGTCTACGTCTCACCCGCGCCGCAAGCGGACATCGCACGCCTGAAGGCCCGGATGGGCTGGGAGATGCCCTGGTACACCATGACCGATAGCTTCGACAAGGACTTCGGCGTCGATGAATGGCACAGCCACAACGTGTTCTTCCGCGACGGCGACAATGTATTCCGCACATACTTCATCAACGGCCGCGGTGATGAAGCGATGGGGACCATTTGGAGCTATCTCGACATCACGCCGCTCGGCCGACAGGAAACCTGAGAGGACTGGCCAGAGGGTTATCCCCAGTCCCCACCGTACGAGTGGTGGAACTGGCACGACAACTACGACACCGAGGCCTCGCCTGACCCGAAGTGGGCCGAGGTGTCCGAGGTTGGAGGAGCCGCCTTCCGAACGCGCGACGAAGAGGCGAAAGCGAGCTAAAGGAACTGCGACCAATTCGCCGATAGGTATGGAATGCGTACCCTAGCAGGTTGCGGAAAAACTCGGTCCGAAGCTCAGCGAATGGGACAGCCGGCGGCAGGTCCATCGGTTGGATTTACGACTAAAACCGCATCGAGGATACAGTCTCTGGTTAACGAGCATTCCAGTTTTTCAGGCTGTTTGAACCCGCGATTTGGGGACAACAATAGTCGATAGTCACCGTGTTTCACCAATCCCAGATCGAACTTTCCTTCAGCATCTGTTGAGACCTTCTTCACCGTCACTTGTTTGTGTTCTGAGATGAAGCGTCTCAGTTCTATAGGAGAGTTGTGAAACGGCGCGGTTGTCTGGTCAATTATGCGCCCTCTCACATGCACGTCCTCTGCGGGCGCGAAGTTGGGGTGAATCGGTTCGACTTGGGAGCAGTACTCGGGGGTAGCCCGAGAGACCCCTCCCTGTTCAACTTGACCTTGTGCTCCGCTGATGAACCAAAGCAGCGCTAGGACTGCGGCCGCTGTGTGTTTCATAGCGTGAATACTACCTCACGGGGAGGCAGGCGAGCCAGCTTCACGCCGAACCAGAAAACTCTCTTGTTTCCACAACACAACCTGATAAGAAGAAGGCATGCGCGGAAAAGACGAGCAGCAGTTAGATGTGTTCAGCTATATCAGCCCTGAGCAGCGAGTTCCGCAGGACCATCCTTTGCGTTCGCTGCACGCCATGGCCGATGAAGCCTTACAACAGCTAAAACCTCGGTTCGACAGGTTGTACGCCAAGACTGGGCGGCCGTCGATTGCGCCAGAGAAGCTGTTGCGTGCGCTCCTGCTGCAAGCGCTGTACTCGGTGCGCAGCGAGCGGTGTTGATGGAACAGCTCGACTACAATCTGCTGTTCCGCTGGTTCGTGGGCTTGAACATGGACGACGCCATTTGGGATGTGACCGTGTTCACCAAGAACCGCGAGCGCCTGCTCGATGGGGACATTGCCGAAGCCTTCTTCCAAGCCGTGCTCCAGCAGGCACGCGAGCGGAGTCTGCTCTCAGACGAGCACTTCACCGTGGATGGAACGCTACTGGAAGCGTGGGCGAGTGTGAAGAGTTATCAGCGCAAGGATGCTAAGAACGCCGTTCCGCCGGACGATCCTGGCAATGCGACGGTGGACTTCCACGGGGAGAAGCGGTCGAACGAGACGCACGCATCGAAGACAGACCCGGATGCGAAGATGGCCCGCAAAGGCAAGGGTAAGGAAGCAAAGCTGAGTTACAACGGGAATCTGCTGGTGGAGAACCGCAACGGATTGATCGTAAACACCGAGGTGTTCGAGGCCAACGGAACGGCGGAGCGAGATGCCGCGCTGGTGATGCTGGAACAGATTCCGGGCACAAAGCAGGTGACTGTAGGCGGCGACAAGGCATACGACACGGCGGATTTCGTGGCCGAGTGCAGAAACTTAAAGGTCACGCCGCACGTGGCCCAAAACCTGGAGCGGCCCGGTGGGAGCGCGATTGACGCCCGCACGACACAGCACGCCGGATATGCCATCAGTCAGAGGAAAAGAAAACGCGTTGAAGAGTGCTTCGGATGGCTGAAGACGATCGCACTGTTGCGGAAGGTTCGGCATCGTGGAATCTTCAAGGTCGGATGGGTCTTCACCTTTGCCGCGGCTGCCTATAACTTAGTCCGCCTGAGAAATCTGGGGATTCGAGCGGCTTGAGCTAGGCGTGGAACGTGCCCGCTGGCTCACAAATAGATCTTCTGGCACCAGCGGACACGGCCAAAACTCCTCTCTGAGGCAAAGAGCGGCGAAACGGGAAGAGGATCTAAGTCGCATCATCCCTTTTTCCGCAGCCTGCTAGACATATGAAACGAATCAAATCTCCAACCTGGAAGGGGCCAGGCACTAGTCGACCCAAAGTTGTGACGAGGAAATTTCAATTGGACATGCTTGAAAAATCAACTCTAACTTTTCACACCCGTGAGGTAGGATTCTCATAATCCGTAGAAAGTAGCGACTCTTAACCCCCGGGTCATAATGGGCCGAGTTGAAAACCCGAGGCAACGTAGCCGACCGCAACTACATGCTAGCTGGCTTCATGGATCACGTCTCTCGTCTTTCCCTCGAATGTTTGACATCAACCGAAACCCGCCCGCGCGGACCATTGAACTTTCCCCGGGTGACGAGCTCGTGCAGATTCACGTCGTGCACATACAGCAGATTGGGATGCTTCGCTTCCAAAGCGGCGAGGAATTTATCCAGCAGTCGGAGAGTGGGGCCGCGAAAGTCTTTGAGGGAAGAATGGAAGTTGATGGAACTCGTGGAAACAACGGCCGGCATGCCGCGTGCGAAGCAGTGTTCAGCCAGTTGCATATACTTTTCCAGCGGAAGGCCACGCTCGAAGGGCTCAAAATCAATGGTCCGATACAGATTCAGAATCTCCCATTCATCCATATGGGGAGGCAAAGCAGCCCCGCCGCCGTTCTGGGCGATGCGCACCCCGCACTTCGACCATGCCTGGCGAGTGTCACGGTTTGCCCGATACCCTGGAGCGCAGGCCGATAACAAATCTACTCTGAAGACCTTCTTGAATTCACGCGCCGCTTCGGCGACTAGGCTTGTTTGGGTCTCGGCGTCGAGGAAACCCGCTTGGGGCTTTTCAGGATTCCAGTATTCGTAGCCGACCCAGGGCATGCGCCAGTGAATGTAAGGCGTCTCAGCTTTCCACAAAGTGTGGAGCAGGTTGTTACGGTCACCCGACACCGCTAACGCCTGATCCACGGCTAGCCGACAGAAATGGGTCAAGCCGTGGAGGGCTGGATAGAAGACATCGTCGGAAATGCCCTGCCGGTATGCTTCAAAGAGGCCCGGCCTTTTCCAATCACCGGGCAAGCCCTGGCTGAGAGGCATCAAGTGAATCCCCCGAAACCCGGCGCCCGCTGTTTTTTGGAAATCCAAGTTAGCCAGCAGAAAATTCATGACCAGGCAAGCCGGACGGCCGGTCGAGTCGCGGTGTCTCTTCAGCATGTCACGCAGTGCGATCACGTCCTCCGCCGTTTCCAGCGAGTAGTAATCGTAGGGATTTTCGCCCAAATGGATTCCACTGGCACGAAGCTGCTCATAACCTTCGCGGTCCCGCACGCCGATGCGACCCCAATCATTGCTTTGCAAGACGATCAGAGGCCTGGAAAAGGAGAGGCCCTGAGTAACTTGCAGCCTTCGACTATCCCATCGACTCTTGATAAAGTCGAGCATGTTTCTTCCAGCGCTTCGGAATCAGAACTGACGATAGATACACGGGCCAGGCAACCGAACCAATTAGAATAACAGTGATGTCTTGGCGATTTTGATGAACCCTGCCCTCAGTTAGTGCGGTAAGCCTGCGCCTAATACCGGCGTGAGGGATGGCGGGTTCTTCCCGTTAACCCAAGGTTTTCTCCGCGTCGGAAAACCGACGCCAGAAGCGTATTTTCGTATTTGATTTTTTCGCCCCATAGAATCTGGGAGTTGCCCCTCACCCTTCTAGCTACTCTCGCATTTGAATAGGCAGAAGACAAGGCGCCAGCACAAAGGGCAGGAAACATCGGAATGATGACCGGAAAACGCAAGAGGAGCTGAATTCATGCCTTCCGATCCGAGAACACCGAAGAAACCCTACAGTTCTCCATCTCTCGTAGCGCTCGACCCTAGCGCGGCCAAAGCGAAACTAGATGCTCAGCGAAACCCAAGAGATGCAGTCGCCCTCAAGATGTTGTCTCTGATTGATGGTGAGCTTAGGAAGCTAAGGTTGCATTCAAAGTCCTTACGCCGGAGCAAGCGTGAGGAAAAAGGGCAAACACCATGAACCAGACACGTGCGGGAGGTCTGACCATCGGCTGCTCCTTAGTCTTTCCGGAATTGTTGTGCTACTGATTCCGGTAAATCCTCTTCCAGTTTGGCGGCGAGCCACTCCTGCAGAATGGATTTCTGCTCGGAGAAAATCGTCAACGAACGCAGCCCAGCCCGGCCCTTTCCGTCCTGCCAGCAAACTTCGGCCTCGATCTTGAAACGAACCGGGTGGCCGGGCAGCGTAAACAGAACCCTCACCTGCATTCCTGCTCTCAGGGCGGGCGAGTCAGTAATGGCCAGACCGCCTTCGCTGATATTCACTAGACGGCAATCCGTTTCCTGCCCATTCGACTGCACCGCTCCCGGCACTGAGATCGGACAACGAAAGGAACGCCGCCGCTCACGCACGATCAATCCAAACGCGGCTTTCAAGGTCTGGCCCACCGAACTCATGGAAAGAGGTTTTTCCATCGAGAAATTCGGTGGGATCTCGAACCCTGTCGGATTCCTGGGATCTACGATCGCAAAGGTCACGGCAGTGCGATTCGAGGGAGAAAGGCGGACTTGGGCCAGCACCTCGTCTGCCTGCGCCAGTCCGCGGTCGACAATTACGGCCTCGAATTTCTTGCGGTTCAGCAGGCGGAGCGCCATGTTGACGTCAACGCAAACCTCGGTCGCAACCGCGAATTGCTGCATGGCCTCGGCCAGTTGCTGGATGATGGCCGAATCGTCGCAGACCAGAAGCAGACGTCCCATCGAGGCGCTAGCCCCAGGAGAACTCATGCCGGCAAACTCCCCCGCCTGTTTTTGTCTCTCTCGCAGGCAGATTGTTCCCTGAAATGAAGCATTTGCGGATGAAATTCTGCACTTCGTCGGAAAACCGGAATTGGGAACATGATCCTTTTCAGAGGCTGCGCACGTACGAGGTAAGAGGTCTTGTCTCAGTGTTGGCCATTGCCGACAGGAGGTCGCTTCAACCGCAATAGCGGGTCACCGAAGAGAATGTATGTGCGGCGAGCGTCGGAATCGGTTATGTCTGCCTTTGCCTGGCGAGTGGCATCTCCGAGCGCTGGCGAAGGTTGGGCGAATAGTGACTTCACCACGTTTTGGTCCATCTGCAGCTGCGGTTCAGGTGAGGTCAACCCGGAGGACGCCCAGACCGCAACGGCCCCCCCATTCTTCGAAAACAGCAGAGCCTGGGCAAGACTCTCGGTGTAGACATCATGGAAAAAGCCGTTGAGACAGTCCATCATGAGAAACACCGGCAGACGTGGACCATTGGTCAAGGATGCAGCGGCGCCATTGTCCAGCAGGTTGTCACCCGACCAGACTTCGACCGAACCATGCCCGTTGTAATTCACGATCAATTTACCACTGTTTATCCCGGCGAGAATTTCCTCCCCGGCGGTTGTAGGATCCAGGCCGTTGGCGAAAACATTGGTCACCGTCAATGACGTAGGCAGTAACGCCTGCACAGACTGAGCCTCTTTCGTGAAGCTGGTAGTCGGGTCCTCCCCGTCCGCTACCATCAGGATCTGATTGGTCCATTCACCAGAATTTTCACTACGGTCGTACTGGAGAAGCTTTGCGACGACCGTGGTGGCCTCATCTTGCGTGCGCACGGGGAGACGACCCGTTGAGATCTGAGCGAAGCCCGTGTTTCCAAAATCAGAGAACCAATCATCAGACGCGGTTTTCAGTTCGGAAGTCACGATTATCTTGGTCGGCACGAAATCAAGGAAGCCGAAACCGAGATAGTTGCGCGGATCCACTGACGCACCGCCGAAAAGGAGGAGATACCTCGGCTGACTCCGCCACTGCACGATTGCGTTCTTCAGGAAGTCTCGGATTGCATTCGGACTTTTTTCACCGAAATTGAACTCATCGTATAAATCATCAACATTGACCGAGGCCACAGACCTTCCTTGGCTCCGGCGCAACTGAACCAGTGGTCCTATTTGACTTGCAAATTCGGGGGCATAGATCATGATGACCTCGCCGCCGGCTTGGGCACGATGCCAACTGGAAGGCTGATTGCGAATTACACTGACTGCCTTTGCGATCCGTTGGTCCGACAGGGCTAGCAAAGTGTGAGTACCAGGGACGAATGATGGAACCTTAGCCTCTAAGGTGTAGTTTCCGCTCGCACCGCGGATTCGGGGAATAAGCGCCAAAGGTTCCGCCGGGTTAGTGATGTCCAGCAAGCGTGTCGGGGGGCGTTGGAAGCCTCTCACTTCCATCTGGTCGCCTGCGTCGCCGGTGAACTTCAGAGAGTCAGTCTCCGCGGTGTAGCTGTGGGGGTAGGTGAGCTTGATATAGTCTATTAAGCTGAGATCGTCGTCGCCTGCCTGGGCAGTCAGAGTAACCGTATTGACGCCATCATGGATGAAATTGCGCGGGACTCGTAGACTGATCGTGCCTTCGTCTTGTCCGGAGAAATTGAGGTCCCCCAGGTTCGCGCCATTCACCGTTATCGTCACATCGTGACCCGCGCCCGCAATCACACCCTGTAACACAACCTCGAGCGTGCCGTCATCGACGGTTGAGGACGCGACATCGGGGGCGTCAAGGACTTGATCGACGGGAGTCGAGGAAACCAGTGCGCCAAAGAAATTATCGGTATTCTCTCTGA
This sequence comes from Terriglobales bacterium, assembly GCA_050745885.1. Lineage (GTDB taxonomy): Bacteria > Acidobacteriota > Terriglobia > Terriglobales > Acidobacteriaceae > JAIQFF01. The sequence continues at coordinate 9,686 of JBOGLD010000018.1, forward strand.
GCAGAGCGGCGAAGTAGGTAGTCCGCTGCTTTAATTCAACCGTGCGCGGGAAGCTTTGGGGTTGTGGCCCACCGTCTCCAACGGCGGGCTGCTCGTGAATTCGCTTGCCAGGACGGTCGCCCACCACCAACCAATAGACTCTTTGGTCGGTGTAAGCGGAATCAAAGGACCTTCCGTAAAATTCGATTGCCGCGTTGCGGCCGAAGTTTCCATATCCTTCCGACGCTCCGGTGATGCGCATCGGTTGTTCGATCCCCTGTGTGAAAAGTCTCAAGAATCTGGGATCTGAAGAAGCTGTGAACCCCGCCGCCACCAATTCCGACTGTGTGACTCGGTACCATCCCTCACGCCGTATCAGGATCTTTACCGCAGGTTGGGCAGCCAGTTGAAACTGGGTTTCCTGTTGCTTCAAGGAGACGGGTAAACCAGGGGAGGGTTCCTCTTGAACCTGGTTTGTCGCGCCGTTCGATTGCGGATCGGAGCTGCCATTGAGCTCCGCAATCATCTTGGCCCGCGGTTGCTCCGCCGGCGATAAATCAGCCTGCGGCGAGACTGGCCCGTGGAACGTCCGGGTACCGTCCAAATCCACGTCTTCGAGCCAGTAAAGGCCATTGGTTGCGATCGGGGAACGATCGATCCAGGCGTACGACTTCGCAGCGTGTTGCGCCAGACCAGCCCTGAAGGTGAGAGCAGAGCCGGCAATCAAGGAAGGATTCAGCCGAACTCGTTCCCCGTTCTGCTCGCGATATAGGTTGAACCCCAGATTGTGCAGCTCACCGCCTGTCTTCCATGACAGAAGGACCCTGTCGGCCGTTGCTTTGGCCGTAAATGTCTCCAGCTTCACAACTGTCGGAAAGCTGATCAAGGTAGTCTGCGTCGCGGTATTGTTCGACGAATTAGGATCTGGCTGGTCCGCGGTAACGGAGGCGTTGTTAACAGCGGAGGACGGAGTCACGGCGGTCACCTGGATAATAACGGTCGCAGACGTCCCGCTGTTCATGGCGCCGAGAAGGCACGTCACGGTTCCACTTGCCTGCGAACAGGATCCTTGGGTTGGCGTTGCGGAGATATACGACTCCGTCGAGGGCAAGATGTCGGTCGCCGTGACATTGGTCGCATCCGAGGGGCCGTTGTTGCTCACGCCCAGCGTATAAGTAAGGGTATTTCCTTGTTTTATCGGATTTGGCGAACCCGTCTTGGTAATCGCCAGGTCAGAACTGGAGACGACATTGGTGGAGTCTGACGCCGTGTCATTGGTTACATTCAGCTCACTTCCTCCGGAGACCGCGGCGGTATTGATTACCGTCGCGGGGGCTGCTTGAGCGACCGCGACTGTAAGATTGATCGCGGAGTAGCTGCTCGCTGCCGCCAGTGAGTCCGCACGCGTACAGGTAAGTGTGGGCGCGGCAATCGAGCAAGACCACCCCGTACCAGACGCGGCTGTCGGAGTTAGGCCAGGGGGCAACGTATCCGTCACGGTCACAAGACCACTGGACACGGCGCCCAAGCTGATGTTGCTCACCGTGAGGGTGTAGGTTCCGGTCGCGCCCCGCGTAAAGCTGCCTGCATGAGCTTTGGCAATAGTCAAATCCGGAGTGCACTCCGCACCCGAACGTGATCCCGGCGTTTGGGAGAGTGACACGTTTGTGGCACTGATTCCGGAAGTGCCGCTCGTAGCTCCGTAAGGCACGCCCGGGGTCAGGGTGGTGCCGTTGGCCCCGCCGCTAACGTCTATGCTCGCTGCGGACCCGGAAAGCAGCACCACCCCGCCGCCGCCTCCTCCCCCCGGACCATGCCGATCGGCCAGACTGAATGCCTGAGTGTCCCACGCGTCTCCTCCTCTGCCACCGTGGGCGACTAGCGTAAGTCCACTCGTCCCACCTGCCGGTGCAGTGACAACAATGCTTCCGCCAGCAGCACCACCGCCCCCGGCGTCATTTGCGGTGCCGTTATAGGCTGCTGCACCGCTAGCTGAAATGGTCGCCGTTCCGCTTAAGTTTCCGGCACGAATGATCACAATACCGCCGCCCGCCGCGCCACTACTGGCCTGATTGTCACCGTCAGAATTGTTGCGGGAACCACCACCCCCGCCCCCTCCCAGCACGATGCGGCTCGCGCTTGCAGGAAACGCTGCCCCCCCCAGGCCGCCTACGCTCAAATTACTGTTCCAACCATCCCCGCCACAACCGCCCGCACCACCATTGCCACCGCCCCCTCCTCCCGCATTCTGGTCGTTGCTGGCGGTATTTGCGTCAGTACCGCCCCCGCCCGCATTTCCGGGAGCGCCGCGTGCCATACTGCCATTGGGATAGCCCTCGACCCCAGTGCCCAGGAATGTGATCCCCGATTCCACCCAGCGCGGGGTACCGGCAATTCCCTCGCCTTTTGCTCCATCTACTCCGGCCACGACTGCCCCGGTGTAGGCCGCAGGTGCCGCGTGCAGAAAGTCAGTATTCGCTCCTGTAGTCCCATTCAATTCCAAACCTGCTCCACCACGAAATCCCAGACCGTTCACACTCACCGTGGCACCGCCCAGATTCAGAGTCCCGGCCACATCAAGAGCCAGGATCCCACCGGTCAAGCCGTTCCAGGCTGAAGCGGTCAGGGTGGAGCTCAGTGTCGCTGTCGAATATTGCGGTAGACGGACCACCTGGTACTTGCGCTGTCCCTGAGCACCGCTCGCCGGAGCGTTGGTGTAGCTATACAGCAGCCCACCACTAGGGCCAGTTCCTACGAAGTTGGCAGTTCCACCGGCGAGTGGGACGGGCCCAGTTGCGGTGACAAGTTCATAGTTGCCGCTGTTGTTGAGATTTGTGGAGCCCGATCCGGTCGTCCCGTTGCCGTAACTCGAGGTGTTCGTAGAGTTGATCGCTGCGTCCTGCATCTGGATGACCAGCAGAAGATCGTTCGTGGCGATAGAGACGGCGGCCCCGGTTGCTGTTCCGACCGTGATCGACTTTGTGCCCGCAGCGGCGCTGGCGGTAGCAGGATAGTAGGTGTTAATGACGCCGGCTAGGGTCCCGCCATTGCCGTTCTGGCCGGGGCTGGCACACACTTGAGTTTGGACAAATGCAACTGCCGTATACGAATTGTTGCCAGCATTTAGGTCTGACTCAGTGGCGGTTACGGCTGCGGTGTTCGGATACGATCCAGCAGCGCTAGGAGTCGCAACCACTGTGACCGTGGCATTGGAGCCGCTAATCATGGTTCCGAGACTGCAGACAATCGGACCAGTTCCGGCGCAGCTTCCCTGGCTGGGGGTCGATGAAACAAGCGTGAGGCCAGGTGCCAACGTGTCTGTCAGGGTGACGGTGTGTGCCGTGGAAGGCCCATTGTTGGTCACGCTGATGGTGTAAGTAACGTTCTGTGGCGAGAACACGCCATTGGTTACGATCGTGACCCCAACGTCAGCCTGGAGCGGTTTCACCGAGACGGCACCGACCGACCAGCTCGAGGTACCACTAAAAGTCTCGGACATGGGAACGCTGGGGGCACCCGTCCGTGTGCTTCCGGTTCCGCGTACGTCTGGATTGGCGAGATTGGTTGACGATTGCAGGTTCCATTGCGCCACCTGGCTCGGACCAAAGGTAATCGTTTGATCGCCGCCTGTGGCCAGCGTGTCGATCACCATTTCATTGAGGCCGCTCGGAACATTCAGGGAAGCTGGCGTTCCCGCAGCGCCATCAGCCGAGACCAACGGCCGCAGGGGTGAAGTTTGATCCGCCCCGGTCAAGGTAACGGCTCCCACGACCACTCCGAGGGTTCCGGTTGCGCCAGGGAGATTCAATGTGACAACCACGTTGTGCGCACCGATAGCAGGCGCCACACATGACCACATTTCCACTCGCCGCGTAACTCCCGCATTGTTGTGCGCACCAGCCAAGGCCAGGGCGATGCCGTTGTAAGTCACGCCGGTAACAGTGGCTCCAGAATTGTTTGTAATGTTAATGGAGACGCCCACAACCAGCACTAGATTCGCGCCTGCCGAGGTATGGGCAACGGTGACTGTTGGAGCTGCGCCGCTGACTAGCTGCCCGCCTGAAGTTGCACTGTCGATTCCGACTTGCCCAAACAACCACACTGGAGCGATGAGAAACACGAGCAGGGGAAGGAGCCATGAACTTCTTCCAAACCTATGTTTCCAAGGAACGAGCTGCGTTACCCTCTGTACGCTTCGACAAAGCGCCAGGCGGCGCACAACTCGAGAGCCCCAGCATCTCACCCGCGCAGCAGGGATGCGCATTCGAACACGCAATCCGGGAACCGGGGTCTTACTCCCTCGCTCGGCGGCATCTTCTTTAGCCACAACTTTCCCCAGAATTTGCCGTGAAGAGAGCGCACCGTCCATCTCCACTCCGGCATCTCCCCGAGTGATGAAAACGTCCCGACCCCGATCGACAAGGGCAAGGCGGTGAGCTCGGAAGCAGCGACCGTCAGTGAACAGCACGATATCGCCCTCGTGCAATTTTTCGACGATCACAGGTTGGACATAGAGCAAATCGCCATCTCGAATTGCCGGTACCATGCTCGTTCCGCGCGCTCGAAATCGAAATCCAAGTCCGCCGCAGAGCAATGCCTGACTCAGAAGGCCAAAGAGTTCCGAATGACCCCTGTCTTCAGCCGCAGAAGTCAAGGACCTTCTCCACCGCGCTGGGATTGGGCAAAAAACGAAAGACAAAACACGGAACCGAGTTTGCGATGTGGTGCAAATAGGAAAGAGTAAAGTTCAACGGCTCGTGGCCGTGAAAGGGGGGAAAGCAGCGCGCGAACAGCTCGGCTACTGCGCGATTCCCCGACAGAGGAAGGATTTCGTTTTTTGTGCCGTGTTCGAGGATAAAGATCCGGCGAATTCTTACTTTTTCCGCGGAAGCAAAGCCCGCCTCGCCATGCCATGGCGTCCCGTACATCCAAGTCTGATTTGCAAAGTCACGCAAAATGATCCGATCATCACTCAGGACCCGTACGTCTCGCAGTAATTTCCAGAGAAGGCTCGTCGTGCTCTTTCCTGCCCCGGAGTGGCCCAAAAACAGATGCCCGACGTTGTCATGATCCACCAACCCGCAACCGTGCACCTCAACTCCTCTCCCCAAAGCCAGCCAGTTCGTGACCAACAACTCATCCAGCGGGTATTCGAGCGGGTAGACGTCCGCAGTCTTCGAGAGGCAGGTACGGTTCAGGAGTAACCGTGCTTCGGAGAAGTCCCGGTTTACATAGAGACGTTTGTAGGGCTGTTTACCGAGGATCGGCGTAGAGAAATCGAAAATGAAGCCGGCATCATCTGCGTACAATGTCCACACCGAACCTGAATCAAAGAGCCTCCGTCCCCTCAATCTGCGCAATTCCCGAGTCCACTGGATGGCGATTTCGATATCGCAGTGAGGTGTTTCACTCTTAAACGGTTCCAGCGCCTCCGTTAAACGAATCTCATTTATCGAACTGGCAACGAGGCCGAGGAAGACTTCTCCAATCCCGACACAACGACGGTGCACGATCTCCGTCTGTCCACAGACCGTCATTGGTGATGTTTCAGCGAGCACCCATAGCTCCCGCAAGTGGACAAAAATTCGGCATCCACGGGCCCTAAGATCCGATGCTCATGCACGGAGAAACCGCGCTACAAGACCCACTAACAGGTCCCGCAGACGACGAGGTCTTACAATTTCCCAGGACAGCCTCCTCGGGACGGAGGCTGATCCTCACGAGTTTCGGTGCTTCGTAGGGCTTTCCATTGTGCGGACCGTTGGGTTCTTTTCTCATCAGGTTTCACCGTTACCTTACTTTAGCGAAGGGATTGCGTTCCACACCCGCCGCAACCTCCGCCAGGAGTTGGACTTCGATTGTCTAGAATCGGAAGGAGCACCCGGGGGTTGGTCCATTCGCCGACGTCGATCTCTTTGGATATGATTCGTTCCGCTGACTCCATCACCGCAGAATAATTGTGGCCACCGGGACAAAAGTCGCACTCTCCGTGCGGCGGAGCCTGGAGCCCAAGGGCCATCGCCCGCAAATGAGCCACTTCGCAAAGAAACTCCACCGGGGACTCTGGATCTCCGTTTTCCAGTTCGCCATTTGCCGGGCACATGCTGCAAAGGGAGTGGAGGCGGCAGCTTACGCATTTGGAGATACGCTTCCGTGGGCGGGCGCGCACGTGCAAGAGGAATTGCTTCCAACCATCCTCTACGCTGCCGGATCGGATGTCGTAGGTCTCCTGGTGAGAAAGCACACAAATACTCATATGCCCATACGGGTCAATGGCAAAGGAATTCATGCCTCCGCCACAAGAGTACGTAGTCTCAACCTTCTCCAGAGCGGGCGGATGCTCCGCCTCCTGTTCGGCCAGTTTTCGATACTCGGCCACTACTTTCGGAGAATGTAGATCGAGAGCCACCACTTCTTCAGGGGCGAGCCGCACCGCGAGAGGGCTCTGCGAACAATCAATACGTGGATTGATGAGGGAATCAAATTTAAACTCGAGATGTAGATCCTCCTCCGCAAACTGCCTCATGGCAAGCACTTCGTGCTTATTCACCGTGGTGGGAACAGTTTTAAGTTTCAACGGTAAGCTACGATCTCGCAGCAGCTCAATGCCGCGGAGGCAACGTTCGTAACTGCCGGGAATTCCGGTCAGGGCCTCATAGGTTTCTTTGGTTCGGCCATAGAGGGTAATTTCTATGGCAAAAGGCGGCCATTGGCGCAGGTAATCCGCCGTTTTTTCCCCGATCAACGTCCCATTGGTAAAGAGGGTTATGAGAAACCCTTTTTTCTTCGCATAGGTGTAAATCTCGAGGAAATCCTTGCGGGCGAATATCTCCCCACCCGTATAGAGGAGCCAAAGGCAACCAAGTTCAGCCAGCTCGTCCAGCAGTTTGAAATGCTCTTCCCTGCTCAGCTCGCGGCTGCGGGCCTGCAAGTCGCCCATGGAAAGGTTGTTGTAGCAGTGAAGACACGCGAGGGGGCATCGGCGTGTTACTTCGATCGACACTTCCAATGGAGCGCGCTGACCAGAGTGGTGCTGGTGTATGGAACGGCTAAGTTCGGCATATGCGGCTACATTCATGCTGAGCTTGCAATCGATTCCGGACGCTTCGGATTTCGAGATTGGCCGTCTAGCTGCTGATTCTGGGTTCCATGGTAGCTAACCCAGCCCTGACACCTAGTTCCTCAACAGCATTCGCAATCGCCACCAGGCCTGCCGAGCATATATCCGACAAGAAAAGGGCCACTTCCTGCCGTACTTGTTCGCGGCTTACCGGATATTCGCACTCGATCAGGTCGACCAGTTCTTCCAGGCTTGTCGGGCTGGCCAACGCTTCCCAGATCATGGTTCCAACCTCATTAAAGCTGTATATCGATGCCAAATCGCCGACTCCGCCTCGTACCGGGACTACGAGCGTCTCTCCGCCAATAAGACGGGATACGACCGCCTCGGAGCGAATGTAAGTGTCTGCTGACATATCCTGACTCAAGCCTCATTGTGTGCGCGGCAGGGACGGACGCAATCCAGTTCTCCAAGAACCCACCGTCCAACGGTGCACGTCATGGTTCACCAGTTTTACCGTACCAAATCATTTGGCTGATCCGTATTCACTAGATGGGTACCGGGCAACGGAAGAGGAAAAATGTACAAAATTCTGGGAGGTCACTGGATGCCGTGATCCAAAAAAGACCGGGTGGAAGCGGCTTGAGCACCTAAACGCCATACTCATCGAGAAAAACTTGGGACGACAGGGAAAACCGACGGGAATCAGAGATTTGACCACTCAACTCGGATTTTGTTGTATTACTCCTTTTCCTCGAGCGTGACTGCGGTATCTTTGAGTTCGCTCTGCCCCTTGAATAAGGTTCGCCTCCGGTTTCCGACAGCTCCAATCAGGAATCTAGACATCAGGCGCAACACCCGAATGGCACGGTAAAGCGGGAAGAGCCGTGTGGGCAATCGAACGGTCGACCACTCTCCTACGCTCGGCGTAAAGGTGAGGCGAGCGAGAAATCGAAACCTGTCGCGCAATCGCTCCCTGAGACGCACCATCAAGCGAAAATAATCGATCGACTGTACGTCGTGGTCGGCACTACCCATTAACACCTGCCGAGCCTTCTCTGCGACGTGCTCGATTTCCGGATCATTCCTTGTACTCTTTCGAAACTGCACTGGAAAGGGCAAGCCAAACAATTGGGCCTGAAGCACGAAATTGACGGCAACAATCTTTTCGACTCCAAGCCCCTTAGCTGCTCGGTACGCCGAGCCGTAATCAATGGGTTGCGATCTCATCGTCTCGGCGATGTCACATAGCCACAACAGACGCGACCAGGCGTGCTTGGCCGTATGGACGCATAGCACCAGCAGAAGGTCTTCAGGGGCCAGCGTACGAACCAAACTGCCGCCGAGGTCAACCCGAACAGTCCGCTGAAAAAACCGCTCGATACTAAATTCCACTGCATAGAAGCGTGGAAGGATTCGCCATTGAATCTCAAGCAGGTTGCGGCCCAGAGGACCGTCGAAAGACACCTCATTTCCCGAAGCGATATGGGCAGCTTGCTCGACTTCGTTCAGGTGGAGAGTTGGGGTGTACCCCAGTTCACGCACGGCCGTTCTCGCAGCCGGCACATCCGTGGCATGGATGAGGATGTCCAAATCGGAGAATCGCCGGAAAGCGATATCTCCGTACACGGTTTTCGCAAGCACCGGCCCCTTGTACGGAATTGCAGGGATGCCATGGGATTCAAGGCAGGCCAGGATCCGAACGAGTTCATGCGTGAGCCGCAGACTCTTCTGCGCGTTACCTTCGTAGTCAATCCGCAACTGCTCCAGCACGGAGCTAGGAACCGTGTGCGGGAACGTGGAAAGACTCCGATAGACTATTGGCCCTACCGAATGATGCTCGATTAGCCGAGCGAACTCGACCCAGTCGAGCCCCCGATCCAACGAGAGGCTGATCCTGGCCGAGCGCCCAGTGACTGCTGCTCCAGTGCAGCAGGCGAGAAGGAGATCGAATTCCGGTCCGGGTATGGGGGTCGATGAGGCCATTCGTACCAAGCGCAAAGTTGTGGACATCCTACATCGTCCGCAAGAAACAGGCGATGAAGGAGCCAGGAGTTCCTTCGTGGGATCAGAGGGCGATGCCGACGAAAGCCGGGCGTAGAGGGGATGGAGGCAAAAAGGCCCCGAAAGGTCGGGGCCAGGGTTGTTTGGGCACAGGCGGTGTTAGGCCGCGATGGGGCGGACCTTCCCTTCCGTGAGTTCTGCTTCTGCTTGGAGCCAGTCCTCCATCTCGTGGCCGCCCTGGTGGCCGCGGGCCACGTAGAGTTCGTACGCGCGTAGGCGGATCTGGTCGTCTAGTTCGATGTCTTGGCGTTTGCTGGCCACGCTCGTAGGCGATTTCTTCGGGGGATTTGCGTTCATGGGTGGCACTTCCTTCAGTCAACGGTACGCCTGGAACTTTCCCAGGTCAATTACCGAAGATTGGTGCAGGCGTGAGAACGACTTCCCCGAGATGCGCGTTGACTTGCTCATAGTCCGGCCTGGGATGCTCATTCATACGGAGCCGGAGCGCTCCGGATGATCGGCCATTTCGCACTACCGGACGAGCACGGAGGCAGCAACAAAACTGCCGGGGGGAAGCCCCATGGGAGAAGCCCCCTTGAAACTCAAAAAGGGCGACAATGAAGGTGCCCAACATATACCACCGAATGGCCCGATTGTGGCAGGAATCCCGGGTTTCGTCGGACTTGGAATGGGCTGTTCTGGAAATGGAACGAGATGTTCGGAATTTGGAACAAAAGGCAAGGGGCCCTTTGCAGCCTTACATTGAGAAAAGATAGGTGCGGAGGAGCAAATTAATTCGGAATCGTCTCGCAGCAGGCCAAGGCGACATTTTTCACCGCTAAGGTCAGTGACGCTTCCCGCTAGACTCCCGCACTGATCTGCAGCAGGCTGCCCCGCGAATCGTATGGCGATTGGAGATCCCTGCTTCGAATCAGCCGGGAGTTCATGAAAAGTATGGATCGCTGCGGACCGGAGAAGGGCAGGCCCGCCCCAATCTCCACTTTGCCTCGTTCCATCGTGCAGCCAGAACTATCTCTCGTGGGTTCTCATCCTCACTCGCGGCGTTAGGAATGGTTAGTTTTGCCCGCTGGAGGGCCCGGCAACGCACGAGGTCGCACTTTCGTAATGTGGCGTGCTCATCTGAACGCGCCAAAACCGCCCTGATACTCGATAGTAGTATCTAGCACCCAGCTGTACGACGGATGAGCCGACCCTCTCCCCCATTTTTGCACAGAGCGTGCTTGCGAAGAGATCTGTTCGCTTCCTCATGATCAAAATGGCCCGGCCTATGCGGAGAACCCTCAACCTGCGATGTGGGAGTCTAGTGGCACGTCCGAAATTGGCCGTTGTATTTGGTGTTCTCGCGACGGCCATCGCCGTCTTGGCTGCTCTCTCCTGGTTTCAACGGGTTCAGATCGACGAAGCCCGCTCCGGCCAAGTAATTCTCAATCAAATTGCGGTTCTTACGCGAGAGATCAACAATCTTACGTGGGCAGCCTTGCAAAAGCAGAAACTGACCCCCGAAGCGGAAATCGAGATGCGGGCGGCAAGACAGGCACTGCCTAAAGCGGTACTGGCAGCACACCTTCATGCCTATTACACGTCTGCCCAAGAGAAAGTCTGGCCCGTGTTAGATCAGTACATCATGTCGTCCGACCGGCAATGGATCCTGATGCAAATCGGGAACTTTGACGAGGGGAAGCAGGTTGATTTTCAGGAGGTCAGCCCCCAGTTCGACTTGATGCAGCACCAAGTGCAGATTGCCATTGAAGACGAGGACAACTGGGCCCAAGGTGTTGCGCTGAGAGTTAGAAACGAATTGCTGGCGGCCGCAACATTGGCGGCGATCGCCATCCTGATACTTTTTCTCCGGCTTCAAAGACAAGAGCATATCGGCCAGTTGGAAGAAACCGAACGCAAGGCCCTCCGCGAGAGCGAAGAGCGCTTTCGCGCTCTCACCGAACAGTCAACCGATATCATTCTTATCGCCGATCCGTCTGGCCAAATCAAGTACGCCAGTCCTTCCGTTCATACAGTTCTGGAGGTTCTTGGAGATAGTCTTGTGGGAACGAGCATGATCGATCTAGTACACCCGGACGATTTCGCGATGACCATGAGCACGGGGCCCCGGTCGGTAGCATATGGCCAGAATCCGATAGTTGAGTTCCGGCTGCGACATGCAGACGGGAAATGGCTCTATTTCGAGTGTGTTGTTCGAAACTTGATTCAGCACAAGAATATCGGCGGCATTGTCTATAATGCCCGCGACATAACGGAACGAAAACACTCCCAGGAAGAGTTGCTTTTTAACGCCACCCATGACGCACTGACCGGATTGCCAAATCGGTTCTTGTTTCTGGGACGTTTGCAAAGCGTCGTGGATCGGGTGAAAAGGTACCC
>JBOGLD010000019.1:0-4367 GCA_050745885.1 Terriglobales bacterium
GCTCTCAGTGCAAAGTCAAAAGCCGCGGGCGAGTCGCCCGCGACCACACAGACCACACAGACCACACTACAGAACACACACTTCTAGTTGTTTTCGCTGCCGGAGCGCTTCCACGACATCAGTTCGCCGATGGTGGATCCGCCGGTGCTTGAAACCGGTTGCTTGTAGGCCTCAACCTCGGAACGGGAAGCTTCCTCGCCTACCGCCTTGATGCTCAATCCCACTTTCTTTTCTTCCGGATTCATCTTGATGATCTTGAAGTCGTGCTCGACTCCGGGTTCGAGGGTCAGGGGCTGGCCGTTCGCATCCACGGCTTCGCTGTTGTGGCATAGGCCTTCGATGCCCTCCGCGATTTCGACGAAGGCGCCGAAAGTGGCCACCCGCAGGACTTTGCCGTGCAGCACGTCGCCTACATGATGTTGAGCGAAGAAAGTTTCCCAAACGTCGGGCTGGAGCTGTTTCACCCCCAGCGAAAGCCGCCGCTTGTCGGGCTCGATGGCCAGCACGATGGCTTTCACTTTGTCGCCCTTCTTCAGCACTTCCGAGGGGTGCTTCACGCGTTTGGTCCAGCTCAAGTTACTGACGTGGACCAGGCCGTCAATTCCCTCTTCAATTTCGATGAACGCGCCGAAATCAGTGAGGTTTCGTACCCGGCCTTCGACGGTCGCGCCTACCGGATACTTGTCATGCAGCGCGTCCCAGGGATTGGCCGCCAGCTGGCGCATGCCCAGCGAAATGCGCCGCTCCTGCGGATTGACGCTCAACACCACGCAATCGACCTGATCGCCTACGTTGACCAGCTTCGAGGGATGCTTGATGCGCTTGGACCAGGTCATTTCGCTGACGTGGACCAGGCCTTCGATGCCCTGCTCCAGTTCGACGAATGCGCCGTAATCGGTGACGCTGATGACCCGTCCGCTGACATGCGCGCCCACCGGATAGCGATGCGACGCATCCAGCCAGGGGTCGGGGGTGAGCTGCTTGAAGCCCAGCGAAACCCGCTGCTTGTCCTTGTCGAACTTCAGCACCTTGACCTGGATCTGGTCGCCCACGTTAACCAGGTCGCGAGGATGGGTGAGGCGGCCCCAGGACATGTCCGTGATGTGCAGCAGGCCGTCGATTCCGCCCAGATCGACGAAGGCGCCGTACTCGGTGAGGTTTTTCACCACTCCCGTGAGAATCGTGCCTTCTTCCAGGTGCTCCAGAGTCTTCGATTTCTTTTCGTTCTGTTCCTCTTCCAGCAACTGTTTCCGCGAAACTACGATGTTGCCGCGCTTCTTGTTGAGCTTGATTACCGCAACTTCGATGGTTTCGCCTTTCAGGGCGTCGAGATTGCGCAGCGGACGCAGGTCGGCCTGGGATCCCGGCAGGAAGGCCTGGGCGCCCAGGATATCGACGGTCAGGCCGCCCTTGATGCGCTCGATCACGACCGCCTTGATCGGCTTTTTCTCGTTGTGCGCCTTCTCAATCTCGTCCCAGGCGCGGAGCCGCTGCGCCTTCTGGTGGGAAAGACTGATGTAGCCTTCCTCGGTCTCGCCCTTGTCGCGCATGACGGCGATTTCGTCGCCGGGCTGAAAGCGCGGCTTGCCGGAGTGGTCCATCACTTCGGCAATGGGAAGCATGCCTTCGGACTTGGCCCCGATATCCACCACCACGTGGGTGGGGGTAATCTTCAACACCGTGCCCTTGATGACGTTGTCCTCGCGGGCTGCCTCTTCCGTCTCGGTGGTGAAGCTCTCGAGCGCGGAGGCGAAGTCTTCGATCGGTGAGGGCTGCTTTTCGTCCAGATTGTGGGTCGATTCGTTCTGGGTCGAGTCGTTATGGCTCGAATCGGTGCGATCCGGCTGGGGTGGCTGGGGGGAATCGCTGTTTAAGGTCGAGCCCTCCGGGGATTCCACGGGTCGTTCAGCTACTGAAGTCGAAGTCGCGGAATCCAGGTTGTGGGCGTTGTTATCGTCAGGCAAGGTTGATGGCCTCTCTCAGGTTTTCCACGCACGCGGGTGCGGGGACGGGTGCGGGGCGATTAGCGGACGGCTGGCGTTGGTCTAAGGTTGTGTTGAGCCCGCCCTGGCGGACGGACTGGAACAATCCCAGCGGTCGAACGTCTCTAAGCAAACCCGCGTCCAAAGGGAACACTTCGAGTGTAGCAACCGCTTCCGAACAGTGTCAAACAGCAAAAAAACAGCTTCCGGCTTCTCACCTCTGGCTGCCAGCTCCGGGCTAAAGGCCCATCGCCAGGAGCTGGAAGCTAGGAGCCAGGAGCGCTCTTCTGCTACTCTGCCGTCCCATGGACTATCTCTGGACTCCCTGGCGCTACGCCTATGTGTCCGGCATCGATAAGACTTCCCGGTGCATTTTTTGCGAGTTGCCGCGCATCGGGGACGATGTCAAAGCCCGCATTGTTCATCGCGGCCGGCACTGCTACGTTGTGCTGAATAGCTACCCCTACACGGCCGGACACGTGATGATCGTTCCCTTCGCCCATCTGGATGAATTGCAACGCCTGCCGGTAGAGGCGGCCCACGAAATGATGGACCTGGGACAGCGGATGGAGCGGGTGCTGCGAGAACTCTACAAGCCTGATGGGATCAATTTGGGGATGAATATCGGCAAGGCGGCCGGGGCGGGGGTGGCGGGCCACATCCATTTGCACGCCCTGCCGCGCTGGGTGGCGGACGCAAATTTCATGACGGTGGTGGGGGAAACCAGGATGTTGCCGGAGAGTTTGGAGACGACGTACGAAAGGATCAAGGCAGCGATGGATGCGGTGTAGGGCGGGCGCCCTGGCCCGCTAAAAGCCGGCGGTGAATCAACGCGCTCAAGGTTGAAGGATGCGGAGAGTCGGAGGCCCAAGAGGCAAAGGCAAAGGCAAAGTCTTAAGTCAAAGTCTTAAGTCAAAGTCAAAAGCGGCGGGCGGGGGCGCCCGCCCTACACCATCTCCTGCATTTCTTTTTCCCCGATTACTCTCACTCCGAGCTCCTTGGCTTTGTCGAGCTTGGACCCGGCATCGTCGCCGGCTACTACGAAATCTGTTTTCTTGCTGACTGAGCCGGAGACCCGGCCGCCGGCGTCTTCGATCATTTTTTTGGCTTGGTCGCGGGTGACGTGGGCCAAGGTGCCGGTCAGCACAAAAGTCTTGCCCGCGAGCGCCGTGCCGCGCTGTTTCTTTGCCCCCGTCAACCGCAACTTCAGCTCGTGCAGATCCTTTACCAGAGCCCGATTCTTCGGTTCCTGGAAGAATTCCACAATGCTCTGGGCGATGCGAGGGCCGACCTCATTCACTTCCTGTAGTTCCTCCTCGCCTGCTTTCATCAGCGCGTCAATGGAACCGAAGTGCTCGGCGAGGAACTGGGCTGTGCGTTCTCCGACCATGCGAATGCCCAGGCCGTAGATCACGCGCTCCAGCGGCAGATGCTTCGACTTCTTGATTTCGTCCAGTACATTCTCGGCGGATTTATCGCCCATACGATCGAGTTTCAGGAGATCGTCCTTGGTCAGCCGGTAAATGTCCGCGACATTCTTTACCAAGCCGCGGTCGGTAAGTTGGGTCACCAGGGCGTCGCCCATGCCCTCGATGTTCATGACGCCGCGCGAGGCGAAGTGCAGGATGGTTTCCCGCAGCTTGGCCGGGCAGTTGGCGTTGACGCAGCGATGATCGGCTTCGCCCTCGGTGCGGACCACGTGGCCTCCGCATACCGGGCACCTTTCCGGCATGTGGAACGATTTGTGGCCGCGAGGGTGGTCTTTGTCTTCGATGACGCGGGTGACTTTCGGGATTACATCGCCGCCGCGTTCCACTTCCACCCAGTCGCCGATTTTTACCCCCAGGCGGTCGATTTCGTCCATGTTGTGGAGAGTGGCGCGGCTGACTGTGGTACCGCCGATGGGAACCGGCTTAAGCGCGGCCACCGGCGTGAGTTTTCCCGTGCGCCCGACTTGTACCAGGATGTCTTCAACCTTGGTAATGCCCGACCGCGCGGCGTACTTGTAGGCGATGGCCCAGCGTGGTGCTTTGCCGGTATATCCCAGTTCCGCTTGGAGCGCGGTGCGGTCTACCTTGATCACGATGCCATCGATCTCATAGGGAAGCTTTTCGCGTTTAGGCTCTTCCTGTTCGATGAATGTCCAGATCTGATCGAAAGTTTGCGCCAGCTTGCGCACCTGGTTGACCTTGAAGCCCGCGGCAGCCAGGGCATCCAGAGTTTTCCAGTGGCGGTCGAAGTAGGTGCGTCCATCTTTCAGCAGCATGTAGGTGAAATAATCGAGCCGGCGTTCGGCAGTGATGCTGGGCTCAAGCTGGCGAACGGTCCCGGCGGTGGCGTTGCGCGGATTGGCGAAAGTGGACAGGCCTTTCTGTTCGCGCTCCT
>JBOGLD010000020.1:0-15635 GCA_050745885.1 Terriglobales bacterium
GAAGGATGCAGCCGGGAGAAGCTTTCTCGCAGGACGTTCAAGTCAAGCTCCCTTCCAAAGCGGATCCGGCGAATTTGCGGGTGATCGCTTTCATCCAGCAGGCCGGCCAGAGGCAGGTTCTGGGCGCCGCGCAGGAACGGGCACAGAAGTAGCCTCGGCGTGCCGTTCTTTGCGCCCTTTGCGGTTCCCCTTTGCGTCCTTTGCGGTTGAGAGGTTTGATCTTTGCCGCAATCGCGCTAAAGCCTGAACCGCAAAGGACGCAAAGAACGGCAACTCCCTCTTCCTTCTCTCCTGCTTTCTCTGCTAGATTTGGCAACTCGGATTCCGTTGCCAACGGGAGGAAGCGTGCGCATCGAACTGTTCCGCATGGAAAGAACGCAGTGCCTGTACGAAAATGAAGTCGAGTTCAATCTGTCAGAAAGCGGCGTTCTTCCTCTGCGTGTCGAGGAACTTTTGCAAGGCTCAAAGGACTCGGCTGACTTTCTTTCCCTTGGCTTGAAGTATCCCGAATCCGCCGGCTCGGAGCTGCTGCGCGAGCGCATTGCCCTCTGGTATGGCACGACTCGCGACCACGTATTGGTCACCAACGGCGGTTCCGAGGCCAACTTCACCGCGCTCTGGGGACTGCTGGAAAAAGGCGACCACGCGGCGGTGATGTTGCCGAATTATCTTCAGACCTGGGGACTCTCGCGCGCCTACGCCGCGCGCACCAACGGCTTTTATCTGGTGGAAAGCAACCAGAACGGCAAGCCGCGGTGGGCGCTTGACATTGAAGGTCTCCACCGGGCGGTGAGCAGGAAAACGCGCCTGATCGTGGTGACCAACCCGAACAATCCAACCGGCGCAGTCTTGAACCAGCAGGAAATGGATGAAATTCTACGGGTCGCGCGCCAGGCCCGCGCCTGGCTCCTGGTGGACGAGATTTATCGCGGCGCGGAAGTAAGCGGGCCGCTCACTCCTACGTTCTGGGGACGCTACGACAAGCTGCTCATAACTTCCGGACTCTCCAAGGCCTTCGGATTGCCCGGGCTGCGGCTGGGATGGATTGTCGCCCCCCCGAAGACCATCGCAAAACTTTGCTCCTACCACGACTACACCACGCTCACTCCTACCATATTGTCAGACCGGTTGGCCCGGATGGTGATGGAACCAGCGCGGCGCGAGCAAGTCCTCGAACGTACGCGGACGATTATCCGCCGCAACCTGCCGCGACTGGAATCCTGGATCCATTCCCACGATGACATCTTCAGCTATATTCCGCCCGTTGCCGGTGCCATCACTTTCTTCCGTTACAAACTGCGGATCTCTTCCTCCGCGCTTTTTGACCGGCTGCGCAAGGAACGGTCGGTGCTGATTACGCCGGGAGACCATTTCGGGTTGGGACGTTACATCCGCGTGGGCTATGGATACGATGTCGACTACACACTGCGCGGCCTGGCCCGGGTGGACCTTACGCTGGAAGCATTGAAGAAGAAGGGCCGATCGAAGTCGGTGCGTGGCGAGACGGAACGGCGGGGCGCGGCGTAATCTCTTGCCTTCTTCGACGCGGCCGGCGAGACGCGGGCGTTACACCGCAACTTTTTCGCCGTGGTTCCCGGCTTTGGCACGTTCCAGCACCAGCGAGGCTGCGGCCACATCCTGCGCGCCTACGCCGGTCAGGTCGCACACGATAATCTCGTCTTCGGACGTCCTTCCGGGCTTGAGGCCGGCCGTGATCTCACCTAACTCCGCGTAGAGTTCGTCTTCTGCGATCACCCCGCGTTCCACGGCGTGGTGGATTTCGCCCAGCCGCAGGCATTGCGGAATGCTGTCGGCCACGATCTTGTCGGCCCGTGCCAGCACATCCACATCGAGTTCCTGTTTATCGGGCCCATCGGAACCGACCGCGATTACGGTCACGCCCGGCTTCAACCAGGCCGCCCGCACCAGAGGTTCGCGGCTGGCGGTGACGGTAATCACAACGTCGGCATCGTGCACTGCTTGCTGCGCCGATTCGGTTACCGCAAAATGGCAAGCCGGAATGGAGGGGCGTTTTGCCAGGTCGTCGGCGCAGGCTTGGGCCTTATGCGGATCGCGCCCCCATATGCGCACTTCGCTAAAACTTCTCTGCAGCGCCAGCATCTCCAACTGATATCGCGCCTGTGCGCCGGTGCCGATCACCGCGACCGCGGCAATCTTCCGGCGCGCCAGATGCCTGGCGGCCACTGCTCCCGCAGCTCCGGTGCGAATATCGGTGATAAAGCCGTGGTCGAGAAGAAATGCCGCCGGAGAGCCGGTCTGGGCATCGAACACGACGATCATGCCGTCGTTCGCAGGCAAACCCAGTTGTGGGTTGTTGAGAAATCCTGAGACTATCTTGACCGCGTAGTAAGGCCCGCGGTTCAGGTACCCAGCCTTGACGTGAATCTCGCCCCGATTTTCTGGAACATTCAGGTGGACGACGGACGGCAGTTGCGCCTGCCCCGTGGAGTACGCGGTGAAAGCCTGTTCCATCGCGGCCACGCAGGCGCGAGCATCGAGCAGGGCGCGAATTTCAGACTCGCGCAGGATCAGGACTTCGCGGCTCATCCGCAAAGCCTACCATGATCATTCTGCTGGAGGAGCGGCCGCTGGAGGCGCGGCCGCCGGCGCCTTGCCGTGTTCGCGCCAGCCTTCGATGATCAGGTACAGCACCGGAATGAAAAACAGGTTGAGCATGGTGGAAGCGATCATTCCACCGAACACGGTGGTGCCCACCGAGTACCGGCCGTGTTCACCGGCGCCGGATGCCACCACCAGCGGCACCACACCCAGAATGAAAGCCAGCGAGGTCATCAGGATGGGACGCAGCCGGATTCTTGCCGCTTCCACCGCCGCTTCCAGCAGCGGCATGCCCCGCTGTCGTAACTGCTCGGCGAATTCAACAATCAGAATAGCGTTCTTGCTGGACAATCCCACCAGCATGACCAGCCCGATCTGGCAATAGACGTCATTCTCCAGACCGCGCAAGGACTGGGCCGTCAACGCACCCAGGAGCGCCATGGGGACGGCCAGCAGCACGATAAAGGGCAGAACAAAACTTTCATACTGGGCGGAAAGTGTCAGGTACACCACCAGCGTGCCCAGTCCGAACAGGATCAGCGTGGTGCTTCCCGAACTGAGTTCTTCGAGCGACAGTCCAGTCCATTGGAAGGCGAATCCTTGCGGCAGGACTTTCCGGCTGAGCTCGGCCATGGCGTCGAGCGCCTGCCCGGAACTGAAACCGGGAGCGGCAGAACCGTCAATTTCGGCCGACCGAAACAGGTTGTAGTGGCTGATCACCTGTGGGGCCGTCGTTTGATCGATGGTGATCAGGTTTTCCAGCGGAATCATCGCTCCGCTGTCAGAGCGCACGTAGAACTGCTTGATGTCTTTCGCTTGCGAGCGGAACTGCTGGTCCGCCTGGATGTACACCCGGTACGAACGGTTGTTGAAATCGAAGTCGTTGACGTAGGCCGACCCCATGTAGATGCTCAGCGTATCCGTAATTTGTTGCAGCGGAACGTGCAAGCTCTTGGCTTTCTCGCGATCGATGGTCACCACAAACTGGGGATCGTTGGCCGTGAACGTGCTGTAGAGTCCGGTCAAATCTTTGCGGGCGCTGCCTTGACGAATCAGGTCATGGGTTACATTCGCCAGTTCTTGCAGAGTATGGCTGCCCTGGTCCTGCAGTTCGTAGGCAAAGCCGCCGAACTGGCCCAGTCCCTGGACGGCCGGAGGCAAAAATGGAAGCACGATGGCGCCGGAAATGCCAAACAGGCGGCCGCGAATCCGGTTGACGATGGCTTCGGCAGCATGCGCGTCTCCCTTGCGCTGGGAATACGGTTTCAGGGGGACAAAGACCAGGGCCTGATTCGAAGCGCTGCCGCTGAAGCTGAAGCCGGAGATCGCGAAAATGCCTTCCACTTCCGGAATGTCCTGAAGAATGTGCTGAATCTTTTGGCCGATGCCCTTGGTATATTCCAGCGAAGCGCCCGACGGCGCCTGCACGGCGATGATGAAATAGCCCTGGTCCTCGGAGGGCACGAAACCCTTAGGCACGCGCTGGAACATGAAGTACGTAAGCCCCAGAGCAGTCAGGAACAGCACGGCCGCGATCAGCCTGAAACGCAGGAAGAAACGCAAGGCTCGCCGGTATCCTTCGGTGACGCCGGCGATGACTTTATCTACTCCCTTGAAAAACAGGTTCTTTTCTCCGTGCTCGCGGCCCAACAGGATGGCGGACAGCGCAGGCGTGAGGGTCAGCGCGTTGAAAGCGGAAATCGAAATGGAGAACGCGATGGTCAGCGCGAATTGCCGAAACAGAATGCCGGTGGTGCCGGGGAAGAATGCCACCGGCACAAACACCGCCACCAGCACCAGCGACGTGGCGATCACTGCTCCCGCCACTTCCGACATGGCGACGGATGCCGCTTTGTGCGTGTTCTTCTCGCCTTCCTGAATATGGCGTTCGATGTTCTCGATCACCACGATGGCATCGTCCACCACCAGCCCGGTGGCCAAGGTGATGCCAAACAGCGTCAGGGTATTGACGGAAAATCCCAGCAGCTTGACGAAGGCGAAAGTTCCGATCAGCGAAACCGGAATGGTCACAGCCGGGATGACCGTGCTGCGCCAGTCTTGCAGGAAGATAAAGATGACCAGGATGACCAGGACGATGGCCTCCACCAGGGTGGTGAGGACATCCCGGATTGATTCGCCCACTGCCTCCGTGGTATCAAAGGCATTCTGATACTTCATGCCGGGCGGGAAATGCTGGGATAGCCGGTCCAGTTCGGCCAGGACCAGCCGGTCCACTTCCAGGGCATTGGCGCTCGAGAGCTGGGTAACACCCAGGCCCACCGCGTTGTACCCGTCGAACATCAGGTCCGAGCTGTAGTCCTCCGCGCCCAGTTCGGCGCGGCCGACATCCTTCAGGCGAACCAGAGTCCCGTCGGAATTTGTCTTCAGAATGATGTTTTCGAACTGCCCCGGCTCGCTGAGCCGCCCGATGGCGCGCACGCTGATCTGGAATTCCTGGCCGGCCTTGATAGGAGGCTGGCCCACCTGCCCAGCCGCGACGTCGACGTTCTGCTCCTGCAACGCGCTCACTGCGTCCGATGCGGTCAACCCGCGGCTGGCCATGCGCACCGGATCGAGCCAGAGCCGCATGGAATACTTGCGTTCGCCAAAAACGATGACATCCGCAACCCCAGGCACGCGCTTCAGGGTGTCCTTTACATAGACGTCCAGGTAGTTGCTGATGAAGAGCGGAGTGTAGCGCCCGTCCGGCGAAAAAACGGCAGCCCCCAGAACAAAGTTGCTGGCGGCCTTGGTGATGGTAATGCCGGTGGCCTTGACTGCATTCGGCAGCCGTCCCTGGGCCGTGTTCACCCGGTTCTGAATGTCGACGGCGGCCAGATCGGGATCGCGGTTGAGGTCGAAAGTCGCGGTGATCGTACTCACCCCGTTGCTGCTGCTGGCCGAGGTGATGTACTTCATGCCTTCCGCGCCGTTGATCTGCTGCTCCAGCGGCACGGTCACCGCGCTTTCCACGGTTTGGGCGCTGGCCCCGACGTAGACGCTGGTCACGGAGACTTGCGGCGGCGCCAGGGTGGGAAATTGCGCGATCGGCAAACTGGGAATTACGGCTGCGCCCGCCAGGATAATCAGGAGCGCGCAGACGGTGGCGAAGACCGGTCGTTTTATGAAGAAATCAACGAACATTTAGAAGGCGTCAGACTGCAGACTTCAGATCGTAGCTCCCAGGCGTCATCCTGGTGCGTATTCCTGGAGCGCCTTGCGGCCCCTTTTCACCCGATGCGGGGTAAACGATCTTCACCACAAAGGGCGCTAAGGACGAAAAGTTCAAAGTGCCGTGTCCGAGGTCGGTGCTCCGACTCCGGCGACCACCATTACCCTTGCTGCACGATTACGGGAGCGCCATCGGTCAGGAATTGTGTGCCCGAAACGATGACCTTGTCCCCGGGCTTGATTCCTTCCAGCACGACGTAGTTGTTGCCCGACATGTCTCCCACCTGCAACGGTTTCTGGTGTGCGACCATCTTTCCACCCTGCTGCTCCGCGACGAATGCGAAGTATTGCCCTCCGAGACGGGAAACCGCGAGCACCGGCACCACGGTACGCTTCTGTGCTCCCCATACGATGCGGGCGTGGATGAATTGCGCAGTGCGAAGCTTGTCATTCTGGTTGGCGATGGGGGCCTTTACCAACACGGTCTGGGTCGTCGGATCCACCTGGGGGGAAATAAAGTTAATGCGGCTCTCCGCGATCACAGCGCCGGACTGGTCAATGATCTGTACCGGCAGGTTGCGCTTGAGCTGCGACGAGCGCTCGACGGGCACGTACACGTAGGCTTCGAGACTTCCGGGCTTGTCCACGGTGGTCAGGGGTGTGGTGGTCGTGACCCGGTCTCCGACGCGTACCGGAATGTCACCCACAATTCCGCTGCTTGGCGCGGTCACGCGATAGTAGTGCAGCTGCACGGTTTCCTGACGGACCTGTGCCTGCAGCGCCTGTAACTGGGCCTTGGCCTGGTCCAGCGTTGTTTTTGACTGGTCCAGCGCCTGTTTGCTGATGACCTTGGCGTCGTACAGACCGCTGTTGCGCTCAAATTCCTGCTGGTCCCACACCAACTCGGCCTGCTTGGCGGCCAGAGTGTCCTGCTGGGTTTTCAGGGTGGCCTGCTGCTTGGCGGGATCAATCTGCATCAGGGGCATACCGGCGGAGACGCGAGACCCGGAGTGAACGTAGATATCGGTGATCTGCCCTTCGACCTGGGCCATGATCACCGCGGACTCGCGAGACTTCAGGGTAGCGACATATTCCGTGGTGTCGTCGACTGAGACCAGTTGCGCGGTTTCGACTTTCACCGGAATGCCGGCAGGGCCCTGGGGCTGCGCTCCACGGGCCGAACCCCCGCCGCAAGCCACACCGACCGCCGCCAGGAACAGGCTCACCGCCAACCCTGCTGGTGGCGTCGAGGAGTTGATCGATTGCGGATATCGCGTGCGTGTCAGCAATTGCATCCTTGTAACAGTAATATTCGCACGAAACGGCGATTTCTGCCGGGTCTGCCAAACCCCGGAAAATGGGGTCAGAAATCGAGCCCGGTAGACCATAGTGGATGCCAGGCAGAGAATTTAGACTCGAAATCTGTCGGAAAGGTAGTCGAATGAGGAGGGTATCGGGAAAATTAAGGCCGAGAGGCCGAATAGGGACCCAGCCTTGAGCTTCTGAAATCTATTTACCGCTTGCGCGGTTTGGTGGCTTCCTGCATCTGCCGTTCTTCGGCTACAACCGCGACGTACAGCAGGCCGAACGCCAGAACCACCATCATGAGTACGAGTGCCATGGGCCAAATGTAAGGGCATCGGTCGGGCTCGCCAAGATCACCGTGGTACCCGCGGAGTAATACCACCGACGTGCCATAGCGAATGATGTGGGGCGGACACTGCTGCCCGCCGCCTTTGAAGTTGATCTTGTTGTGGGGGGTGGAAAATCCCGGTTCCTGCGTGCAGGTTACCCTTCCAAAACCCTAAAGTCTGAACCTTAAGAGTCCAATTCAAAGGCAGCGGACAAGAGTGTCCGCCCCACGCTTCTGCTACATTATTTCGGATCATGAAACCTAGCCGCAGTTTCGCCAGCGACAACAACGCCGGAGTTCACCCTGAGGTCTTGAGAGCCGTGGTTGCGGCCAATCGCGGTCATGTAGTCGGCTATGGCGACGATCCCTACACCGCATCCGTGGAGCAGAAATTCAAGCAGCGCTTCGGCGCTGATATTGGCGTCTTCTTCGTTTTCAACGGGACAGCCGCCAATTGCCTCGGTCTGAGAGCGCTGACCCATTCTTATCACGCGGTAATCTGCGGCGAAGGCGCCCACATCTACGCCGACGAATGCGGGGCCCCGGAGAAGTTCACCGGCTGCAAACTGATTCCGGTCCCTGTGACTAACGGTAAACTGACGATCGAATCCGTCCGCCATGCCTATCATGGCATTGATGACCCGCACCACGTGCAGCCCCGTGTAATCTCCATCACCCAGGCCACCGAAGTGGGGACGGTGTACAAGCCCGAGGAAATAAAAGCGCTGGCCCGCTTTGCTCACCAGCGTGGCATGTTCCTGCACATGGACGGGGCCCGCATCGCGAACGCCGCCGCCGGTCTGGGGCAAACCCTGCGGCAAGCCACGCGGGACCTGGGAGTGGACGTGCTTTCCTTCGGGGGAACAAAAAACGGCGCGATGGGAGCAGAAGCGGTGGTTTTCTTCGACCGCAAACTGGCCCATGACTTCCTGTATTTGCGCAAGCAGGGCATGCAACTTGCCTCCAAAATGCGCTTCATATCCGCGCAATTTGACGCCCTGTTCACCGGCGATCTGTGGCACAAAAGTGCGCAGCACGCCAATCGCATGGCACGCCTGCTGCAGAAGCAACTGAGTGCTATTCCGCAAGTCAAGGTCGTTTACAAGGTGGAAGCGAACGGGGTCTTCGCTAAAATCCCGCGGGCCGCAATTGCCAGACTGCAAAAGCGCTATTTCTTTTATGTGTGGAACGAACAGCAATCCGTGGTGCGATGGATGTGTTCCTTCGATACTACCGAGCAGGACGTGAGACAGTTTGCCAGGTTCGTGGCGGAGACGGTAGAGAGCTAGACCCTGGATCGCTTGCGTAACTTTTCCATGCGCCACGAATCTCATGTGCGGGTTACACTGGCGGTCTGCGGTGGAGGGCTAGACCCCCTGCGGACGGTCGACAGGACGCCAGGCTACACGAGACTGCAATGGAAACAAGAATCGATTCTCGCAAGTTCAGGAAGGTCACGCGCCGCGAATTGCTGAAAGTAGCGCCGGTGCTGGCCCTGGGTGCGTTCGCGATTCCTCCGCTGCAGGAACCGCTGCTCAAGGCCGGGCTGGGCTTCAGCGATTGGGCCTCGGCTCGACTGTTTCGCCCCCGCCATCTCGCTCTTGTTTTTGCCGACTCCGAGCTGACCCCGTTCGAGAAATTCCCCATCAACGGATACGACGTGGAAGATCCCGGAGTCGATCTGGAAGCGTGGACGCTCACCGTGGCCGGAGGGGTGCAAAAGCCCGGAGACTACACCCTGGCGCAAATCCAGGCGCTGCCCAAAGTGCGGCAAAACACGCGCCACATCTGTGTGGAAGGATGGGATGTCATCGGCCGCTTCGGAGGGGCACGGCTTTCGGACTTCCTCAAGATGATCGGCGCCGATACGACCGCCCGATTCATCACCGTCGAATGCGCGGACGACTACTACGAGTCGCTGGATATGGCGACCGCCTTGCACCCGCAGACCCTGCTTTGTTACGAGATGTACGACCGGCCGCTTACCGCCGAACACGGAGCTCCGGTGCGATTGCAGATCCCGACGAAAATTGGCTACAAGCAAGCCAAGTATTTGACCGACCTGAAAGTCACGAATGTTTTGGACAAAGTGGGCTACTGGGAAGACCAGGGCTACTCCTGGTTCTATGGTTTGTAACCGGCCGGGAGTGGAAAGAGCACGATGGCCGAAGCCGTAATCGAAATTGAGTCGCCCAAGACCGGAGAGATCGAAGAGGCAGCCTACGAACATCCCTGGGCGGTGCGATTTTCCCATTGGTTGAACTCAGTGGCGTTGCTGGTGATGGTTTTCAGCGGGTTTCAGATATTTCGCGCCTTCCCCAGCTTCGGAGCAAAAATCCCGCAGAAGGACCTGGTGCACTGGCCCAAGGCCTTCGCCCTGGGGGGGTGGCTGGGCGGCGGCCTGCAGTGGCACCTGACGTTCATGTGGATCTATATCGGCACCGGGCTCTTCTACCTGGGCTATCAGGTATTCAGCCGCAATTATCGCCAGGTGCTGTTCCTGCCGCGGGATGTTCGCGGGGTTTGGCCCATGGTGCACCATTACTTTTTCTTTGGACCCAAGCCGATTGTCCGCGAGGTTTACAACCCGCTGCAGAAACTGGCCTACACGTCAGTACTGGGCCTGGGTGCTCTATCGGTTGTGACTGGATTGGCCGTGTGGAAGCCGGTGCAGTTTTCCTGGCTGGCCTGGATGATGGGCGGTTTCCACTGGGCCCGAATCTGGCATTTTGCGGTGATGTGGGCAATTCTGTTCTTCCTTCTGGGACACCTCGTCATGGTCGTTCTCCACGGCTGGAATAATTTTGCGTCCATGCTCACGGGATGGAAGAAGAATCCCGAATATCTCGAGCGCTAGCCTTTCCTGAGCAAGGGCTTGTGGGGTTGAAAACCGGATGCTGCGACGCATGACGATTGCCGAGAGACCAGCGGACCGCGGTGATGACAGCGAGCAATCTCTCATTGCGCGCATCTGCAAAGGTAACTTCTCCCTGTTTGCCCAACTGGTCAAGCCCTACGAGCGCCGGGTCTACGTGACCGCGCTGGCCCTGTTGCGCAATGACGCGGACGCGCAGGATGTGGCGCAGGAAGCCATTCTCAAGGCCTTTGCCAACCTGCGGCAGTTTCGCGGCGAATCGCGCTTCAGCACCTGGCTGATCCAGATCACGGTGAATGAAGCCCGCATGCGGCAACGGAAACAGCACGCCGAATTGTTTGAGCCGATTATTGAAGCGAAAGATGAAGAAGGGGCCTACACTCCGCGGGATTTCGCCGACTGGCGGGAGATCCCTTCGGAAGCGCTGGAGAGAAGCGAAATCCGCGCCTTGCTGGCCAAGGCTCTGGCCAGCCTGGCGCAGAAATACCGGGAAGTATTTCTGCTGCGCGATGTGGAGCACATGAGCATCGACGAAACCGCGGAAGTTCTGGGCATCTCGATTGCCAGCGTCAAAACCCGTTTGCTGAGGGCAAGGCTGATGCTGCGGGACATTCTGGCGCCTGCGTTGGCGGATGGCTGGTTCAGCCGTGCGCCGTTCGGGAAAGGGAGTAAGCCATGGTAGTCAATTGCGAGCAGGTCTGGCAGGAAATCTCGAACTATCTGGAAGGCGAGGTCAGTCCGGAATTGCGGGCGGCGATGGAGGCGCACTTTCGTGAATGCCGGCACTGCACGGCGGTGCTCGACGGGACCAGGAACGTGGTGCACCTGTACGCCGACGATCGTTTGGTAGAATTGCCCCCAGGTTTTAGCCAGCGCTGGCAAAGAAAGCTGGCCCAGTCCATGCCCGGTCCCCGAGGAACAGCTTACGGATGGCTCGTCGCGGTGGCTGCACTGGCCCTGGTTTCCGGTAGTTTCGCGCTGGCCAGATTTGACGCGGCCCCAGGCCGTGCCCTGCGCTCCGAACACGCCCAGCCTGGCATCAGTGTTCCGCCGGAAATGATGGTGGAGATTGCAGCCGACGGCAAGACTTTTCACGTCCCAGGCTGCAAGTTTCTACATGAACACGAGGGCGGGGGCAAGGTGCGCATGGTGACTGCGGCCGAAGCCATTCATGAGGGATATGTGCCTTGCGTTCGGTGTCTTCGCCGATATTTGAATCACCAAACCGCTAGCCTGGCCGCTCCGCGGAAATCCCGGGAGGATTCGGGCGGGGACTTCGCGACAGCTTTCCCGGGCGGCGAGGAACCACCACCCGGGTCGGCTCCGGGCGATTAGTTCTTTTTCATATCGTCCTTGCTCGTGTCGTCTTTCTTCATATCGTCCTTCTTCATGTCGTCGTGTTTCATATCGTCCTTCTTCATCTTGTTTTTCTTGAGTTTTTTGGCCTTCTTGCCCTTGGCCATGTCGTCGTGCTTCATGGTGTCCTGCTTCATGGTGTCCTGCTTCATGTCGTCATGCTTCATGCCATCCTGATTTGCGTCCGGTGTGGATTGCGCAAAGGCGTTAAGAGACAGGGCCAGGACACACATCACCATCAATTTGCCGATCAACTTTTTCATGGAATCCTCCAAAGATTTTGCGCCGGGCATGGCCTGGCGTGAAGACAATGATGTGTGAGAAATCGAGAAGTTACAGGTCCGGCCGATTCAGTTGGCGCAGTGCCGCTTCCCAGGATCGCTTTCGGGCGGAATGGCGAAGGAAATTCCGCGCTCCCCTCGCTGATAATTCTGCCGCTACCGACGCCGGGCGAATTTTGTAGCCGGGACCGGGGAATCCTTCTGGCTACTAGCCTTCACCGGCGAATAGAATCATCCTTATGGTGGTTTATAGTCTGTACTTTTGGAGGTGTAAATGTTTCGTCGTAGAAGTTTGCCGTCAATCCTGGCAATGATCGCTCTGGTGAGTCTGGTGCATGCCGAGGACCGGGTGCAATCTGAATTAAAGTTCGCGGCCCACAGCAAGGCGGACAAAACAGCCGGCGTATGGGTGGACGGACAGTATGTGGGCTACGTAAACGAGCTGACGGGCGACAAGAAAATCATGTTGCTGCCCGGCAAACACGAGGTCCTGGTGCGCCAGGCCTGGTACAAGGACTATGCCGAGCAGGTCATCCTTGAGCCCGGAAAAACCAGTGTGATAAACGTTGCGCTGGTCAGAGATGCGCACCCACCCAGCCGCGACGCCAACGCGGAATTGAAAATATCGGCCACACCCACTCGGGCGGCGGTATTCGTTGACAATCAATTCGCCGGGCACGTAGACGAATTCAATGGCGTAGGACAGGCCATGCTGCTCACGCCCGGCCGGCATAGCGTCCGTGTCGCCCTGCCCGGCTACCTGCCGTTTGAGACGGTAGTCGACCTGCGCCCTCACCAGAAGCTGAAGCTTCAAACTGAACTGGTAAAGGGCAGCATTACCGAAGCCGGTTCACTGGTGAATCACCAGTAAGATAACCAGACTTGAAACGAAGAGCGCTGCGGCTGCCGATTGCGATTCTCGTCGTCCTGCTTTTCGGGATCGTGGGCGCAGTACTCTTCCGGGTTGGGGCCAGCGAGAAGCCTCGTAGCGTTCTCCTGCAGTGGAACCCTTCACTCCCCAAGGCCGGCGTGACTGTGACGGGCTACAAAATTTATCGCAGCCAGGGCGACGGAAGTTACCAGCCGATTGCCACCGTGTCCGCGCCGCCCTATGTCGATCACCACGTCAACAACGGAGAAACCTACCATTACTTCGTAACGGCCGTGAGCGCGGGTGGTAAGGAGAGCACCTCCTCAAACCAGGCCTCAGCCACGATCCCTAACCACTGACCGAAACCACCGACCGACAGGCGCAGGGCAGAACCGAACCATCAGAGCGGTATCGCAAGACGAATAAGGTCAAGGCTTGCCGGCACTTAACAAGATTTCAAAAAAAAGTGCCGAACCGGTCGATCCCATACCCCTTGGTTCGACGTCTAAATAGGGCCGGCGGTTCGGCCCCAAACCAAAAAGCCAAAGGAGACAGGACAATGCGATTCATGGTGATCGTCAAGGCCGATAAGAACTCAGAGGCCGGCGTCATGCCCAACAAAGAGATCCTGGCCGCCATGGGGAAGTACAACGAGCAACTGGTGAAAGCCGGCGTGATGTTGGCCGGCGAGGGGCTTCACCCCACATCGAAGGGCAAGCGCGTGAAATTCTCGGGCGGAAAGCACACTATAACGGACGGTCCGTTCACCGAGAGCAAGGAATTGATCGCGGGATTCTGGCTGTGGCAGGTAAGGTCCATGGAAGAAGCGGTCGAGTGGCTCAAGCGCAGTCCTTTCGACGGCGGAACCGAGATCGAAATCCGCCAGGTATTCGAAGCGGAAGACTTCGGCGCCGAATTTACACCGGAGCTCAGAGAGCAGGAGGAGCGCCTGCGCAAGCAGGTGGCGGCAAGGAAGTAGTCTCAGCCCCAGGGTGCCCTACCCTCGTGGTTCCGTTTTTTGGAACCACAGGGTGGGGATTTCGACTCTCCGGAAGACGCCGTTCAGGCTCAAGCAGAAAACCCCGCCCTGTCTCTCCAAAACGCGGAGAGAGGAGAGCGGGGCACCCCTACGGATTTCTACATGGGTTTCTACTTGCGCACCGGCAGGGCGGCCTCGCCTGCATCCTCTGCCGCCAGTTGCGAGAAAGCCGACCAATCCAGCGACTCGCCGCCGCGGGCCAGCAAGGTCAGGAACCGGTTGTAAATCAGGCTGGCCAGCGGCAGGGGCACACGCAGCTTCTCGGCGGCGGCCAGCACCAGACGGTTATCTTTGAATCCCAAGGGAGCCGCGAACCCGGCGGGCTCGAATTTCTTGTCGGCAAGCAGTCCGCCGTAGGTTTTGTATACCGGCGCGCTGAAAAGCGTGGAGGTCAGAAAATCGACATACTGATGCTGGTCCAGACCCGCCTTGCCCACCAGCGCCATGGCTTCGCCCAGCGCCTCGATCACCGAGGAGATCAGAAAATTGCCGCTGAGCTTGATGAGATTTGCATCAGGAGGATGGTTGCCGAAGCGAAAAGTGCGCTGCCCGATGGCCTCGAACAAGGGCATGCATTTGTCAACTACATCCGGCGCGCCTGCGACGGTGATGAACAGCTTGGCCGCAGCCGCCGCCTCGGGCCGGCCAAACACCGGAGCCGAGACAAAGCGCTGGCCGCCGGCAGCGTGGGCGGCCGCCATCTTTTCCGAAAGGGCCACGCTGATGGTGCTCGAGGAAACGTGAATCGCGCCCTGGCCCAGACTGCTGACTACGCCCACATCGCCGAAGACAACGCCTTCCACCGCCCCGTCATCCGCCAGCATGGTAATCACCGCATCGCCCCGGCAGGCATCGGCTACATGGGCGGCATAGCGCGCGCCCTGCGCAACCAGTGCCTGCGCCTTGCTGGCCGTCCGATTGTAGACCGTGACCTCATGCCCGCCCTTGAGCAGGTTCGCCGCCATGCCCGATCCCATGTTGCCCAGCCCGATTAGTCCGACTTTCATTCCACACCTCGTGATTTTGTAGGGTAGAAGTTGGATGCAGATGGGATTGCCTCGGATCTCTCCTTTTATTTGATCCATCCTATAGGATGACTTCGTACCCGGTTGGGCGCCATAGCGTGGCAGACTTCGCCGCGCCCGCGGAATGTTTGGCGATGATATTTTGACTGACTGCGACCATTTTGCGAATCACGATCCGTGGAACAAAGTCCGTGAAGGATCTTGGCGCCAATCTGTTTCGTGATCTAGCTTGCCAGCCAGCCCAGGTTGGCGAGGAGGGAATATGGTTCCTTCGACTGCGCGAAGGCTTCGCGAACGAGGCCGCCACTTCGCTCAGGACGAGAGCAGCTTTAGACGCCCGCCACTGCTGCATTCGCCTTGGCCGGCGTAACAGCCCTGCCGTTCACCCTCAGCAACAGATCAGAAATCACCTGATGATCGGCCGGTTTAGAGAAGTAGTAGCCTTGGGCAAAACCGCAGTCCAGCGCCTTGAGCTGGTTCACTTGCTCTTCCGTTTCGGTCCCTTCGGCCACGGTCACCAAGCCCAGGGTCTGGGCCAGCATGATGATGACCTGCACAATCTTGTGGCTCTCCGCGTCGCTGTCCATCTGCGAGATGAAAGCCCGATCGATC
This sequence comes from Terriglobales bacterium, assembly GCA_050745885.1. GTDB lineage: Bacteria > Acidobacteriota > Terriglobia > Terriglobales > Acidobacteriaceae > JAIQFF01. The sequence goes on from JBOGLD010000020.1 coordinate 15,444, forward strand.
TTCAGCGAATCCACCGGGAACTGCTGCAGCCTGCTCAGGGATGAGTATCCCGTGCCGAAATCATCCACGCTCAGGCGAACTCCCAGCGCCTTCAGTTGAGAGAGTACGGAGGCGGCCTTTTCCGGATCGCCCATGGCAATGGTTTCGGTAATTTCCAGCTGGAGATGGTTGGGATCCAGCCCGGTATGCTTC
>JBOGLD010000021.1:0-8871 GCA_050745885.1 Terriglobales bacterium
GCTGAAGAGGGTTCTGCTGGTTGCGGATGAGTTTTCTGCCGAGGACGGGACGTTGACCGCCAGCATGAAGTTGCGCCGAAGAGTGGTCGCGGCACGGTATCGGCGGCAAATTGAAGAGATGTATGAACAGGCGGAGGCGTCGGGGCATGTTTCGGAATCGGGTTGAGGAATGGGCCTGTGATGGGCGCATAGCGAAGTTCTTACATCCTGACGGGGACAGGTCGTGGTCTCCCACCCTTCGCAAAGTGCGCGAAGGATGGGGCACCCTCGGGTCGGTTTAGAGGGTGGGAAGCGTCCGCTTATATTTCTCTTCGGAATGGTGGGCCACCTGCCCACTCGGCGGATGTTCAGATCCGATCAATCCTGTCATCCCGACCGGAGCAGATCATCGCGAAGTGATGATTTGCGGAGCGGAGGGACCTGCTGTTCTAACTTCACCGGCTTTGAGGGACAACGGAGATCGAGTCGGAATAGACGACACGAAAACACGAAGGAGAGACAGTAAGACTCCGTCCACGCCTGAACTCGCCCACTCAAGCCAAAAGAGGGCTTGAATGGGCCACCACCCGTCTGCACTTTACCTGTGCTTTTGGACGCTCTCGAAGGCGCTTTCGAATTGGGTGACGAGCGGGGTCTCGCCCGATGCGAGACCGTCGCGACCCATGACACGCCAGAGATACGTGCCCCGCAGCCCGTGGGCATCATAGACGGCCAGCAGGTCTTCGGAAGGGCGGCTGGTCACCAGGATGATGATATCGGCCTGGGAGGGCTGGTACACGAGGGTTAGCTTGCCCCAATTCTGAATGGCGTCCTGCACGGCGCCAATCGCGGCCCGATCTTCGGAAAGCAAGTTCGGGTTGAACTGATCTCCATCGTAGGACGCAACGTACACAAAGCGTGCATTCGCCAGCGTGCCCGGAAACGCCGGTATTGTCGTGGTGTTTGGACTCGGCTTTGCCAGGGCGAAAACCGCCGCCACTAGAATGAAGATGGCTGCCAGGAGAGAAAATCGCTTCATATGAAATGCCTCTATAGGGTTGGATGCGCGCGGAGAGAAAAGGCCGCGACTTATGTCGCGGCCTTTAAAGATTGCCGAGCTTTGGCTGGGCCTGCACGAGCGGGACGCTCGCGCCTACATCAGGCTGGGCCTGCACGAGCGGGAGGCTCGCGCCTACATCAGGTTAGTGACGGCCTCCGCCGTGTCCGCCGCCGCCGAAACCTCCGCGGCCACCGCGGCCGGGGCCGCCGCGTCCACGTCCTCGCCCGCCGCCACCGCCACCTGGGCGACGGCCGCGGTCACCACCGCGGTCTGGGCCTCGATCTCCACTGCGCTCTGGGCGGTCTCCGCCGCCAGCCACGGGTGCATCGCGGTTGAAGTTGGGCTCGTCGTCGGCGAAATCGGCGCCGCCTTCGATGGTCAGGGCAGGAGCGGGAGCGGGTTCGCCGCTGCCGTCTCCTCCACCCTCTTCCGGTGGAAGTTCGCCGCCGCCCATCTTGGCGCGCTGTTCCTTGAGGATGGCTTTGCGCGACAGGCGAATGCGGTTGCCTTCCACCGCCAGCACTTTTACCAGCACCTGGTCGCCCTCTTTCAGTTCGTCGCGCACGTCCTTGATGCGGTGCTCGGCGACTTCACTGATGTGCAACAGGCCATCGGTGCCGGGGATGATCTCGACAAAAGCGCCGAAATCAGCCAGGCGGGTGACCGTGCCCAGATAAGTTTTTCCTACCTCGGCCGTGGCGGTCAGGTCGCCGATAATCTGCAAAGCTTTGGCTGCCGAAGCTTCGTCGTTCGAGGCTACGTTGATCTTGCCCGAATCCTCGACGTCGATTTTCACGCCGGTGCGCTCGATGATGCTGCGAATCATCTTGCCGCCGGGTCCAATCACGTCGCGAATCTTATCCACTGGAATCTGCAGGGTGTAAATGCGCGGAGCAAAGGACGAAACCTTTTCCCGGGGACTGGGCAGGACCGCATTCATCTTGTCCAGGATGAACAGCCGTCCGCGCTGGGCCTGGGACAAGGCTTCGCGCATGATCTGCGCCGTGATGCCGCCAACCTTAATGTCCATTTGCAGGGCGGTGATGCCGTCCTTGGTGCCGGCGACTTTGAAGTCCATGTCGCCGTAGTGGTCTTCGGCGCCGGCGATGTCGGTGAGGATGGCGTATTGTTCGCCCTCCTTGACCAGGCCCATGGCGACGCCCGCAACCGGGGACTTCAGGGGAACGCCTGCATCCATCAGCGACAACGAGGCTCCGCAGACCGTGGCCATCGAAGACGAACCGTTCGACTCCAGGATGTCGGAAACCACGCGCATGGCATAGGGCCACGTATCTTCGCCCGGCAGGACGTTCGAGATGGAGCGTTCCGCCAGTGCGCCGTGGCCAATCTCACGGCGACCTGCGCCCCGCAGAAATGCAACCTCTCCAACCGAAAACGGGGGGAAGTTATAGTGCAGCATGAAGCGTTTCTTGGCTTCGCCTTCGAACACTTCCAGGCGCTGCATGTCGTCGCTGGTGCCCAGGGTGGTGGTGACCAGGGCCTGGGTTTCCCCGCGGGTGAAGATGGCTGATCCGTGGGTGCGCGGGAGCACGCCGACTTCGATCCAGATATCACGGATCTGGTCGAAGGCGCGGCCGTCGGGACGGCGCTTCTGGTTGATGACCTGTTCGCGGAAGATGCGCTCGCGCAGGGTTTCGAAATAGGTCTTGAATTTCTTCTGCGCGGCTTCATCGTCTTCCAGAATGGCAGCCTGCAGCTGTTTCTTGAGTTCCCGGGTCAGGCTATGACTTTCGGCCTTGGGATGTTTCTGGGTGTCGAGGCGGTCGGTAAGGTCGGCGGCGACGCGATTCTTCAGGTCGTCGTAGTAGGCCTGGTCGAATTCCGGAGGAGTTACCTGGCGCTTGGGCTTTCCCGCCTTTTGCCTGAGATCATTGATGGCGGCGCAAATCTTTTTGATTTCGGTGTGGGCGAACTCGATGGCGTCCACCACCGTTTCTTCCTTCACTTCCTTGGCGCCCGATTCGATCATCACGATGCCGTCGGAGGTGCCGACCACCATGATGTTCAGCAGGCTCTCGCGCATCTCGCTGTAAGTGGGATTGATGATGAACGCGCCATTGACCAGGCCCACGCGCACGGCGCCGATGGGACCTTCGAACGGGATGTCGGAAATGGTAAGCGCGGCGGATGCGCCATTGATGCCGAGGACGTCAGGGTCATTCTCGGTGTCGGCGGAGAGGACGAAAGCGATGACCTGGGTCTCACACTTGAAACCGTCGGTGAACATGGGACGCACCGGGCGGTCAATCTGCCGGCTGGTGAGGATTTCACGCTCACTGGGACGGCCCTCGCGCTTGATGAAGCCGCCCGGGATACGTCCACCGGCGTAGGTGTATTCGCGATAGTCGACGGTCAGGGGGAAGAAATCGATGCCCTCGCGGGGATCGGGGTTGGCGGTGGCGGTGGCCAACACGACGTTATCGCCGATGCGCACAACCACCGAACCGTGCGCCTGCTTGGCTAATTTTCCGGTTTCAAAAGAGATTCGCTTACCGCCGGTAAGGTCAACCGTTACTTCTTGTTTCATGATTCATTTCCTTTTGGCAGGAGAACACGCGCATGCGTTTTGCAGAGGCTGCACAGTTGAAGGGCAAGAGCCAGTAGCGTTCTGGAGAAGGCCGGAAACACACCGTTCGCGGCTTTGTTCCCTGTTTCGCGGTGGCCGTCTGGGCCACGGCCCGATGATTCCGATGGTAGTCCGGCGCCTACACCCCGAGCCGGGAACGGCCCCGCAGAAAAGCCTATTTGCGCAGGCCCAGCTTATGCACAACCGTCTTGTAACGCTCGGAATCGTATAGCTTGAGGTAGTCCAGCAGGCGGCGACGCTTGCTGACCAGCATGAGAAGACCGCGGCGCGAGCCATGGTCCTTCTGGTGCGTTTTGAAGTGGTCCGTCAATTGACCAATGCGTTCGCTAAGCAACGCGATTTGGACTTCGGGGCTGCCCGTGTCGGTGGGATGCGTGCCGTACTGGTCGATGAGGGACTTCTTTTGCTCTCTGGCTAGCACTAACCTAGTGCACTCCTGTCTTCTAGTTTCAATTTGATCGTAACGTGTAATTAAGGTAACACGCTGTAGACCGAGGTGTAAAGGCGGATGGGCGCAAGTGGCGGCGTCCCTTCGACTTGACCCCGGGTAGCACTGGGTCGAACAGGAATGGCATCGCTATGGACGGGAGGCGGGCATACCAAAGGAACGTACCGAATCAGCATCTGAATTAGTATAGTTATGCCGACTGCCATGACAGTGCGCTGTGTCCAATGCGGCCAGGAGAATAATCCGCAATACCGGTTTTGCGGCATGTGCGGGGCTCCCCTGGGACCGCCGCCGACGCCGCTGAGAGACGACCTGCCGCGCGAACGAGCCAGACAGCCCGTAAGTGGCCCATCCTTTCTGGGGCTGGGAGATGAACGCTCCCGCGACCTGGATTACCTGCTGGAAGATGAACCGCCGCGAGGCCACGGGCGGCTGTACCTGGCCCTGCTTCTGCTTATCTTGAGCGGAGCTTTGCTGGCGTGGCACTGGCAGCGGGACGGCTATCCCTGGGCTGGATACGTCCCGCAACCCGTCATCCATCCAACGCCGGTGGTTCCGGCGCCAGTTCCAGCTCCTGATTCGACCGCGGCAGCGGCTCCGGCGACCCCGGTGGAGCCCACTGCGAACCCGGCACCGCCGGAGGTGCAACCTGCGACCGCCGAAGCGGCCCAGCCACCGGCCGCGGAACCTGCAGCGGGTGGTAGCGTTCCTGCCGGCCCAGCCGCGATAGCGAAACCAGCCGACCAAGCCTCGACGACCCAAGCCGCACCGCCGCAGGCCGCACCGCCGCAAGCCGCACCGCCGGATGAGAGGCCCGACTCCGGGGCAGTTGCAGCCCAGGCGCCGACGGCTACGTCCTCGCAGACGGAGGAGCCTGAGACGCCGGAGCCGGCGCCAAAGGAAGCGCGGGCCGCGACTGTGGTGTCCGCGCCAAAACCGGTCCGTCCGAAGCCATCTCCCAGCGCTCCTGCATCAAGTTTCGAAGACCGGATGGTGGCTGATGGAGAAAAATATCTGTACGGGCGCGGTGTGCCGGAAGACTGCGACCGGGCCCAGAGAAATTTGCAAATCGCGGCGCGACAATCGAATGCCAAGGCGCAGACCTTGCTTGGCGCCATGTACGCGACCGGTCACTGCGTGGGCCGCGACCTGCCGACCGCCTATCGCTGGTTCGCCAAGGCGCTGCACGGAGACCCGGGCAATTCGCGGGTGCAGCGTGATCTGGAAGTACTGTGGAAACAGATGACGCCCGAGGAAAGATTAGTGGCGATGAAAAGCCAGTAGGATTTGGCTAACGCTTTACTGAACGGCGTCGGCTGGATTTACTCCCAGTTTTCCAGTTCTCGTTCCAAGTTGTCAGTTGAACGTCATTGATGATGGTGAGCGGCCGCTTGTGGTGAACTCATGACCAGGCGTCCGTGCTGAACGCCCTTGGTGCTGATCAGACGGTCGGCCAGTTTCTGGACTTCTTTCGACTTGCCGCGAAGCACCACCACTTCGAGACAGCTTTCGTGATCCAGGTGAGCATGAAGGGTGGAGATGATCACGTGATGATGCTCATGCTGGAGGTCCGTAAGTTTCTCGGGCAAGAGGCGAGTGTGATGGTCGTAGATAAGAGTAACAGTGCCTACCACCAAGGCATGGGGTGCGACTACTGCGGATCCTACCAGGCGGTCGCGGATGAGATCGCGAAAAGCTTCGGAGCGGTTCTCGTAGCCCTGGTGCGCAATAAAGCGGTCGAAGCGGCGAAGCAGTTGCGTATCGATGGCGACGCCGATGCGGCTTAGATCTCCCATTTAAGGCCCCTCTGGGGTAGTCTACTCTTCCCCGGTTGCGAGCTAAGTGCCCGCGCAATCCGCCGCGGGCTCGCAAGCGTACTTTTGAAAGGGTGAGATAACGGTTTGCCCGGTGCAGAATTAAAGGGAGTGGCGAGCGAAGCCGCACTGGCGTCGGCGATACGCTCGGGCGACGAGAGCGCGATGACGGCGCTGTATGACCGCTATTCCTCGCTGGTGTATGCGGTGGCGTTGCGCGTGCTGGGCGATACCGGGTCTGCGGAGGACGTGTTGCAGGAAGTCTTCATGCAGTTGTGGCGCAATCCCGGGGCATTCGATTCCAGCCGCGGCAACCTGGGGGCGTGGTTGGGAGTGATTGCGCGGAACCGCGCGATTGATAGTTTGCGCAAGCGGCGGCCGGAGACTGATATCGCCGACCTGGTGGTTTCAGTCGAACCGGACATGGCGGGCGAAGCGGAACGGGCCCGCGCCATGGAGAAAGTGCGGGGCGCCCTGAACGACATGCCAGGTCCGCAACGCAGCGCACTGGAGATGGCATACTTCGAAGGCCTTACCCATACCGAAATCGCGGTCAAGACGGGAGAGCCGCTGGGGACAATCAAGACTCGCATTCGCGCCGGGTTGCAGGCCCTGCGGAACGCATTTGCAGCATGAGCGCGCACGAACAATTCGCCGACGATCTCGCACTGCTCGCTCTGGGAACGCTGCAGGGTGACGAGCGCGTCGCGGTCGAGAAGCATCTGGAAGGGTGTTCCGACTGCCGCCGCGAGCTCGAGCGATTGCGCGGAGATATGGGCTTGCTCGCCCTTTCCGCAGCTGGGCCTGCGCCGCCGCAACGCTCCCGCGAACGATTGCTGCAGGCAGTCGCGAAGGAGCCTCGCCGGCCGAAGACTGCGCCGCGCCGCTCTTTATCTCTATCTTTATCTTTCGTCCCGTGGCTGGTGGCGGCAGGGCTCCTGCTGGTAGCGGGCTTCTTCTGGAAGCAGAGTGACCATCTGGCGCAGAGTGTGGCCCGGTTGCAGAACGAATCGATCCAGCAGCAGGCGCAACTCGCACAAGCTCGAGAGGTGGTTTCCACGCTGACCTCGACCGACGCGCTGCGCGTGACCTTAGTTGCGGCGCAGACTCCGCCGCAGCCGCAAGGCAGAGCCATTTACGTTCGAAACCGCTCGAGCCTGATTTTCCTGGCCAGCAATATGCCGGGCTTACCGCCGCAGAAAGCATATGAGTTGTGGCTGATTCCGACCAATGGCGCGCCCATCCCTGCCGGCGTGTTCAAGCCCGACACCCGGGGCAGCGCGACCGTGGTCGAACCGCCGCTACCGGCTGGAGTGGAAGCCAAGACCTTCGCGATCACAATAGAGCCGGAGCAAGGTTCCGCGGCGCCTACCATGCCCATTGTGATGATGGGCGCGGGGGAATAACCCCGGCCAAGGACCAGAGCGGAAATCAGGCTTCCTCGCTCTCCTTCAACTTCGCAATCACTCCGAAATCCTCGAGCGTCGTGGTATCGCCCTTCACGTCGCCGCTGCTGGCGAGTTCCCGTAAGAGACGACGCATGATTTTTCCGCTGCGGGTTTTGGGCAGCGAGTCCGTGAAACGAATATCGTCGGGCTTGGCCATAGCGCCGATTTCCTTGGCCACCCACTTTCTCAGGTCATCTTTCAATTCGTTGCTGGGCTTTCTTCCCTGCTCGAGGGTAACGAAAGCGGAGATGGCCTGGCCTTTAATCTCGTCCGGACGTGCTACCACGGCTGCTTCGGCAACAGCTTCGTGCGCGACCAGCGCAGACTCGACCTCCATCGTGCTCAAGCGGTGGCCCGAAACGTTGATCACGTCGTCCACCCGCCCCATCACCCAGAAATAGCCGTCTTTATCTTTGCTGGCGCCGTCGCCGGTGAAATACATGCCGGGAATCTGGGACCAATATTGCTGCACGTAGCGGTCGGGATCGCCGTAGATGGTGCGCAGCATTCCCGGCCAAGGCTGCCTGATCACCAGAAATCCGCCGGAGCCCTCGGGGACGGCTTTGCCATCCATCGTGACCACCTCGGGCACGACGCCAGGAAATGGACGGGTGGCTGAACCCGGCTTGGTAGCGATGGCCCCGGGAATGGGGGTGAGCATGATATGTCCGGTTTCGGTCTGCCACCAGGTATCGACGATGGGGCAGCGGTTGTGACCGATGAGCTCGCGGTACCACATCCACGCCTCGGGGTTGATGGGTTCGCCGACGGTGCCCAGCAAGCGCAGGCTGTCGAGCCTATGCTTTTTGGGCCATTCGTCACCCCACTTGGTGAAAGTACGAATCGCGGTCGGGGCGGTATAGAAAATGTTTACCTGGTGGCGGTCGATGATGCTCCAGAAACGGTCGGGTTCGGGGAAGTTCGGCGCGCCTTCGTACATGAGACTCGTGGCGCCGTTTTGCAGCGGCCCATAGACGATGTAGCTGTGGCCGGTGACCCATCCGATGTCGGCCTAACACCAGTAAGTGTCTTCCTCCTTCAGATCGAACACCCATTTCATGCTGGCAGTGATGTAGGTGAGATAGCCGCCGGTGGTATGGAGAATGCCCTTCGGTTTCCCGGTGGTCCCGGAGGTGTAGAGCACGTACAAAGGATGCTCGCTATCGAGCGGGACGGCGGGACAATCTTCGGTGGCGTGCTCATCGAGCGCGTGCCACCACAGGTCGCGGCCTTCTTTCATCTGCGTATCGGAACCGGTGCGGCGATAGACGATTACGTCACGGACGCCGGGGCACTCCGTCAACGCTTCATCGACGGCTGTCTTGAGCTTGACCTCTTTACCCCGGCGGAAGCCTCCGTCAGCGGTGACCACCAGCGTGGCACCGAGGTCATTGATGCGAGCTTTCAGCGCCTCCGCGGAGAATCCGCCGAAGACCACGCTGTGGATGATCCCGAGGCGCGTGCAGGCCAGCATGGCAATGGGCAACTCGGGGATCATCGGCATGTAGAGGATG
>JBOGLD010000022.1:0-13536 GCA_050745885.1 Terriglobales bacterium
TCATCAGGGCCTCGACGGCTTTGATCTCCATCCAGAGCTGGCCTTTGTCGTCGACCGCGCCGCGGGCGTAGATATTGTTGTTGCGCTCGGTGGGCTCAAAGGGCGGCGAAATCCATTCGTTGAGCGGATCGGGAGGCTGCACGTCGTAATGGGCATAACACAGCGCGGTGGGCTTGCCGGGAGCATTGAGCCAGTCGGCGTAGATCAGGGGATGGCCCTTGGTGGTAATAATCTCGACGTGCTCGAGCCCAATGCGGCGGAGTTCAGCAGCCACAAATTCAGCCGCCTTCTGGACGTCGGACGTATGTTCCGGAAGAGTGCTGATGCTGGGAATGCGCAGCAGGTCTTTCAGTTCGTTGAGGAAACGCAGCTGATTGCCGCGAGCGTAGTCGACTGCGGGAGAGGCCATGGGTGGTGCCTTTCTGAAGAGAAAAACACCTCAGTATAACCGACGATGGGGATGGGGATCGGAGCGTCGGCAGCGTTGTCACTTCCGCCCTTTCAGGGCTGGTTCATTTTCGTGCTTCTACCCAGGGCTTATGCCCTGGGCTGCATTCTTTCCGCCGCTTCGCGGCGATTTTCGGCGACCGGAACGGTGTAGGGCAGGTCGCCGGAAGGGCGGGGCTACTTTTGGGCGACGAGGACGGTGTACGTTAAATCTCCAGAACGGTAAGCATCGAGAATGATGTCGATGCCTTCCACGAATTCTCGCGCCGCTCGGGGCAATAATCTGACCGCCATGCCGGCGGCGTGAGCGCGTTCCTGACAGATCTCCCAGGTGCGTACGATTTTTGCGGTAAGGTCCTCGCGATGGCGCACCAGCATTCCAGCGGACTCGATGGCGGACTGGTATTGCCCAGCCGTCCACAATTCCGGGCATAGAAACGCCCGGGCCACTTGGCGCACGCGAGCCCGATCCATGGGGCCGGTCCACGCGGCCAGAAGCAGTTGTCCATCCGGTCGTAGGGCGCGCGCGACATTGGTGAAGTAGCGCGACTTGTCGGCGAAGTGTTCGGAAGATTCCATGGTCCACACCAGGTCGAAGGTCGAAGCAGGGAAGTGGAACGAGTCGGCGTTCGCGACTTCAAAGTTCACCAGGCGTTCCACTCCCGCCTGGACCGAATGCTCCCGCGCCAGTCTGGCCTGCTTGGGACTGAGGGTGAGTCCCGTTCCCGCACAGGAGCGCGACCGCGCCAGGTGGATCAAAGTGCCGCCGTGCCCACAGCCCACGTCCAGCACACGGGTCCGGGCGGATAGGCTGAGGAGGCTGATGCAATAGTCGAGCATCCCCACCTGCGCGTCCTCGGGCGCGTCGTCTTTGTCGAGAAATAGTCCGTGATGGATATGGTCGCCCCAGAAAGTCCGATAGATGAAGGCAAGAGAGTCGTAGTGGTCTCTGATGTGATCGGCCGTGATGGGGATGGCGGTGCTCATGAGTCCTGAAAGCGTTCCGGCGAAAAGGGCGAAACATCATATCCCGGGTCTTCCCCAGCGGCCAGCCGCGCCATTACCTGCGCGGTGACCGGCGTGAGCAGGATCCCATCGCGGAAGTGACCCGTTGCTACGAAATAGCCGGCGGTCCGGGTGGCCCCGAGGATGGGCAGATTGTCAGGCGACCCTGGGCGCAACCCTGCCCATGCCTCCAGCATCCGAGCCTGGGCGAGAGCAGGCACCAGACGGATGGCGGCCTGGCGCATGCGCTGGATGGTCTCCGCGTCAGTGCGCTTATCGTACCCCGCTTCTTCGACGGTCGCGCCCACCAGAACCCGGCCATCGCTGCGCGGAACCAGGTAAATTTCAGGAGCGCGAATGACGTGGCGCAGCAGCTCGCGCGACGCTCCCACCAGCGACAGCATCTGTCCCTTGACCGGTCGAGTGGGAAACCGATCGGGCGGGACTTGCCCAGCCCACGCCCCCGCGCAGTTGACCACCACGGGAGCCAGGTAAGTGGTCTTGTCAGTGCCGACGCCGATCACACGCCCATTGGCCACGCGCACCTCGGTGACCGCCGTCCCTGAGGCCAGGTCCACACCGCGATGGCGGGCGGCTTTCACTGCCGCCGCCGTGAGGGCGCGGGGATCCACGCTGCGCTCCTTCAGATAGAAACCCGGCAGATCTACCTGGCCGAGCGCGGGCTCGAGTTCGGCCAGGGGCAAGGGAAGCGGACAGTCACCGGTCAAGCCGGGCCGCTCCTGGAACTGCTCAGGTGTGGCGAAAAAAATGGTGCCCTGATCGCGCAGGTCAACCATCATGCCGGATTCGTCCTGCAATTCATGGACGAACTCGGGATACATACGTGCGCTGGCACTGGCCAGGGGTTGAAGCGCAGGGGGAATCTCCAGCGGGGAGTCAGCCAGCATGCCGGCGGCGGCATGAGACGCTTCGCGTCCGGGCTCTCCGCGTTCGACGACCAGGACGGTGGCGCCACGCTTGCGTAACCCGATCGAGAGCGAGAGCCCGATAATGCCACCGCCGACGATGATGACGTCCCACCGCTTCATGCTTCGATTGTAAAGCAGCCTGAGAGGGTAGCCTCTTCTTCCAGACGAGACGTGGATCATGGGTCGCCGGGAGTTCTGATCGAACTGTCAGGCGAAAGCCGGGAAATGCTGAAGTTACTTTCAGCCGAACCCTTCTGGGTACGCCGGGTCTCCGCATCGCCAACTTATAATTCCCGCAGACTGCAACCGCCATGCGGGATTCTGCAAGCGCACTGACAAAATCCACCGTCGGACGGCTCCCCCAGTCCGCGGCTTCGCTTTGGGTTTACAACCCCTGGCTTGATCTCATCGTCGGATGCGGCGCCTGGTCAGCTCCCCTGCTTCTGCTGGCTTACGTGGCCTCAAGTTCGAGCGCCATGGGCTGGTCCATCGCGTTCTACGGATTGGCCCTGTTCTTCAATTATCCGCATTACATGGCGACGGTTTATCGTGCCTATCACACAGCGGAAGATTTTCATAAATATCGTATTTTTACGGTCCACATCACTGCCCTGATTCTATTGACGCTGATTTTGTCGCACTTCTGGTTTCGCGCGCTGCCCTGGATTTTCACGCTCTACCTCATCTGGAGTCCTTGGCATTACAGCGGACAGAATTATGGCCTGTTCATGATGTTCGCCCGGCGAGGAGGCGCCACGCCCTCGCCCGCACGGCGACGAGCTTTGTATTCGGCCTTTCTGATTTCCTACCTGATCTTACTTCTGAGTTTTTGGACCGGCCCCTCGAACGATCCTTTGTTCGTCTCGCCAGCAATTCCGGGACATGTGAGTTCCGTTGCGGCGCTGCTGTTGGGCGTAGCGTTCATTGGCTGTTCGGTGTACGGCTGGTCTGGGCTGGCGGAACAGGTAGGTTGGCGACGTCTGTTGCCGGCCGTGACGCTGTTTTCCACGCAATTTTTGTGGTTTCTCCTGCCCACGGTGTTGTCCGTGGTCGAGCGGCTGCGACTGCCGCAGAGCCGCTACAGCAGTGGGGTGTTCGCGGTGATGCACTCGGCGCAGTATCTCTGGATCACCAGCTACTACGCCCGCCGCGAAGCCCGCGGGAAAAGCGCGGCCGGCTGGAGCCCTTTCGCGTACTTCGCCGTGCTGGTAGCCGGCGGCATTGCGCTTTTCGTCCCCGGACCCTGGCTGGCCAGCCGGCTCTTTCATTACGACTTCAGCGCCAGCTTCCTGCTGTTCACCGCGCTGATCAATATTCACCACTTCATTCTTGATGGCGCCATCTGGAAACTTCGGGACAAGCGAGTCGCCGGGGTGTTGCTGAATTCACCAGAGCCGTTGGCCCACGCCGCGATAGACACCGGGAACCGGCTGGGAAGCGGACTTCGCTGGGTGGTCGGGAGCTCGCGTCCGGCGCGCATGCTGCGCATTGCCGCTGCCATGGTCCTACTGGCCTGGGGAGGCGTCGACCAGATGCGCTATTACCTGGCGCTGCACCAGGAGAGTTTGCCGGATCTGCAACGTGCGGCCGCGCTGGATGCTTACGATAGCTCGCTGCAAACCCATCTCGGCTTGCAGGAACTGAGAGAAGGGAACACAAGACAGGCGGCCGTTGCCTGGAACCAGGCGCTCCGTGCAAATCCCGGCAGCACCGCTCCTCGAGATGCGCTGCTTCGTTATCTCACGCAGCAGAAACGCTTCGACGAGGCCTACGCGTTGACGCGCCGGTCGCTGCAATACACGCCGAAAGACATGAATTTGCTGGTGAACCATGGCATCCTGGCCAATCAACTGGGACATGGCGAGGAGGCCATCGAGAGCTGGAAACGGGCGATTGCGCTCGACGGTTCACAGGTCGCCGCTTACCTCTATGCGGCCGGCGAACTGGATCGGGAAGGGAAGCCCGAGGCCGCAATCCCCTATTACATGATGTTCCTGAACAAAGTGGCGCAGGCCGGACCACAGAGCCGTCCCCCGGCACACAACCTGGTCGCGATTGTGCTGCGGCTGGCGCAGTGTCAGGTGCAGGCCAAGAGCCCCGGCCAGGCTGAGAAGACCTATGAGCTGGCGCGGAAAATTGCCGCCGAGTCGGGCGAAACGAAAATGGAAGCTGCAGCCAGCGTCTCCGCCGCGGAACTCGAAGCCGGGTTGGGGAAAACCAGGCAGGCGCTTGAGCTTTATCAGCACGCCCTCAAGCTCGACGGTCAACTGGATGACCCACAAGCCACGGCCAGCGATCTCTACAGCTACGGACTGTTTCTGCGCGATTCCGGCATTTCTCCGGAATTGGCATACGTCTGTCTGCTGAAGGCGGAGTCCTTGATGCAGAAGTCAGAGCACTCCCCGGAATTGAGCTCCATCGTGCTGGATCGAGAAGACCTGGGAAGGAAGCTCTCCAACCAATCGGCCAAACGGCTCCGCGACCTGGATGCCGCCCTGCACGAAGCTCTTGCCCTGAAATTTCCCTGATGCGAACCACCAGAAAGAACTAGAGTTTGCTGAGGTAATCCACGATTTCAGGAGTGCCCCAATCGATGGGCCCAACAAATTTTCGGCGCAAAACACCCTGGCGGTCGATGATGTAGGTTTCGGGAAACATGAATGTCCCGTAAAGGTTGTTGCTCTTCTGGTTGGGATCTCGAACCGTCAGCAGGTTCACCTTGTAGGTCTTCAGAAAATTCTGGTATGCGCTCTGATCGGCATCGACGCTGATGGCCAGCACTTCAACCCCTTTGCTCTTCAGGTTCTGCTGCATCTGGATCAGGGACGGCAGTTCGTCGACGCAAGGCGGACACCAGGTCGCCCAGAAATTCAGCACGATCACCTTGCCGCGGAATTCGTCGAGGCTGATCTTGCGGTCGCTGTCCTGCACAGTGAAGTCAGGGGCGGTCGTACCGATGTGAGGGGGCCGGGTTCCGCTGTAACAGCCCGATAACAGGAGGGTCACTATGCTGATGCAAACCGAAGCACGTCGCACAAAGCTATAATACCCGATTCGGCCTATGGTGGCGCCAGAGACAGGAGCGAGCGGGCCCGTCGTGTCGGTGATCGTGCCGGCGCGCGACGAAGAAGCCTGCCTTGGCGCCTGCCTGGAATCGCTGGCGGCGCAGACCGGCATCGGCTTCGAAATCATCGTGGTGGATGATGCATCGACTGACCATACTCGCGAGATTGCCCGGTCTTTTCCATCAGTGCGGGTGGTCGATGCCGGCCCACCGCCCGCCGGTTGGACGGGCAAGAACAACGCCATGGCCGCCGGCGCGAGAGTTGCTCGCGGCGAATGGCTGCTGTTCACCGACGCCGACACGGTGCACTTGCCGGGTTCCCTGGCGGGCGGGCTGGCCGAGGCCAGGCGGGAGGGTGCGAGTTTGCTTTCCTATTCTCCCCAGCAGGAAGTCCACGGCTTCTGGGAAAAAGCGGTGATGCCGGTGATTTTTGCCGAACTGGCTGCGACCTATCGTCCCTCGCTGGTCAGCGACCCCAGGTCGCCGGCCGCGGCGGCCAATGGCCAGTACATCCTGATCGCGCGCAAGGCTTACGACGCGATCGGTGGACACGCGGCCGTGAGCGGTAGCCTCCTGGAAGACGTGGCCCTGGCAAAGGCGGTGAAAGGGTCGGGCCGCAAGATTTTTTTTCGATTTGGCGGCAATGCCGTCCGGGCTCGTATGTACCGCAGCTTCGCGCAACTCCGCGAAGGCTGGAGCAAGAATCTGGCCTTGCTCTTCCCCTCGCCGGTGCAACTTGCCCTGCTCAGGCTGACGGAATTTGTGCTGATTGTAGGCGCCGCCGCGGCGGCGGTTATGGCCCTCCTGCGCGGACATATGAGGCCGGCTGTGGCGGCGGCGATTTTGGCGGTCACGATCTACGGTTTTCTTCTCAATCGAATTCGCAAGGCGCATTTTTCCCCCGAGGCCACCGCCTTGTCGCTCGCCGGCCTCCCGCTCTTTGCGTATCTTTTGCTTCGATCCAAACTCTTATTCAGGCAAGGGCGCGTGCACTGGAAGGGCAGAACCTACGGCGGGAAGGCTGACCAGGAAGAGGTGGACGCCCAGGTCAGCCCACCCGCGCGCAGCTCGGCATAAAGGCACAGGAATGGTTTATCTCACTCGCAAAGCGGAGTTCGCCGCATCGCACTATTACCATAATCCGGATTTCACCGCGGAAGAGAACCAGCGCATTTTCGGTAAATGCAACAACCCGAACGGCCACGGCCACAACTACACGCTTGAGGTGACGGTCAAAGGCGAAGTGGATCCGCGCTCCGGTTTCGTGGTTGACCTCAAGCAGTTGAAGGAAGTTCTCCACCGCGAGGTGCTCGACGCCATGGACCATCGCTTCCTGAACAAGGAGGTGCCGGAATTTTCGTCCCGGATACCGACTACCGAGAACCTGGCCATCGCCATCTGGCAACGCCTGGTATCGAAGCTGAACCAGGCCCAACTGCACCGCGTGCGAGTGTATGAAACGCCCGATCTGTTTGTTGATTTCTACGGTGAAGCATGAAGGCGCACTTGACCCGCCGCTACATGTTTTCGGCTTCGCATCGCCTGCACAGCGATGTCATGTCGGAGGCCGAGAACGCGGCCACTTACGGCAAATGCAACAACCCGTACGGCCATGGTCACAACTATGCGCTGGAAGTCACGGTCAGTGGCCCGGTAGATGAAGGCACGGGGATGGTCTGCAACCTGACTGATCTGGATGGCTTTGTGCAACGCGAAATTCTGCAACGCTTCGATCTGGAAAATCTCAATACTCGGGCAGAATTTGCCCAAACCGTTCCGACCACCGAAAACCTGTGCGCCGCCATCTACGATATTTTGCAGCGAGGCTTCACCCATGCTCATCTGGATAAGGTGCGCATAGAAGAGACCATGATGAATTCCTTTGAGTATGCCGGGCAAGAGATTGTGTAATTGGGTAATTCTGTCATCAGGCTATTGGAGTAGACCATGAATCCGACCACTGAAGTACCTTCGCTGACCAGCGCCACGTTCGAAGACCTGGTCCGCGAAATGATTGTGCGCATTGGCGAGGACCCGGACCGGGAAGGTCTGGTCCGCACACCGGACCGGGTGCGCCGCTCCTGGGAGTTTCTTTCCCGCGGCTACAAGGAAGACCCGGACGCCATGCTGCGCGAGGCCTTGTTTACCGTCACCTATGACGAAATGGTGATTGTCAAAGACATTGAGATGTTCAGCCTGTGCGAACACCACATGTTGCCGTTCTTCGGCAAAGTGCATGTGGCCTACATCCCCAAGGGCAAAGTGATCGGACTGAGCAAGATTCCGCGTCTCATCGAGATCTTTTCCCGCCGTCTGCAGATTCAGGAACGCTTGACCACCCAGATCGCCGAAACCATCCAGAAAGCGATTGAGCCGCAGGGTGTGGGAGTGGTGATCGAGGCGCACCATCTCTGCATGATGATGCGGGGCGTGGAAAAACAACACTCGGCCGCGGTGACTTCTTCCATGCTGGGCTGCTTCCGCGACGGACAGGAAACGCGCACGGAATTCTTGTCGCTCATTCGCAACCGGACGAACGGAGTTTGAGCGGAAATCTGAGGTCCGGCAACTCACCAGGTCCCGTAGCGGTAACGTCGGGGACGCTCGGGTAACAGCTTGATCAGAACGATTCCTGCGACGAAGCCTCCCACATGTGCCCAGAACGCAACGCCGCCGCTGGTTTCGCTGTAGTTCGCAATTGAGGTTGCGGCGCCGCTCACAAATTGAATCGCGAACCAGTAACCGAGCGTGACCCATGCCGGCAAATAAAAGAGAAACAAGATCGGGAACCAGATCAACACTTTGGCGCGGGGATACAACAGGAAGTATGCGCCCAGAACGCCCGCGATCGCCCCGCTCGCGCCGACCGTAGGCACGCGGGAGTGAGGATTGAGGAGGACTTGCGCAAAGGCGGCCACCAGTCCGCTAGCCAGATAAAACAGCAAATATTTGAAGTGCCCCAGATAGTCTTCGATGTTGTCGCCAAAGATCCATAAGAACCACATATTGCCAATCACATGCATCCAGGAGCCATGCAGGAACATGGAGGTCAGGGTAGGAAGAAAGGCTGCGGTAAAGCCCAACCGCCCGGATCCAGCCAGGAATCCCGTGATATTGGCGGGAACCATTCCCAGTTGGTAGAGCAGGGTCTTGAAGCTTTCCGGAGTAAGGGCCGCCTCAAAAAGGAAGATCACCAGGTTGAGACCGATCAGAAAGTAGGTCACGTAGGGTGTGCCGAATCGGGGCTGATCGTCGCGAATGGGAATCATGGGGGATCAAAGAATCTGGTAGTTTGGTGATTGAGTAACTGGGCAATTCAAGAACGGCCAAGGATACGCCCCTAAGCAATCGGGGGTCGACTCCGCCTTAGAAGTTTTCAATTCCCCGATTACTAAATTACCAAATATTCAATCTCCCATGAACGGCGTCCTGATCATCGACAAACCGACCGGCATGACCTCGCATGACGTGGTCAACCGGGTGCGCCGCATTCTGCAACAGCCTTCGGTGGGTCATCTGGGGACGCTCGATCCGCTGGCCACCGGGGTGCTACCGCTGGTCACCGGAAATCTCACCCGGTTGGCCCAGTTTTACGGCGGGGCGGAGAAGACCTACGAAGGCGTCATCCGCTTCGGCTTTGCTACCGACACCTATGATTCCGACGGCGAGCCCGCCGGCCCGGTGCAAACAGTTAATGTATCACTTGAAGGAATACGCGAACTCGCGCGCGGATTTGTAGGCCTGATCGAACAGATGCCGCCCCCATTCTCGGCCAAGAAGATCAAGGGAGTGCCGGCTTACAAATTGGCCCGCAAGCACCAGGACGTTGCCCTAAAAGCGGTGCAGGTGGAGATTAAGGAATTCGAGATCCTGGCGGCAGACGGCAATCAGGCCGGCTTTCGCGCCCGGGTGGCGTCGGGGACCTACATGCGCTCCGTCGCCCACGAGATGGGCCGGCAGGTGGGCTGTGGAGCGCACCTGCAGTCGCTGCGCCGCACCCGGCTGGGCGAGTTCGATTTGAGCGAAGCCCATACGTTGCAGGAACTGGAAGCCGCCGGCCGGGCCGGCACCAGCGAGGAAATGTTCGTCCACCCCCGCCGCCTGCTGCCCGAGTTTCCGTGTGTGATGGCCACGGATGAAAGCGCGGCGCTTATTCGCCACGGGCGCCCGGTAAATTTGCCCGAGCTTTCCCAAGCCCGGCAGGTGAAGGTGTTCGTGGGGCAAAGGGAACTGATCGCCATCGCGACTCGGATCGCCGGGACTCTGTTCCATCCCCGGATCGTGCTGGCCGCTGAACCGGGGCGACAACTGGCGTCGAAGAATTAATGTCATCCTGAGCGCAGTATCTGCTTCGCTTCGCGAAGCAGATACGTAGTCGAAGGACCCCTGGCAGCGTGCGCGGCCTGGCGGTGCGGCACTTTCGATCGCAGCTAGAAACCCCAGATCTCCGGCCTGGTGCCGCAATGTAGGGATCCTTCGACTCCGCGGGATCATTCGCAAGCGAATGGTCCCGCCGCGCTCAGGATGACAGCGCTGTTAGGGTGCGGGTGGCCTAGCTTATTCGATGATCGGCGAGCAGCATGGTTTCTGCACCGGCTTCGGCTCAATCAACTCCACCCGGGTGAAGTTGGGATCGTAGAGGTTGTACTGCCACTTGCCGTCCCGGCCGATCTTGGGTTTCTCCTTGCTTTCATATCCGCGCTGGACCGCGAGCTTATATCCGGCCTGGATGCTGGGGACGCCCAGCGAGAAATGGTGCATCACTCCCAGTTGGTGCGGGTCGGGATTCTTCACGTTGAGCATGTACTCCAGCCAGTCGGTCCCGTCGGGGACGCGCATGGCCACCCAATCTATGTCCGTATCCTTCATCCCGCCTTGCCACTGCAATTTGAATCCTAGAATGTCCCGGTAGAAACGGTCCGCCGCCGCCCGGTCCTTCACCACCACTCCCACATGGATGATGCGGGTCGAAATGCGGGTGTCGGGGAGAAACTTGCCGAAGTTCCGGCTGTGCATGGATCCGGGACGATATTCCACGAACTCGACGTCGTGGCCGTCGGGATCGCTAACGTTGAACCCACGGTTGCCGTCCCGCATGGGTTCGAGCTTCTCCGGCACTTTTACGCCGCGGCTGGCCAGGTAGGCGCGCAGCTGCTCGGCATTGGTGGTCTCGAAGGAGATATGGGAGAGCCGGTCCATCTTGGGATCGGTAAGCTCGGGAAACATTTCGATGTATTGGTGGTCGTTGACCTTGAAATATGTCAGCAGAAGGCCGGTACCTTCGTCCGGCGTCTTGTCCAGGCTGAAAGGCTCCTGAAAGCCAAGAATTCCGGTGTAGAACTTGCGGGCTGCCGCCAGGTCGTCCGTCCTCAATGCGATATGGGCGACTCCGACGATTGCCGGGCGGGCAATGGGAGCGGCGGCTTCCTGGGCCAGGGACGTCCCGGTTAGAAGGGCAGCAAGACAAACGCAGCGGGTCAGGGCCAAGGTTGGATTCTTCATGGACGGAGATATTGGGGCGGGAGCAGCGAGCTGTCAAGCCCGAGGACCAATGGGATTCAATGTCCGATAACAGATATTATGTAAAGTATTTAGGGATTGTCCCGTAGGGCTCAAGTCTTGCGGCGCCCTCGCCGATAATTTCAGTGGAGGTCACCTGATGTCCGAAGCCACGGCTATCGACCGCTCACCAGATTTCACCGCGCTTCGCCGCTGGCCGCGATACAAGGTCAACGTTCCCATTCGCGTAATCGTCTCGCGGGCCATGAAGGCCTCCATTTTTGATGGCCGGGGAACTTCCCTGAGCGAAGGTGGAATGGCGTTGTTTGCCGGAGCGGAGTTGAGGCCGGGCGACCAGGTGGCCGTCGAATTTACTCCCCCCTTTTCTTCGCCTCCGATCCGGGTGGACGCAAAAATCTGCAATCGGACCGGCTATCACTATGGAGTAGAGTTTCTGGTGGCCGACAGTGCCCAGCAGCAAAGCGTGGCCGAACTGCGCATGCATCTGACGAGTTTCGCCACCGTCAGCTGAGCCACTCCGTCAAGGGTAAGGCGTACCAGGCTATCGCGCCAGGAGCGTCTGCAGATCGGCGCGGAAGCAACGCAGGGCTTCCAGTCTCTCCGGGGTGGCGTCGACAATCTCCTGCTTGGCCTGGAAGATTTGATGTCCTTCTTTCTGGGTCAGCACTCCGATGGCTTCTCCCATCCGCCAGCCCGGTGTACCCAGCATTTGCAGCCCATCGACCGAGGGCACGAGGAGAGCAACGCAATCGTTGCGCACGACGCCAACACACTTGGGAAAACGGTGGAAGGTGTGGAGATCAAACCCGGCGAGATAAATACGCTGCAGTTGGTGGGCGGAATCAGGCATGAAACGCTTCTGGCTCCCAGCTTCTGGCCACGAACCACTGGCTAGCAGCCAGGAGCTATTTTACATCTTATATCTGCCCAGGTCTTCGTCGTTCAGTCCTTCCAGCCATTTGCGCAGTTCTTCGCTGGTGACGCGGTCGGAAACGTTGGCGGCCTGTTTGGAGTTTTTCAGGACATCGTCTTCGACGAAGATCGGGCAATCCACGCGCAGGGCGAGGGCCAGGGCATCGGACGGCCGGGAATCGATGCTGATCACGTTTCCCTGCCGCTCCATCCAAATCACGGCGTAAAACGTATCTTCTTTCAGTTCCGTGACCACCACTTTGTGCACCTGGGTGTCCAGCCCAACCAGAACATTCTTGATCAAATCGTGGGTCATGGGACGCGGGGTGCTGACCTTCTCGATTTCGAGAGCGATGGCGTTGGCTTCGTAAATCCCCACCCAGATGGGCAATACGGCATCGCCGCTAGTGTCTTTCAGGATCACGATGGGCATGTTGGTGACCGGATCCATCATGAGCCCTCGAATTTTCATTTCAACTTCCATCGCAGCTCCCGGGACAAACATCCATTTCAGCTCTTCTTTGCTCCTTATATCACCATTTCGCCCAACAGGCTGTTGGGAAAACTGCCGGTGGTAACCACGGGAATATAGCTGCCGACCTCCGGAACAACTTCCTGGGGCGCGGTGAAATTCAAGGTTTTGTTCTGAGAAGTGCGTCCGATCCACTGGCGCCGGGCCTCGTTCTTCCCTTCCACCATGACTTCCTGGATTTGGCCCACATGTCGTTGATACCGTCGTCTCTGGATTTCCCGCTGTTTCTCCTGCAGGATGATAAGTCGGCGGGACTTCTCAGCTTCCGGGATCGCGTCTTCCAGTTGCAGCGAAGGCGTATTGGGACGCGGCGAATACTTGAAGCAGAAAATGCTGTCGTACTCGACCTCATCCAGCAGTCCCAGCGTCCGTTCAAAATCCGCCTCAGTTTCGCCGGGAAAGCCGACGATCATGTCGGACGTAATACTGATTTCCCGCCGGGCCGCCTTGATCCAGGCGATGCGCTCCAGATACTGCTCGCGGGTGTAGAGGCGCTGCATGGCATCGAGCACGGCGTCGGAGCCGCTCTGCACCGGCAGATGCACGTGATCGCAAAGGGTCGACACCGCGTCAATGGCTTCGACGATGTCGCGCCCGAAATCTCTGGGATGCGAAGTGGTGAAGCGCACGCGCCGCACTCCGCCGATCTCGCCCACCGCCGCCAGAAGTTCAGCGAACGTTTTATTTTTCGAGGGGTCCTTGTAGGAGTTCACGTTCTGGCCCAGAAGCTGCACCTCGGTATAACCGAGGTCGGCCATCTTTTGTGCTTCCGCCAGCACTGAATCAGAGCTCCGGCTGCGCTCCTTACCGCGGGTGAAGGGCACTACACAATAGGAGCAAAATTTGTCGCAGCCTTCGATAATAGTCAGATAGCCGCGGTGCGGATTGGTGCGGGCGGTGAACTCGGTCTCAAAACATTCCTCGGTCTCGCGGTCGTCCAGGCCGGTGACGCGCTTCCCTGCCTCAAGCTGCACCAGCATCTGCGGCAGATTGCGATACGAAGCTGAGCCGCAAACCAGGGACACATGAGGAGCGCGCTCGAAAATCTTCTCGCCTTCCTGTTGCGCCACGCAGCCCAGCACGCCAAAGCGCTTGCCTTGTTTCTGCAGCTTCTTGTAGTCGGCCAG
>JBOGLD010000023.1:0-4054 GCA_050745885.1 Terriglobales bacterium
CCACCGTCCTGACCGGCACGCGTCCGGAAATGAAAGTGAACTGCCAGGAAATATTCGCTCCGGTGGTCACCGTAGAACCCTACGACGATTTCGTCCAAGCTCTAAAGCAGGTTAACAACTCCCCCTACGGCCTGCAGGCGGGGCTGTTTACCCGCGACGCCAAGTTGATCTTCAATGCCTACGAAGAACTGGAAGTGGGCGGACTGATTGCCGGCGACGTGCCGGCGTTTCGCATCGATCACATGCCTTACGGCGGTATCAAGGATTCCGGACTGGGCCGTGAAGGGTTGCGCTACGCCATCGAGGAAATGACCGAACCCAAGCTGCTGGTGATGAACCTCAAGTAAGAAATCAGGACCGGCCGTACCCGGGCCCAGGAAAATTCATCGGACCGTAACATTCTTGGTAGGTGCTGTGAAATCGGCGATGCATTCACAATCTTCTGCCTGCTATAATCGCGAGTTTTATTGCTGCCTTGGTTTGCCGTCGATGGGCACTGTAGCTTAGCGCGTCACGAACCGGTAGCCAGAGAGGGGCCGCCGCCGCACGGAACGTCCTCGATGCAGATCTTTCACCGCAGCACGAACACTCTTTCGCGGGCGACGATCTATGGGGCCATCTTCGTGGTGGCAGCATTGTTTTGGGCTGCGGCCGAGATTCAGCGGTCTCCTTATGTGACGTATGCCGGGGTGCGCCGTCCGCAACCGGTGCCTTTCAGTCATCAGCACCATGTTGCCGGACTGGGAATCGATTGCCGTTACTGTCATACCTCGGTTGAAACTTCCAGCTTTGCCGGCATTCCGCCGACCAAGACCTGCATGAACTGCCATTCGCAGATCTGGACCAACGCCGCTCTGCTGGAACCGGTCCGCGAGAGTTACCGGAGCGGCAAATCGCTGGTCTGGACCCGGGTCAACGATTTGCCCGACTTCGCCTATTTCAATCACAGCATTCATATCAACAAAGGCGTAGGCTGCAACACCTGTCACGGTCCGGTGGACCGCATGCCGCTGATGTATAACCAGGCTTCGTTGCAGATGGAGTGGTGCCTGGAGTGCCATCGCGCGCCGGAGAAGAATCTTCGGCCGCGCGACCAGGTGTTCAACATGCGTTACGAACAGCCGTCGAGCAGCAAGCCGGTCGAGGTGGATGGCAAGGAATACACCGATCAGCTTTCTTTGGGCACGGCGCTGGTCAAGAAGTACAAGTTGCGCACGGTAACGGACATTACCAGCTGTTCGACGTGCCATCGGTAAGGTTTGAGGGAGGACGGGCGTCTCGCCCGTCTGCCGGGCGGGGACGCCCAGCCTTCATTAGCCAGAGATTTACTTATGGGCATGGAAGAACAAAACGCTAAGCCACGCCGCGAAGACGTCTGTCCCAGCAAGAAGGGCAGGCTCGACCTGGACGCGGCCCGCGACCGCCTGTCCGAAACCCAGGGGCCGGAATACTGGCGCAGCCTGGAAGAACTGGCGGGCAGCCCCGATTTCCAGGAAATGCTGCACCGGGAATTTCCCAAGGGCGCGTCGGAGTGGCTGGATTCGGTTTCGCGTCGCGGCTTTCTCAAGCTGATGAGCGCATCGCTGGCCATGGCCGGCATGACTGCCTGCACCAAGCAGCCGCTCGAACCGATTGTCCCTTATGTCAAGCAGCCGGAAGAAGTAATCCCGGGGCGGCCCTTGTTTTTCGCCACCGCCTTCACCCTGGGCGGATACGCCAGTCCGATCCTGGTGGAGAGCCATCTGTATCGTCCCACCAAGATTGAAGGCAACGACCAGCATCCGGCGAGTCTCGGCGGCACAGATATTTTCTCCCAGGCTTCGATCCTGGGGATGTACGACCCCGACCGTTCGCAGACCGTGACTTACCTGGGTGACATTCGCTCATGGGGAGCGCTGGTCGAGGCCATGCGCGGGCCGCTCAGTATCCAGAAAAGCTTGCAGGGAGCGGGCATTCGCATCCTGACGCCGACGATTTCGTCGCCTACGCTGGCTGAGCAGTTGCAGTCGCTGCTTAAGCTTTATCCCCAGGCCAAGTGGCATGTGTATGAGCCCATCAATCGCGACAACGTGGTCGAAGGGGCGAAATTGGCGTTCGGCCAGCCGGTTGAAGCCCAATACAAGCTAGAGAATGCGGACGTAGTTCTCTCGCTCGATGCCGATTTCCTGTATGCGGGATTCCCCGGCTTCACGCGTTACGTCCGCGATTTCGCCAAGCGGCGCAATCCTGAAGCGGCCGAGATGAGCCGGTTGTACGTGGTCGAGAGCACGCCCAGTTCCACCGGCGCCAGGGCAGACCACCGGCTGCCGGTGCGGGCGATTGAGATCGAGTCGTTCGCGCGCACCCTCGACATGATGCTCGGCGGCGACGCCGGGAAGCGCACCGTCAGCGAGGAGCAGGAGAAGTTTCTCGAGGCGATTACCGCGGACCTCAAGAACCATCACGGTTCCAGCTTGGTTATCGCCGGAGACCATCAGCCGGCGGTCGTGCACGCCGTTGTCCACAGGATCAATCAAGCGCTGGGTAACGTAGGCAAGACAGTTTTCTATACCGATCCGGTAGATGCGAACCCGGTGAACCAGACTGAGTCGCTTAAGGATCTGGTCGCCGACATGCGAGGCGGCAAGGTGGACATCCTGATCATTCTTGGCGGCAATCCAGCCTACGATGCCCCCGCCGACTTCGGTTTCGCCGAGGCGATGAAGAGTCCCAGCGTGCCATTCCGGGTGCATCTAGGGCTCTACCAGAACGAGACTGCGGAACTCTGCCAGTGGCATGTCAACGAAGCCCACTATCTCGAAGCCTGGGGCGATGCCCGCGCCTATGACGGCACCGTCAGCATCGTGCAGCCGCTGATCGCGCCTCTGTACGACGGCAAGAGCGCCTACGAACTGGTCTCGATGCTTTCGGGACAGGCCGATACCACCGGACACGAAATCCTGCAGGCCTACTGGAAGAAGCAGCATCCCGGCGCCGATTTCGACATGTTCTGGAGAAAATCACTGCACGACGGCTGGGTGGAAGGCACCACATTCGGGCCGAAGCAGGTCGCGAACAAGACTGCGAACCTGCCGCCTGCGCCACAGGTTGACGCAAAAGCCATCGAAATCAATTTCCGCCGCGATCCTTCCATCTACGACGGCCAATTCTCCAACCTCGGCTGGCTGCAGGAACTGCCCAAGCCGATGAACAAGCTCACCTGGGACAATCCGGTGCTGATGGGCCCGGCCATGGCGGACCGCATGGACATCAAGACCGAAGACCTGGTCGAGGTCGAACTCAATGGCAGGAAGGTGACCTCTCCGGTCTGGGTCCAGGTGGGCCATCCCGACAATTCCATCACCGTTTTTCTGGGTTACGGACGCCGCCGCGCCGGCCGGGTGGGCACCGGCGCCGGTTTCGATATGTATCCGCTGCGCGTGAGCGCTACTCCCTGGTTTACCAGCGGCGTCGCGATACGCAAGACTGGAGGCACTTACAAGCTGGCTTCCACCCAGGGCTACCAGACCATGGACACGCCCACGGGCGCGCGCCCCCAGGTGCGCACCGCAAGCCTGGAGGAGTACCGCAAGGAACCGGACTTCGCCAAAGAGGAACAGCCGCCCGCGGAACTGACTCTGTACAAGCCCTATCCTTATGCGGCGGAGCCCTACGCCTGGGGCATGACCGTCGACATGAATGCCTGCGTGGGCTGCAACAACTGCATCGTCGCCTGCCAGTCGGAAAACAACATCGCGGTCGTGGGCAAGGAGCAGACCGTGCTGGGCCGGCACATGCACTGGTTGCGGGTGGACGCCTACTACCAGGGTGACCGCGACAACCCCAAGGCCTACTTCCAGCCGGTGCCCTGCCAACAGTGCGAAAACGCGCCCTGTGAAGTCGTCTGCCCGGTCGGGGCCACCGTCCACAGCAGCGAAGGATTGAATGACATGGTCTACAACCGCTGCGTGGGCACCCGCTATTGCTCGAACAACTGCCCTTACAAGGTTCGGCGCTTCAATTTCCTCCTGTTTCAGGATTGGGAGACGCCGCAGTACAAGATGATGCGCAATCC
>JBOGLD010000024.1:0-13398 GCA_050745885.1 Terriglobales bacterium
GCTCGCGATTATCTGGCTGATCACCTTCTTTAGCACCTACTTCTTCGTGGCGAACACCTGGTGGCCTCATGGGGCGTCCACCGCAGCCTCTTTCATCGACGGTCAGTTCAAGCTGACCCTCGTATTGATGGGCATTATCTTTGTGGCGGCGCAAGGAGCGCTGGGCCTGTTCGTGTGGCAGTACCGCGAACGGAAGGACGCCAAGAAAGTCGAGTATTCCCACGGCAACACCAAGCTCGAAGTGATATGGACCGTGCTCACGGCCGTTCTTTTTATCGGACTGAACCTCATGGGAAGTAATGTATGGGCCCGGGAGCGTTTCGCGCCGGCGGGGCCGGGTTCGGTTCCGGTGGAAGTTACCGGCATGCAGTTTGCCTGGTACTTCCGCTACCCCGGAGCGGACGGGAAGTTTGGCATCACCGATCCCAAGTTGATGGATCCTTCCGCCGGCAACGAAGCTGCGGTTGGTCTTGACCCCTCCGATCCGGCCTCGAAAGACGATGTGGTGACGGGCACCATGTACTTGCCGGTGAATCGCCAGGTGGATCTCCGCCTGCGCGCGGTGGACGTGATCCACAGCTTCTTTGTTCCCAGCATGCGGTTCAAGCAAGACGCGGTCCCTGGCCTCGAGATCCACATGCACTTCACTCCCACCGAAGTCGGGAACTTTGAAATCGCCTGCGCCGAGCTGTGTGGTCTCGGCCATTACAAGATGCACGGCATGCTGCATGTCGTCAGCCAGGAGGATTTCGACAAATGGCTGGCGGCCCGGGAGGCGGAGAAACAATAAATGGTAGCCCAGGACGCTCACGATCCCCACGGAAACGACTCGCACGGACACGCGGTCCACGCCCACGCGGCCCCGACCAGTTTCATCCGTAAGTACGTCTTCAGCCTGGACCACAAGGTCATCGGGCTGCAGTACTACTTTCTGGCCCTGACGGCGGTGTTTGTCGGCATGTTCCTTTCGCTGCTGATGCGCATCCACATGATTTGGCCCACAGCAAATCTGCCGTTGCTGGGCGAGATCAAGCCGGAAACCTACCTCTCGCTGCTGACCATGCACGGCACCATCATGGTGTTTTTCGTGCTGACCACGGCGCCCCAGGGCGGATTCGGGAATTACTTTCTGCCGATCCAGATTGGCGCGCCGGACATGGCGTTTCCAGTCCTGAACATGCTTTCGTTCTGGACCACGTTCATTGCGTTCGTAGTAATTCTCGCCGCCTTCTTCGTCACCGGTGGCGCTCCCTTGCATGGCTGGACGGGATATGCCCCGCTTAGTGCCGTGCCTAGCGCAGGTCCGGGGGAGGGGCTGGGCGCGGATTTGTGGATCACCAGCATCGCCATTTTCTGCGTCGCCTCGCTGATGGGCGCCCTGAATTTCATCACCACCACGCTTGACCTGCGCGCCAAGGGCATGACCATGATGCGCATGCCGTTGACCGTGTGGGCCTGGTTCATCACTGCGATTCTGGGGCTCCTGGCGTTTGGCGTCCTGCTTTCGGCCGGCATCCTGCTGCTGCTCGATCGCAACCTGGGCACCAGCTTTTATGTTCCGCTGATTGTGGTGAATGGCCAGATCATGGGACACAAGGGCGGCTCGCCCCTGCTCTGGCAACACCTGTTCTGGTTCTTTGGACATCCCGAGGTGTACATCGCCATCCTGCCCGGCATGGGCGTGGCTTCACAGTTGTTGTCCACGTTCTCGCGCAAGCCGATCTTTGGCTACAAGGCGATGGTCTACGCCATCATGAGTATTGGCTTTCTTGGTTTCATGGTCTGGGGCCATCACATGTTCATGAGCGGCATGAGTCCGTATTCGGCCTTTGCCTTTTCCATCATGACCATGGCCATCGGCGTACCCTCGGCGATCAAGACCTTTAACTGGCTGGGCACCATTCATGGTGGACGCGTGCGTTTTCAGACTCCCATGCTGTACGCCATCGGATTCGTTTCCCTGTTCGTTTCTGGCGGACTCAGCGGTCCATTCCTGGCCCAGCCGGTGCTGGATATTCCTCTGCATGACACCGCTTTTGTGGTCGCCCATTTCCATCTGATCATGGGTGTGGCGGCGATCTTCGGCATGTTTGCGGCAACCTACTACTGGTTCCCAAAGATGTTCGGCCGCATGATGAATGAAACCTGGGGACGCGTGCACTTCTTCATTACGCTGGCGGGAACTTACGCGATATTCATGCCCATGCACTATCTGGGCATGGCGGGACAGCCTCGGCGCTATTCCCAATTCACCGAGCTCGCCTACCTGCAGCACCTGATCCCGTTGAACCGGTTCATCACCTACGCCGCGATCGTGACCATTTCGACCCAGTTTATTTTTGTGATCAATCTGTTCTGGAGCATGTTCAAGGGGCCGAAGGCGAGCGACAATCCGTGGGAAGCGACCACGCTCGAATGGACCACTACCACGCCGCCTCCGCACGACAACTTTGGCGGGCACACTCCAGTCGTCTATCACGGACCTTATGAGTACAGTGTCGCCGGGGCGCCGAAGGATTATGTAATGCAGAACGATCCGGCGACAGTGGCGTCACATTAGAAAAGCTCGCGGGCAGGGGCGCCCGCAGCGCACGTTCCAGATATGGCAACCTTCAGTTCAACAGTCACGATCACGGATCCGGCGGTCAAGGGTCCCAAGACAGACCGCGGAAGAGGTGGCGCGAGTCCTCCTCTCCCGGGCGGCGGCGGTGGTGATCGCGGTGGAAATGAGTTCTCCGACTATGGCGGGCGTTTGCGTCGGACCCGCCTGGGGCTGATCGTCGGCCTGGTGGCCAGCACCATGCTGTTCGTTTCGTTCACCAGCGTCTACATCATCCGCCGGGGACTGCCGTCGCTGGACGACCGCACGGGCGCTTATGTCAGCGACTGGCTGAAGGTCAACCTGCCCACGACCTTGCTCCTGTTCAATACTTTCCTGCTGCTGCTCAGCAGCATCACAGTAGAGCTGGCCCGGCGCCAGATTACTCGCCAGGCGGCTTTGGCTCCGGTTCGGACCATCCCGGGAGTTTCTATCGGGCGGGAACGGAACTTTCCCTGGCTCGCCGCCACCATTGTTTTGGGTTTGGCCTTCCTCACGGGCCAATGGATGGCTTGGCGTGAGCTGGGGAATCGCGGGTTCTACATTGCCACCAGCCCCAGCAGTTCCATGGTTTACCTGCTCACCGCGGCTCACGCCATTCACCTTGCCGGCGGTTTGCTGGTGCTGCTTTACGCTGGCGTGACGGCGTTGCGACATAAGCCGGTGGAAGATCGGCGCATCGTGGTCGACGTCACCGCCTGGTACTGGCACTTCATGGCGGCGGTGTGGCTTTACATCTTTGCTCTGTTGGAGTTCGTGCGTTAGCAAGTTCGGCGGTCAGCAATGGATTTGTCATCCCGACCGAAGCGCAGCGGAGCAAGCGTAGTGGAAGGACCTGCTGATGCTTGCGGTGGCACGGTCGTCAGCATTCAGGATTTGGGTGTACCAGCTATACGCGGAACGCTAACGCGGTTGAGATGGCTGAAAAAATCAGGTCCCTCCGCTGCGCTTGGCTTCGCCGCGCTTCGGTCGGGATGACAGTGTTGGGAATGTGTGGAAGGAATGCTCCACACTGGTTTGCTATGACTAGTACCGGGAGATCAACCCATGTCTGATTTGGCGGTGCAGCAGGGGCCAGGGATTTACGAACCTTCCCTGTTCGGCACCTATTCCAAGAAGATCGGGATGTGGCTGTTTCTGCTCTCCGACTCGCTGACATTCGGAGCCCTGTTGTACGCCTACACCTACGGGCGTATCTCTACGCCGAACTGGCCAACTCCGTTTCATTCCGAAAGCATTAGGAATGCGACGATGATGACCGCGTTCCTGCTCACCAGTTCGCTGACCATGGTATTTGCGGTGCGCTCCGCGGTTCAGGGGAACGCCAAAGCTCAGCGTCTTTGGTTGTTGGCCACCATGGCGTGCGGCCTGGGATTCGTCGTGCTTCACGGGCGCGAGTGGACCAACCTGATTGCCGAAGGTTTGAGCCTACCCGTCTTCCCCGTGCCTCCCGGTGGACCAGGGAATCCCGAGTTTGTGAACGTCACTAAAACTGTGCCGCAATTTGCCGCCACGTTCTTCGGTTTGACCGGAATGCACATGTTGCACGTTACCCTGGGCGTGGTGTACCTGGGAGTCATTGCGCTGCGAAAATGGTTTATCCCTATTCTGCTGGGATTGTGGCTGGTGGCATGGCTGGGCACGCCCGCCTATAGCCCGTTCCACTACGGCGCCCACGTGCTGCTGGTGGCGGCGGTGGTGATCTCGATCATTCTCTGGTTGAAGCCCAAGGTATATGACGCCTCGGATGTGGAAGTCGCGGGCCTCTACTGGCACTTCGTTGACCTGGTCTGGATGTTCATCTTTCCGCTGGTCTACCTGATGTCGACCAGGATTGTTTAACGCAAAACTCTCAGCCCAAAACTTTTGAGGAGCTCTACTTCAAATGATGGACGCAACCCAGTTAGCGTTGGAGCAGCGGGTGGCAGAAAAACACCGGCATCATCCCAAAGGGCAATTTTTGTGGGTCTGGGCCGCTCTCCTGGTGATGACCGGCATCGAGGTCTATCTCGCCTATCAGAACATGGAACCGATCCGGATGCTGTCGATGCTGATGGGATTGTCGCTTTTGAAAGCTGGACTCATCATCGGCTACTTCATGCACCTGAAGTTTGAGATTTCCGCCATGAAGTGGGTTACCATGAGTTCGCTGGTGTTTTGCCTGTCCATGATGCTGGTCTTTCTGCCCGATGCTTTTCGGATTCTGTACCTGGGAGTGGGACTGAAATGAAGCTACGTCTCGGCACGCTCGCGGTATTCCTGTTGCTTTGGGCTGCGCCCGCCTTCAGCCAGGGGTGCGCCATGTGCTATAGCAGCGCGAAAGGCGCCACGAAGGAAGGCCAGAGGGCGCTCAGCAATGGCGTCCTGATATTGCTAATTCCGCCCGCCGCTTTCATGGTCCTGGGGGCGGGCATGGCAGTTCGCTACAGCGAGAAGCGGGACGAAGAAAACCAATAGCTGCCTCGACAAGTCGAGCTTTGGTTCCCTTCTCTCCCGTCTTACCCCATAGCTGCTGTCATCCTGAGAGCAGCCTTTCGTCCCGCAAAGCGCGACGAAAGCAAGCGAAGGACCTGTGCATTCCTCGCCCGCTCCGTTCCATGTACAGAATCGGTATGGAACTTTGGCGCGGGCATGATCCCGCAATGCAGAGGTCCTTCGTCGGGGGTTTTTCGCCTTGCGAAAAGACCCCGCTTCCTGAGGATGACAAATACTCCAGGTTCTCCACACCGTCGCCGCTGCCTTATAATAGAAAGATTCGCCAGCCGCTCCTGACGCCTTCTGAGCACCCTCCCGGAGGCAGGTGGCTAAAGCGGCTGCGACGGGTCCTCCTTAACAGATGTCCACGGAAACAATAGTGGTTCGCGGTGCCCGGGTTCACAACCTCAAGAACGTGGACTTCGAAATCCCGCACAATTCATTGACGGTGGTCACCGGCGTGTCCGGCTCCGGCAAGTCGTCTCTGGCCTTTGACACCATTTATGCCGAAGGCCAGCGCCGCTATGTCGAGTCGCTCTCCGCCTATGCCCGCCAGTTCCTGGAGCGGATCGAGAAACCCGATGCCGACTCCATCGACGGAATCGCGCCTGCGGTTGCCATCCGCCAGAAAAACACCACCCGCAATCCGCGATCGACGGTGGGCACCGCCACCGAAATCTACGACTATCTGAGGCTGCTCTTCGCCCGGGTGGGACGCACTTTCTGCTCCCAGTGCGGTCAGGAAGTCAAGAAAGACACGGTAGACGAAGTAACCGACGCGATCCTGGCCCTGGGCGAAGGCACGCGCCTGAATGTTTTGTTCCCACTGGAGGGCGGGGTTCCCGCCGCTAATCCGAAAGAAACGCCGACTAGGAAGCGGACCACCGACCGCAGCACCGGCGTTCCTTCGAGTTTGCTCAGGACAAGCCCGCCGGCGGTCGCGGGGGCGTCTCGCGCGCGCCGCAAGGTTAGTCCTGATCTCACGCTCTCCGATCAATTGCGGAGCCGCCTGTTCGAACTGCGCCAGCGCGGTTTCAACCGCCTGTACCAGAACGGCCAGATTTTCGAATTCTCTACTCCTGAGTCGCTGCTCGACGTTAACTTCGGCCAGCCCGTCTTCCTGCTGGTTGACCGCCTGGTAGTGTCTCCACAGGCCCGGGCCCGCATCGTGGACGCCATCGAAATCAGCTATCGCGAGGCCGGCGAGGTCATCTTCGAGACCGCCCCGCGCGACGGCCAGCCAGGGCCGAGGCTCCGTTTTTCCCAGCGTTTTGAGTGCAAGCATTGCAACCTGCGCTACGCTGAACCCGAGCCCCGCCTGTTTTCCTTCAATAACCCATACGGTGCGTGCCCCCGCTGCCAGGGCTTTGGCAACACTATCGACTTCGATCTCGACCTGGTCATTCCCGACAAGTCAAAGAGCTTGAACGAAGGCGCAATCGATCCCTGGACCAAGCCCAAATACCGCACTCTGTTCGCCGACCTCAAGCGTTTTGCCAAACAGGCGAACATCCCGCTCGATGTCTCCTGGGCCGAGCTTGACCCGGAGCAGCGCCGGAAGGTGGTCGAAGGCGAGGGCAAGTTCCCCGGCATACGCGGTTTTTTTAACTATCTCGAACGCAAAAAATACAAGCTGCACGTGCGCGTCTTCCTCAGCCGTTATCGCGGCTATTCGACCTGCTCAGCCTGTGGCGGCGCGCGCCTGCGAATCGAGGCCCAGCAGGTCAGGATCGATGGCAAGAACATCTGCCAGGTCACCAGCATGACCGTCGAAGAGGCCTCAAGGTTCTTCTCCGGGGTCAAGCTGACCGATCAGGAGTCCGCCATTGCCGATAAGCTGCTGGAGGAGATCCACGAACGCTTGCAGTTCCTGATTGATGTGGGCCTGGAATACCTGACTCTGGATCGGCTGGCTTCGACCCTTTCCGGTGGCGAAGCCCAACGCATTCAGCTGGCCACTTCCCTGGGGTCGCGCCTGGTAGGGACGTTATACGTGCTGGATGAACCCTCCATCGGATTACACAGCCGCGACACCCACCGCCTGATCAAAATTCTGCACGACCTCCGCGACTTGGGAAACACCATCCTCGTCGTCGAGCACGACCCCGATGTCATGCGCGCCTCCGATCGTATTCTCGATCTCGGCCCGGGCGCGGGAGAAAGCGGCGGCCAGGTGATCGCGGTAGGAAGCTACGACGAGATACTGAAGGCTCCCGGTTCCCTGACCGGACGCTACCTCTCGGGCGAGCTCCGGATCCAGCTTCCTCCCGCGCGCCGCAAACCGGGCTCGCGGCAGATCAAGATCTTGGGGGCGCGGGCGCACAATCTGAAAAATATCGACTTCGCGGTCCCCCTGGGAATGCTGGTAGCTATCACCGGCGTTTCCGGATCTGGTAAATCCACGCTCCTGCATGATGTGCTGTTTCAGGCGTTGTCAGCCGCCAAAAGGCAAACCAACGGTGCGCCCCTGCCTTCTCCCGACTGGAGAGAACTGGAAGGTGACGACCTCATCGACTACGTCATCCTGGTGGACCAATCCCCGATCGGTCGAACCCCGCGCTCCAATCCGGTGACCTACATCAAGGCCTTCGACGGAATCCGGGACCTCTTTGCCTCGCTGCCCGAGGCCAAAAAGCGAGGCTTCAGCGCCGGGCATTTTTCCTTCAACATTCCCGGAGGCCGCTGCGAAACCTGCCAGGGTGACGGTACGGTCACGGTGGAAATGCAATTTCTTGCCGACGTCGAACTGGTCTGCGAAGAATGCAAGGGCGCGCGCTACAAGCCACAAGTTCTGGAAGTACGATATCGGGGCAAGAACATTCACGAAGTTCTGAATCTTACCGTACGAGAGGCTTTGCATTTCTTCTCCGGCGTGCCCAAGGTGGTGGAGAAGTTGCGCGTGCTGGAAGAAGTCGGACTCGGCTATCTGCGTCTGGGCCAATCGGCGACCACGCTTTCCGGGGGCGAGGCGCAGCGCATGAAGCTGGCGGCCCACCTGCAGCCGGCATCGCGCGACATTGGCCGCCCCTCAAGTTCCGCAGACCGCGCCCGTCGCCGTAATCGCATGCTCTACATTTTTGACGAGCCCACAACCGGGCTGCATTTCGACGATGTCAGCAAACTACTCTCTGCCTTCCGGCGTCTAATCGAAGCAGGGGGCTCGATCCTGGTGATCGAGCATAATCTGGAAGTAATCAAGACGGCGGACTGGGTGATTGACCTGGGTCCGGAAGGTGGCGAACGGGGCGGCTACGTGGTCGGTGCCGGCCCGCCGGAGGCCATCGCCAAGCTGCCGAATTCATACACGGGAAAGTTTCTGGCGCGAGTCCTGAATGGAAACGGACAACCGACAAACGGCCGGAAGTAGCAAGGCCCACGTAGGGGCCGGTGATCCCACCCGCCCAGCCGAGCGCAGCTCGGCCATCGCGGGGCGGCGTGCGGAATCAGACGCGAACCGGTGGGCGCGCTGTGCTCGCCCGCTCAGACGAGGATGTCTGGGCCTACGTGTGATCGTACTGCTCTCAATATTTGCCTTCGCCAGCTCCGGCTTGGCCCAAACCGGCAAGACCATCCGACACCACAAAGTGGCGGTCGACGATCCCTCCTCCCCGCCCGAACTCATCCAGGCCGAGAGCGCCATTGAAAAACAGGACTACGTTACGGCGGAGCCTTTGCTGAAAAAAGTCGTCGCTCAAGATCCCGATAACTTCGCCGCCTGGTTCGACCTGGGCTTTCTCTACAACGCAACCGGCAAGACCGAAGACTCGATTGCCGCCTACCGCAAGTCGGTCGCGGCCAAACCCGGCGTGTTCGAATCCAATCTGAATCTTGGCCTCATGTTGGTGAAAGCCCACCAACCGGGCGCCGAACAGTTTCTACGAGCAGCAACAAAACTGAAGCCCACCGCGCACGTTGCCGAAGGTCAGGCCCGCGCCTGGCTGTCCCTGGCTCATGTGATCGAGGCCCCCAATCCTGATGGTGCCATCGAGGCCTACAAACAGGCTGCCCAGTTGGAGCCCAAGGACCCCGAACCGCACCTTTCCGCCGGCCCGCTCTTGGAGAATCAAAACCGCTTTGCGGATGCCGAGCAGGAGTACAAGCAGGCATTCGCCCTGGATCCTTCGTCCGCCGATGCCCTCACCGGCATGGCGAATATCTACATGCGCGGCCATCGCTACACCGAAGCCGAGGAAATCCTGCGCAAGCTGGTCGCACTCCATCCCGGAGACGCGGGCGCGCACCTGCAGCTTGGCCGCATGCTGGCGGCTGACGGCCAGAACGAGCCGGCCATCGCTGAATTGCAGGTGGCGCTGAAGCTGGCCCCCGGTGACGCTTCCATACAAACGGACTTGGCGGACTTATACACCAATGCGAAGAAATACGATCTGGCCGAAGCCCAATACCGCGCCCTGCTGACTTCCAAGCCCAACGACCCCGAATTGCATTACGGCCTGGGCCGGGCCCTTCTCCAGCAGCGCAAATTTCCCGCGGCCCAGCAGGAACTGCTGGCTGCGCTCCAGCTCAAGCCCACTATGGCCGGCGCTTACGGCGATCTGGCGGCCGCCGCCAATGAAAACAAGAACTACGAATTGGTGATCAAGGCGCTGGATGCGCGCGCCAAACTTTTGCCTGAGCTCCCGATCGGCTATTTTCTGCGGGCCACAGCCTACGATCACTTGCGGGAGTACAAACCGGCAGCGGAGAATTATCACCGCTTTCTGGAGACAGCGACTGGGAATTATCCCGACCAGGAATGGCAGGCCCGGCATCGCCTGATCACCATTGAACCCAGAAGATGACCTAAAGATGCGCACCCGGATATCGATTCTCGCGCTGCTCGTAGTGGCTTCTCTGGCCGCGTTCGCACGTAAAAGCGAGAGCCTCGATCAACTCATCGCTCGAGCCGAATCCGCCCGCCCGAACGATCAACCGGCCCTCTACATCGAAATCGCCCGCCGGAAGGCGGAGGCCGCCGACCAGCTTTACGATGCCGGCAACCCACAGGCAGGCAGGGCCGCCCTGCACGACGTGGTAACGTTTTCCAGGAAGGCTACGGAGTCAGCCATCGCCACCGGAAAGAAGCTGAAGAACGCCGAAATCAGCTTGCGCAAGATTGCGGAAAAATTTCGCGACGTCAAACGTGCCGTTGCCTTTGACGACCAGGCTCCGATCCAACAGGCGGTTGATGACCTGGAGAAGATGCGGACCGATCTGCTCTCCGCCATGTTCGGGAAAAAGAGGAATAAGTGACTGCCATTCGCGCCGGCCTCGCGTGCTGCGCCTTCTTCCTGCTGCTTTCACCGGCCCTGGCTCAGCAAAAACGCGATCCCCTCACGGCTCCCGAGATCGATCAGTTGCGCGACACCGCCATGGAGCCTGACCTCCGGCTCAAACTCTATGTCACGTTCGCCCGGGCCCGGCTGGTCGCCCTGGAGCAGGCGCGCTCCGATCCCAAGACTCCCGACCGTGGTCTGGTAACCCATGATCGTCTGCAGGACTTCCTCGACGTTTACGACGAATTGAACGACAACATCGACACCTACGTCGATCGCAAATCAGACTTGCGCAAGGTGCTGAAAACGGTCATTGACGGCGACACGGAGTTCCAGGCCAAGCTGCGGGAGCTGCGAGACGACACCACCGCCAAGAAAGAGGAGGTCGTGCAATATGAATTCCTGCTCTCCAACGCGCTCGATACTTTGGACAGCAGTGTGCAGGACCACCGCCAGCTCTTGAGCGAACAGGAAGAAGCCGCCAAACACAAGAAGCCGGCGAAAAACTGACTCACCACCAACCTCTGAGATTCCTCCCGCCCTGTCTGTGCTGCAAGGTGAGGAAGTTTGTCGTGCTAATCTAGCCGAAAGTGAGCAACAGCGTTCTCCAAATCCTCGAGCAAGCCTATCGCGAACTGCGCCCTGACGCCTCCTTGCCCGATCTGAAGGTGGAGTTCTTCGCTTTCACCAGCATCAAGAACACCATCCGGATGCGCGAAGGTCGGCTGCTGGTACGATTCTCGGACCTGCTGGAAGGCGCGCCCGCGGCGGTTTTGCAAGCCATCGCCCACATCCTTTTAGCCAAGATGTACCGCCGGCCGGTGGACCGCGAGGCCGCGGCCCGCTATCGCCGGTATATTTCCAGCCATCACATCAGCCGGAAGGCCCATCTGGTGCGCCAAATGCGGGGCCGGAAGCATCTCGACTCCGCCCAGGGCCGCACCTACGACCTGGAAGCTGTGTTTGAAGACCTCAATACGCGGTTTTTCCACGGTCTGCTGGCTCGTCCGCAAATGACCTGGAGTCGCGAGCGCGCCCGCAACAGCCTCGGCCACTATGATCCCGCGCATAATGCCATCGTCGTGAGCCGTATCTTCGATCAGCCGCGCGTTCCCCGCTGCGCCGTCGAGTACATCGTGTATCACGAGATGCTCCACCTCAAGCACCCCGTAAGATTGCGAGGCAGCCGCAGGTGCGTGCACTCCGCCGAGTTCCAGGCCGAAGAGAGGCTGTTCCCGCGGCTGGAAGAAGTAAAACAATTCCTCAAGCACCTGTAGCGCCAGTCTTGAGATCAGCGATGTCACATTCATACCGCCTTCTTCGCGACCTTTGCGGTACCTTTGCGTCCTTTGCGGTTAAGCGTTTGATCTTGCTGCAAATCACGCAAAATCTTTAAACGCAAAGGGCGCAAAGGTACCGCAAAGATCGCAAAGGCCTGCTGGATTGGGCCGACGGAATAGAGCTGCGTTGACGCTTGCACCAGGGGGAGACTATTCTTAGCGGAGTGGTAGTTGCGGTGTTAATTGCAACTCAGTTGCAAGAGTGAGGTTTTTCCACAGATGCTGCAGGCATTCATCGTAACCTTGCGCGAAGGGGTCGAAGCCGCGCTGATCGTCGGCATCACCCTGGCCTATCTCACCAAGATCGGCCGGCCCGAGCTGCGCAGGTCCGTTTTCACCGCTCTGATCGCCGCATTTCTGGGCAGCATCGGGATCGCGATTCTGCTGTCGCGCACCCAATGGAATCAGGACATTTTCGAAGGCTGGATCATGCTGATCGCCGCCTTCTTCGTCATCACCATGATCGTTTTCATGATGAAGACGGGCCGCGCCCTCAAAGGACAGATCGAAGGCAAAGTCGGCCTGCTGGCCGGCCACAATGCGCGCTTCGGCTTGTTTCTGTTTGTCTTCCTTATGGTGCTGCGCGAGGGCGTGGAAACTGTCCTTATCCTGGGGGCCGTGTCGCTGAACTCTACCGAACTGCTCAGCTTTCTGGGCACACTGTCCGGCGTGATCGTGGCCATTGTGTTCGGAGTGATGTTCGTCAAGGGCAGCGTGCGCGTCAACCTGCAGAAATTCTTTCGGGTCACCACCGCCATTCTGTTTTTTGTGGCAGCCCAGTTGATCATTTCCGGACTCCATGAGCTTTCTGAAAACGGAGTGCTGCCCTCCTCACGCAGGGAGATGGCGCTGGTCGGTCCGATCGTGCGCAATGACTTGTTCTTTTTTGTGACCATCATCGCCTTGGCGGCCTTGATGGTGCTGTTCGAGGCTAAACGCCGCCAGCCGGTTGCCCTGCCCGACTCTGCCGCCGAGCGGCGCAAGGCGCAGTGGAGCGCCCGTCGCGAACGCCTGTGGATGGTTTCGGTCTATGCCAGTTCGTTCCTGTTCATCCTCATGGTCACGGCAGAGTTCATTTACGCCAAAAGCGTGAGCGAGCTCTCGCCCGCGACGGCGGTGACTTTTCAGGGCGGACAGGTGAGCATTCCGATCACGCAGGTGGCGGACGGTGATATTCATCGCTTTTCAGCCAAGGAAAATGGTACCGAGGTCCGTTTCTGGCTGTACAAGAAGCCGGACGGAAAAATCGCAACTGTGTTCGACGCCTGCCAGATTTGCGGACCAGTGGGTTTCTACAAAGGGCCGAACGGGGTCATCTGCAAGAACTGTGCGGCGCCGATCAACGCGCAGTCCGTGGGCATGACCGGCGGCTGCAATCCGATTCCCCTGCGCGCGGAACAGACCGCGGATGCGGTCATCATCCGCGAGGCCGACGTCGCGGCCGGCGCTCACATTTTCAAACCCTGACCCATGTTCCTACGCCTACTTTATGAGTCCTTCCGGCGGCAGAAGCGCCGCAAACTGCTGGCCGGAGTTGCCATCATGCTGGGTGTGGGCGTGGCCACGGCCATGATCGCCGTGGCCACCGACATCGGCGACAAGATCAGCCGCGAGCTGCGTAGTTACGGCGCCAACCTGATCGTCACACCCCAGGAAGATACGCTTGATGTCGAGATCGGGGGCGTGAACCTGAAGCCACCCAGTGACGGGG
>JBOGLD010000025.1:0-64080 GCA_050745885.1 Terriglobales bacterium
TTCTTGAGGCGCACAACAAACCAAATCCAAGGGTTGAAGGGGCAGGTCGAGACCCAGCGCAGTGCGCCTTAGAAAACCGGTACCAGGTTGTGCTTTTTGGAATACATCTTGCGGTCGACCGCGCGCAGGACATCTTCGGCGTCGGTGCCAGTAACGTAGGGCGCGAGAGCCCAGCTGAACGAGAGTTCGTAGCCCTTCTTGCTGGTCAGATTCCACTGGTCCACTTCGCGGAGAATTCGCTGCACCGGGAAGTCTGCGTGTTCTTCTTTGGTGTCCGGCATCATGATCAGAAACTGGTCGTCGCTCTGACGGAATGCGAGATCGGCGCCACGAAACACGGTTTTCAATATCCTGGCGAACTCAACCAGGACCTTGTCTCCTTCGAGCGCTCCGAACTTGGAGCTGATGGCGCTGAACCCATTCAGGTCAATCGCCATGAAAGTCAGGCTGCTGCCCATCCGGTTGGAGCGCGCGACTTCGCGGGGAACCAGTTCATTCAAGGCCCGCCGGTTCAGCAGCTGGGTGAGCGGGTCAATCAGGGAAAGACTTTCCAACCGTTCGTTCAGGACCAGTTCGCGAATCAGGGCCAGGCGCGTGTTATTCAGGGTCCGCTTTTGCGATAACAGATAAATGTTGAACAACAGAACCAGCGAGATCAGTCCAAAGAAGAGTTGGGGCAGATAGAAGTGGTCGACGTGGGCGAAAAGCTGCGACCACACCAGGTTGGGCAAAATCAGCGCCAGCAGGCCCGAAGTCAGGACCAGCATCACCAGAATTCCGATTGACCAGAGCTGCAGGTCGCGGCCCGAAAGCTGCTGAATCTGCTGCTGAATCTCGTCCGCACGCACCAACATGGAGGGCGGCATGGTGCGATCTTCACCCGGCTGCGACATTTCCCCTCCTTATAGGCACACACAGCTTTCCTGGATTTGGAACACTCGTCCTTAGAATTTGTACTGCAAGACAGGCTGCCAGAGGGAGGGAAAGGCGGGTTCTACAGTTACGTTCGTAATCTCTTTAGGGATAGTCAACGTCCACCAGCACGTTGTGGCCGCTCTCCTTGCGGAAAGTGACTTCAACCTTCTGGCCCACGGGCAGGGCATTTCGCATGTCTCCCTCAAGCACCAGGAGGTTTGACTCACTACCACCGTCGGACAGGGTCACGATGGACTTGTTGGGCTGGCCCACGCCGGATTCATAGAACTGGACGCTCTTCACTTTGCCGCGCTGCCTGAGCCCGCCTGGAGAGGCCGCGCTCGCCGTGGAAGAGCTCCCCGCCCCGGTCTGTTTCTTCCGCAGTTCGACCAAAACGTTCAAGCCCACGATGCCCGACATAGCCAGCATGATCAGGGACATGAACAGCCCGTCCACGGTGGCGATCGAACCGTACACCACGATCCAGACAATGCCTAGCAATGGGGCTAGCGCCAAAAGCACCGAGATGACCAGCATCATGATTTTATCCGGAACAGTCCGTCCAAGGGCGATGTCACGGTTAACAGATTAGCAAAAAAGCAGGTTTCAAGGTTTCAAAGTTTCAGGGTTTCAGGGTTTCAGGGTTTCAAGTTGTTCGTTTCAAGGTTTCATGGGTTTTCGGTTTTGAAACTTTGAAACGTGAAACCTTGAAACTGAGACTCATGAAACCTTGAAACTTCGGTTCAGGCACAGGTGTCGCGCCAGTCGGCGATTTCCTTCAGGCCGTCGGCCCGGGTTTGCTCGAAAAGACGTACCCGGTGGCGCGAGTGTTCGAATTCGTGGATATCCGCCCACACTTCGGCCTGCCAGGCTTCATCATGAATCGCGGTTTCACCGCAGCTGGCGCAGCGGGTGTGGAGCTTGCGAATCAGGCGAGAGGGGACCGCGACCGGGCCCGGGGGCAGCTCGACAAAGATGCAGCGCACTTCCTGGATGTCTTCATTGTCACCGATAATATGCTCGTAACGCAGCAGGTAGCCAAACGCCAGCTTCCTGGCTTCCTGTTCGGCCTCGGCGCGGGTGTGAAAAGGACCAAACTCGGCTCGCACTTGTTCGGTCGAGTCGCAAGCCATCCAAAACGTTTCTTTGTACGCCATCATTGCCTCGTGGGGTCGGACTTCTGGCTGGCTTAGCAAAACGCCGAAGGGTCCTGGGACTATGCCCCGCTTCGAGGAATGCAATTGAACTGCCGGGATCGAACCGCCCGAGGGATGGATATAGGTCATTAGTCATCAATGACTTACGACATATCCCGAAAGATGGCCCCAGAGCAAAATGCAAGCTTTTGCAGCCTTTTTCCCCGCTGCGGCCCGGTGGTTTCCGGCTGTATTCGCGCGACACCGCAAGGAACGTAGCCCAGCCTTCTGGTCCATCGACAGGCAGATGAGCCGGGTGCTCCTCGGTTGAGGCCTATTCCCATCAAGAAGCAATCGTCCCGGACAAGACATCCATCGGCCGCATGGCAAGTTCTTCGCGCCATCTCTCGCCGCCGTGTCGGGCAACATAGATGGCCAGCTCCAGACGGCTCCATACTCCCAGTTTGTCGAAGGTGTTACGCAGGTAGTTCTTCACTACCTGTTCCGTGGTGCCAATGGCCCTGGCAATCTCGCGGTTGGTCTGGCCTTCCCAGACCAGGACCGCGACTTGCATTTCCTTTGCGGTGAGACGTTCACGGGGTTGCATGTTTCATCTGCTCCTTTACGAACATCGCCGTCGCCAGCTTGACGCGCTTCCTGCCGTCCCGGATTCCCGCCCGGAGAAACAGGGTTCGCAGATGCTGCTTGACCGTCCTCGGGCTGATGTTCAGTTGCGCCGCGATCTCCTTGTTGCTGCAGCCCTGAATGAGCAACTGCAGCACCTGTTCATCGCGCGGTGTAATCTTGATATGGTTCAGGCTGAGCATGGCGTTTCCGTTCTGATCGCTGGCCTGCAGTTGCGATTTCGAGTCGGTTGCGATCGCCAGCATGAGAAGCAACTTATTCGCCAAAGCTTCGCCACCGCACACGAAGGGACAAACCCTTGTGAATGCTGCATTTTGGTCTATGACCCATCTGTCGAGCCCGGCGGGTTAAGCCTGAACTGGGATCGTGTGTCCCAAAACAGGCCCGATCACGGATAGAATCGCCTGCAGGAGTGACCCATTGCGCGTTTTGGTGGTCGAGGATGAAGTCCGGCTAGCGGAGAACGTGGCCCGCAGTTTGCGGGAGAGCGCCGGCTATGCTGTGGACATTGCTTCCGACGGCCAGGAGGGACTGTTTCTGGCGGAATCGAACCCTTACGACGTCGTGCTGCTCGACCTCATGCTGCCCAAGCTGGATGGAATGGAATTGCTGGGCAGAATCCGCCAATCCGGACAGCACACGCCAGTCCTGGTGCTGACTGCGCGTGATGACAAGGAATCCGTCGTCGCCTTGCTCAACGCCGGAGCCGACGACTATCTGACCAAACCGTTTGATCTGGGTGAACTGCTGGCGCGCACCAAAGCCTTGGTCCGCCGCGGCAAGGGCCACTCCTCCCCGGTGGTCACCATCGGCGATCTCGAACTGAATACCGCCAACCGCACCGTGAAGCGGGGTGGAAGGGCAATCACCCTGACCGCCATGGAATATCGCGTCCTCGAGTACCTGGCGCACCGGCCGCGCGCTGTGGTCTCAAAAACCGAACTGCTGGAGCACCTCTACGATTACAACTGGGAGAAATTCAGCAACGTGATTGAAGTCTATATCTCAGGTCTGCGCCGCAAACTTAATCAGGACTCATCGCGGCAACTGATCCGCACCCTACGCGGCCAGGGCTACATGTTGCAGGACTGATATGCGAAAGAACTGACATGCGGCGCGATTCCATCCAACGACGCCTCATTGCTTCCGTATTGATCTCGCAGGCGATCCTCACCGCCGGGCTGATGGTGATAGGAGTGGTGGTCACCTACTGGCGCCTGATTTCCACGCTCGATACCAGCATGCAGGCCCATGCCACCAGCGTGGCCGTATTGGTGCGCTATACCGAAGATGCCAGCGGGCGCGTGTACTTTGACAACAGCCTGCTACCCGAGTCGATTGAT
The DNA here is from genome assembly GCA_050745885.1 of Terriglobales bacterium. GTDB lineage: Bacteria > Acidobacteriota > Terriglobia > Terriglobales > Acidobacteriaceae > JAIQFF01. The sequence continues at coordinate 4,040 of JBOGLD010000025.1, forward strand.
CCGAATCATCCCGATCAGTTCATGGTCTGGGCCGACCGCACCGGATTTCTCACCCGGTCCGAAGATTGGCCTGAAGGTCTTCAGTTCCAGCCCGGCCCGGCTCAGCATTGGAATTTCACCTGGGCCGGGGTTCCCTATCACGCCCTGCGTATGACCCATGTCCCGGTGCTGGATCGCGAAGAGGGCGCGGCGTTCCGTCCGCAAACCCTGACCATTGTCTATGCCTCGCCGACCGTGCGCATACGGCAGCAAGTAAAGGTGGCGGGAGCCTCGATTGCCGTCGCCAGTTTGCTTTTGCTGGGCGCAACCACCTGGCTGGCCTCATGGAAGATTCGGCGCGGTCTCTTGCCGCTGCAGATCCTGGCCCGGCAGGCCGCTCTGGTTTCAATCCAGAGTTGGAAGCTTCAGCCGCCCAAGGAGGCGGAAGAAATCGAAGAACTGCGTCCCCTGACCGAATCCATGACCCAAATGCTGGCCCGGCTCGAGTACTCCTTCACCCAACAGCGGGAATTCGTGGGAAACGCCGCGCACGAACTGAAGACGCCGGTGGCGGTGCTGAAGTCCACGCTGCAGTCCCTGCTGCAGCGTCCCCGAAGCTCGGAAGAATATCGCGTCGGCCTGCAGGCATCGCTCCAGGACCTGGACCGCTTGGAGCAACTGCTGCAATGGATGCTGCGGCTGGCCCGGGCGGAGCAATGGGCACAGAGTGCGCAAGGGCGCGAGCTCGACGTAATCGACATCAACTCTACCTGCGAAGAAGCGGTGGAGCGAATTCGAAGTCTGGCTCAATCGCGCAACACCACCATCCATTTTGCGAGTAACGGCCCGGTTCCCTTCCGCGCCGATCCCGAGGACTTGCAGTTGGTGTGGACCAACCTGCTGGAGAATGCCGTCCGTTACAGTCCCGAGGGAACCTCCGTCGAAGTGGCGGTGGCCCGTGCCGGCGATAAGGCGCGGATCACTTTTCAGGACCACGGCGTCGGCATTGCCGCCGCTGATCTGCCCAAGATTTTTGAGCGCTTCTATCGCGGAGACCACTCCCGGGCCCGGGCCACTGGCGGGTTTGGCCTGGGTCTGGCCATCGCCAAAGCCCTGGTCGAAGCCTACGGGGGAAACATCGCCGCGGAGAGCACCCTGGGTGAAGGCACCCGCATGACGGTGGACCTGCCCTATCAGCCATAACCCTGCGGACCTGCCAATACGCGGCCTTCAGCTTCGCTTAAGGTAGGTTCCCGTATGATCTGCGGTTCGCCACCCTGTACCCATGGTGAAACGTATGTCAAATTGTTTTCGCAGTCGCGGGATCGGCAATCGTCTCAGATTGGTCCTCGCAATGTCGAGCCTGCTTTCGCTGGCAGCCGCCCAAAATACTCTCAACGCGACCGAGACCGACAATGACCCGACTCAAGCCGCGAGCGCCGCGCCGCTGACCGTGACCCTGCAGGACGCCATCGCCCGGGCGCGAAAGATTGATCCGGAGTATCACGCCGCCCTGACCGCGTACGGTTCCGCGAGAGAAGACCGGGTACAAGGCCGCGCCGCTCTGCTGCCCGGCGCGAACTACAACGCGGGCTTTCTCTACACCCAGGGGAATGGCACGTCCACCGGGCGATTTGTGGGCGCCAATGGAGTGCACGAGTACCTCAGCCAGGGCAATGTTCACCAGGACATTTCCCTGCAAGGGATCGCGGAATATCGGCGCACGCTGGCCGCGGAAAGCGTCGCCCGGGCCCGCTCCGAAATCGCTGCTCGTGGCCTGGTCGTGACGGTTGTGCAAGCCTATTATCACTTCGTGGTGGCGCAGCGGAAGTACGCCACGGCCCAGCACGCCGCCACCCAGGGCCAGCGCTTTCTCGATATCAGCCAAAAGCTCGAACAGGGCGGCGAAGTGGCCCACTCGGATGTGATCAAGGCCCAGATTCAGTCGCAGCAGCAGCAGCGCGATCTCCAGGAATCAGAGTTGGAAATGAATCGCAGCCGGCTGGACCTGGCGGTGCTCATCTTCCCGGATTTCAACGAACGCTTCAGCGTCGTGGATGATCTGCAGACTCCCGAGCCGCTCCCATCCTTTGCCGAAGTCCAGGCTGCGGCCGTCCGTCAGAATCCAGAATTGCGCGTCGCAATAAGCACACTCCAGGAAGCCCGGCAAGAAGTTGGGGTCGCATGGTCGGGTTTCTTGCCCGCAGTCAAACTGGACTATCTTTATGGCATTGACGCCAACCGTTTTGCGACTCGCCAGTTCGATCCGGTTTCACAACTGGCGGTGCGTAATCTCGGATACGCTGCCACGGCTACGTTGCAAGTGCCGGTGTGGAACTGGGGCGCGAATCGAAGCAAATTGAAGCAGGCCAGTCTGCTGCGCGAGCAGGCGCAGGTGGAGCTCACGTTCACTCAGCGGCAGCTGCTGGCCAGGTTGCGCTCTTTGTATGAAGAGGCACAGACAGCCCGCTCCGAACTGGATTCTCTGGGCCAGTCGGCGGAATTGGCTGCGGAGAGCCTGCGCCTGACCACGTTGCGCTATCAGTCGGGAGAAGCCACCGTGCTGGAAGTAGTAGACGCGCAAAATACATCCACGCTTACGCGCAATGCCTTTAGCGACGGCCAATCGCGCTTTCGCTTCGCGCTGGCGAACCTGCAGACCCTGACAGGAACTTTCTGACACCACAAACAAAAAAACGTGATGGTGCCCCGTCCTCGTCTCTGCGCTCTTTGGAGAGACAGGGCGGGATGTTCCCGCGCAATCTTTCGCATCGACGCCGCGCAACTTGCGCAGTTGTCCTCCCTTTACTTCTCCTCAGCTGCTCCAGCAATTCCGCCGAGAAAGAACCCGCGGTCCCGGTGCAGGTAGTAACGGTTAAAAATGAAACGCTGCAACGCACGGTCACAGCCGAGGCCATCCTGTTCCCCCTGCAACAGTCGGCCATCACTCCGAAGATCAGCGCGCCGGTCAAGACTTTCTATATCAAACGTGGCAGCCGCGTGCGCAAAGGCCAGTTGCTGGCCGTGCTTGAGAACAGCGACCTTGCAGCCGCTGCCCAGGAAAACAAGGGCTCCTACGACCAGGCCCAGGCCGCATACGAAACCACCACCGTCTCCGCTCTCCCCCAGGAAGTTCAGAAGGCCCAACTCGATGCGCAAGCCGCCAAGCAACTCTTGGCTGCCCAGCAGAAAATCTACAACAGCCGCCAGGATCTCTTTAAGCAAGGCGCCATGCCTCGCAAAGAGCTCGACCAGGCCGGAGTGGACCTGACCAACGCACGGAACCAGTATGAGATCGCACAGCAGCATCTCGACGCGCTGATGAAGGTCGGCAAACAGCAGCAGCTGAAATCCGCCGCCGGCCAACTGGAATCGGCCAAAGGGAAGTATCTGGGCGCGGCGGCCCAGCTCAGTTATTCCGAAATCCGCAGCCCGATTGACGGCGTGGTAGCCGATCGTCCGCTTTATCCCGGCGAGATGGCTGCAGCCGGCACGCCCTTGCTTACGGTGATGGATATTTCCCAAGTGATCGCCCGCGCCCACATCCCGCAACCCGAAGCTGCCCTGCTCAAAGTCGGCGACCCGGCCAGCATCGTCGTGCCAGGCGCAGCGAATCCCGTCGAAGGCCGGATCACCGTGGTCAGCCCGGCCCTTGATCCCAACAGCACCACGGTCGAGATATGGGTGCAAGCCAAGAATTTAGATCAACGGCTGAAACCCGGCACCAGCGTGCAAGTTTCCATGCTGGCGCAGACCATTCCAAACGCCCTGGTCATCCCGGCTGTGGCGCTGCTTACCGCGCAGGACGGCGCTGCCTCGGTGATGCAAGTCAGCGCCGACAGTCGCGCGCACCAGAGAAGCATAAAAGTGGGCCTGCGGCAGGGCGACAAGGTTCAGGTTATTGAAGGACTGCAAGCCGGCGATCAGATCGTCGCGTCGGGAGCTTACGGATTGCCGGACAACACCCGGATCAAAGCCGAGAGCCTCCCGCACGCACAGGCGGCTGGACAACCTGACAATCGGAGCGGAAATCCGGATGACAAATAGCGGCAGTGAAGGGGCTGCGACTCCTCCGGAATCTTCGTACTGGTTTGCGCGCCATTCCAAATCCGTGATTTTTCTGATTGTGACCCTGGCGCTGCTGGGTGGATACCTGGCTTTCACCATTCCCGTCGCCGTCTTTCCCACCACCAACTTTCCCCGCGTCCTGATCGCGGTAGACAACGGCGTCATGCCCACCGATCAGATGATGGTCACCATCACGCGTCCCCTCGAGGAAGGGGTCAACAGCGTTCCCGGGCTGCTGGATGTGCGCTCGATTACCAGCCGCGGATCGGCGGAGATTGATCTCTTTTTCGACTGGAATGTGGACATATTCCAGACCTTGCAATACGTGAACGCCGCGATTTCCCGGGTCCAACCTGACCTGCCGCCCACGGCAACGGTGGTAGCGAACCGCCTCACCTTCGCCAGTTTTCCCATCATTGGATACAGCCTTACTTCCGCCACCATTCCGCAAACCCAGCTCTGGGAGATGGCCACATATGACATCAAGCCACGCCTGAACCGGCTGGACGGGGTGTCCACCGTTCTGGTGCAAGGCGGGCAGGAGCCCGAGTTTTACATTCAGCCCGATGCCGCCAAACTGTTGGCCGCAAACGTAACCGTCACCGACATTTTGGAAACGATGCGGCGGACCAACATGATTGATTCGCCGGGACTGCTCGATCGCAACCACCAACTGGTGCTGGCGCTGGTCAGCGCCCAGGTGCGCACCCTACGACAGATCGCGGACATCGTAATCAAGGACACTCCCGCCGGCGTCCCGGTGCGAATCGGAGACGTGGCGACGGTGGCGCCCGGAGTCAAGCCGGTTTATACCATCGTCACCGCCAACGGCAAGCCCGCGGTATTGCTCAACATTAACCGGCAGCCGGACAGCAATACCGTGCACGTCGCGGACGAAGTTCACGCTCAAGTCGAGGAGATTCGCAAATCACTGCCCCCCGGCATCGAGATTCGTCCGTTCTACGATCAGTCGATCATTGTGAGCGACTCCATCAAGAGCGTGCGCGACGCGATTTTGCTGGGGCTGGTTCTGGCTTCCATCATTCTGGTGGTTTTCCTGCGCGACTGGGGCACCTCAGTCGTGGCCGGGTTAGTGATTCCAGTCACCATTGGGGTAACGTTCATTGCCCTCAAGCTGCTCGGCCAAAGCTTCAACCTGATGACTCTGGGTGGCCTGGCCGCCGCGGTGGGGCTGGTGATCGATGACGCCATCGTAGTGGTCGAAAACATTGTCATCCACCGTGATTCCGGGCAGGGACGGCTGCAGGCAATTCACAGCGCTTTGCAGGAAATCACGGTTCCATTGATCGGTTCGACGGTCACGCCCATCGTCGTGTTCCTGCCGCTGATCTCGATCACCGGGGTTACGGGAACATTCTTCCGCGCCCTGGCGGTCACCATGGGAGTGTCCCTGCTGGCATCGCTGGCCCTGGCCCTCACCTGGACGCCGAACCTGAGTCAATACTTCATCCATCAACGAAAAGGCACGGAGTCCGGCCCTGTCGAACCGGTGCCGGAAGAAGAGTCGATCCAGCGCCTACTCGCCAGCGAAGAGGCTTCTCTCGGCAGCTTCTTCCGGAAGGTTGTGGACTTCCACGAACGTTGGCTGCGGCGGGCCCTGGCCAGACCCATATGGCTCGCCGTTCTAAGCCTGGCGCTGGTGGCGGTGGCTTATGCCTGTTATCGATATTCGGGCTCGGACTTGATGCCGGAGATGGACGAAGGCGGCTTCACGTTGGATTACTGGACGCCCGCCGGGACTTCGCTGGCGGAAAGCAACCGCATGGTGGAGGCCATGGAGCAAATCCTGAACGGCATTCCTGAAGTCGAGAGCAGCTCCCGGCGCACCGGCCTGGAATTGGGCCTGGCGGCGGTCACGGAAGCAAACCGCGGCGATATTCTGGTGAAGCTGAAAAAAGATCGCAGCCGCGCAATTGATGAAGTGATCGAAGACGTCCGCGCCAAAGTCGCGGCCCAGGAACCAGCGGTGCGCGTTGAGTTCGTGCAAGTGTTGCAGGACATGATCGGCGATCTGACCAGCGCTCCGGAACCCGTCGAGATCAAATTGTTTTCGCAAGATCCCGCGGCTCTCCAGACCTGGGCGCCGAAGGTAGCCAGTGCGATCCGAAAGGTAAAAGGCGTGGTGGATGTTCTCAACGGCATTGAAAATACCATCAGCGGACCCGCGGTCGTGTTCCAGGTCAACCCCAGTCCCACCGTACGCGCCGGCTTCACGCCCGAGGAGGTCGCCGTTGATGCAGCCGCGATACTGGAGGGCAAGCCGGCGGCGACCCCGGTAGTGAGCAATGATCGGGCGTACGTGGTGCGAGTGCGGTTTCCTGCAAGCAATCGAGTTTCACTCGAGACCATGAGCAACACACTGCTGACCAGCAGCAGCGGCAAGACAGCGACTCTGGGATCGCTGGCGACCATCACTGAGCTTCCGCCCCAGATCGAAATCCGCCGCGAGAATCTGCAGCGCGACGTCGCCGTCACGGCCCGACTGGAAGGCACTGACCTGGGCAGCGGGGTAGCGGCAGTGCAACGGGCAGTCGATGGATTGCATCTGCCCTCCAGTATTCGAGTCGAATACGGTGGGACTTATAAGGAAGAGCAGAAGTCATTCCGCGATTTGGTATTCGTATTCGTGTTGGCCATCCTCCTGGTGTTCATTGTCCTGTTGTTTGAGTTTCAATCGTTCGCCGCGCCCTTGGCGATTTTAGCTTCGGCACTGCTTTCGACTTCCGGTGTCTTCCTGGCCCTGGTCCTCACCCGCACGACCTTCAACGTTGCATCCTTCATGGGAATGATCATGGTGGTAGGCATCGTTGCCAAGAATGGAATTCTGTTGCTGGACGCGGACCAGAAGTTCCGCCGGCTCGGATTCTCCGCGGAGGACGCCATGCTGCAAGCCAGCCGCCGTCGTCTGCGCCCGATCGTTATGACCGCACTCGCTACCGTCGCCGGAATGCTGCCCTTGGCTTTTGCTCTGGGCGCCGGTTCCCAGATGTTGCAGCCTCTTGCCATTGCCGTCATCGGTGGGATTTCGATTTCGATGGTACTGTCGCTGATCATCACTCCGGCGGTTCACTTTTATTTGAGCGACCAGTATGTACGCCCTCAAATAGTCCAGCCCGCTCAACACTGACAGTTGCCTAAGCCCTGGTGCAAATCGCGGCCCTCCGTGCTTCACCGAACCGATTCCGCGAAGCTCTGTGACTTAGTGCAAAGTGCATAACTTTGCGCACTCCTTTCAAAGAGAAAGCGCGACGCGAGAGTCGCTCCACCCGGCGCGGGCATGGGGAACTCTGGGAATAATTCAGGGCGAAATGGATAAAGCCATTATTTTCCAGCCACTTAGGATTAAGGTCGAACGCGATGACCCAGGCCGCCATCAAACCCCTGGAAACTTCAGTGCAAGCTTTGGTAAGGCGGATTGGTTTGTGGATTGCATTACAATAGAATCTCCGGGGTTTCTCCCCGGCTGGCCGGGTGCTCGCTCTAGTGACTCAAACTGCCACCAGCCCGCAACGCAAGCCTCTCCTTGATGAGGCTTCGTTTCAGCAACTTCTCTCGGCAGCCTATGTGCTCCAAGAGCACAATGATCGCTTGCGGGGCAAGGAAGGCCGGGCAGACTTCGCGGGAAACCTCTCCGCCATTGTAGAAACCCAGAAACTGATCCAAACCATGCAGTTGGATTTGCCCGCGGCAGCCGAACTTGTTGCCCAGCGAGTGCAGAAAATTACCAACGCTTCGGGCACAGCCATAGGGATCATCGAAAAGGGCCAACTCTTTTATCGCGCTGCGACGGGCAGCGCTGCCATTGACGCGGGAACACGCGTAGCGCCTGATTCTGCGCTGTCCGCAGACTGCCTTAGCCAAGGATCTGCGATGAATTTCCTTGACGTCACCCCAAGCCTGCATGTGCACGCCGAACTTTTTCGCAATCGCGATGTCAAGGCTTTCATTGCCGTGCCGGTTTACCACGCCGGCCAGGTTGCCGGTGTGCTCGAATTACGCTTTGCTCGGCCCAACTCCTTTCGCGAGGCCGACCTGCGTACCGCGGAACTCATGGCCGGCTTGTTGAGCGAAGCCATGGCAACCGCTGCCCGGATGCAGTGGAAGGAGGCCCTCGCTTCTGAGCGCCAGAGCATGTTGGAAGCTCTGGAAAGAATCAAGCCTCAAATCGAACGCCTGGGAAACGCCTCGTTGCTCGAGGACCTGGCTGTGGCGGAAAAGCCGTCAGCAACGCCGGTTGGGCTACCGGCGGCGAAAGTTGAAGCCCGCGCAGTTCGTGTTAGCGACACCTGTTCCGCCTGTGGCAGCGACTTTTTTGACGAGGGTGAATCGTTCTGCGGCATTTGCGGCGCCCCGCGTCCGGTAAGGCCACCTGAACTCGATGTCCGCAGCGTAAATATCCCGACCAAGTCGGATTCTCCCTGGGTCATCCCGTATGGGCAGGAAAATCCGTCGAATGGAAATTCCGGAGGAAACGTGGTGCATAGCCCGCTGGCCACGGAAAGTACGCTGCCCCCCTCCTTGCCGGCAAGCGTTGCGCCGAAAATCGAATCGACGCAACCGGCCGCATTGGCCCGGAACATCATCGAACCACACCCCGCCCCGCAGACTGAACCAGATTTGAAGCCGTTGGCCGAGGCTCCGGTTGGGGATTCACTCCGCATTGTGCCCGCAGATCTGTTTCCCGCCGACCTAGTTCCCGCCGACCCGGCCGCGCCGGCTGACGCGATTCAGCCCTACCCCTGGGGTTCGGCAAAGAAAGCCCAGCAGTGGCTGGAAACGGTAAAGTCCCACCAGGGTCCTCGAGCGGAGTGGCTGGCGCAACAGTGGCAAAGGCGACGGGCAAACGTCTACGTCGTCGCTGCCGCCGTAATCCTTCTGCTGGTGATCTCCGGCTGGGGCATTCGCCCGACCGCAACTACCGCAGCCAGAAATGCGGCATTGAAACAAAACACTCAGCAGCAGGCTCTGGCGCCGCCTCAGCTCACTGTATTTGAAAAACTTCTGGTCAGTCTGGGACTAGCCGAGCCTCCGCCCGCCCCTATCTATATGGGGAATCCGGACACTCAAGTTTGGGTTGACGTCCACACCGCGCTCTACTATTGCCCGGGCGGTGACCTGTATGGCAAGACCGCCGACGGAAAGTTTGCCAGCCAAAAAGATGCTCAACAGGATCAGTTTGAACCGGCGAACCGAAGAGCCTGCCCCTGACTTCGCCCCGTAAGCGAACCTGCGACAATGTTTTCCACACCTCGGAATTGACAACAGCGCCCCAGAGTGTGATGTTTAGTACGGTTTCTGCTGGAGGATGGATGTGCCAAATGTCTGGGACAAGTTGCCGGAAGCGCCGTCTGCGCTCGAGCTGAACCCGCTGACGAATCCGGTTCTGGAGCAAAATCTTGGACGCTGGGCCAAGGTTTACTTCAGCAATCCCCCGGCGAAACGCGTGCAGGCCGTGAGTGATCTTCTGGAGGAAATCAAGCGGGAATCGGGCGCGGATCCCGCCGCCAAGTCAGATCGTCCTTATTCTGCGCGGGACCCGAAATTTCAGGGTCCGGTTTGTCTGGCCTGCCAACATCACAACCCGCCGGGTCACAAGTTCTGCAGCCGGTGCGGCAAGACCCTTGACCCGGCACAGTCGGTTTCGACGGGAAATGCGGGAACGCCTCCGATTCCCGGGGGCTATGGGCCAGGCTCCGCAAACGACGCACAGTGGCTGCGCGACCGATCATTCCACAGCCTGGCTGGGCAAGATGTCCCACCAAGAAGAGCATGGAGATACATGGCAGGCGCGTTCACGATTGCGCTGGCTGCCTTTGCTTATTTGCAGTGGGCGTCGGCGCCCCGAGCCAGAGTGCCTTCCGCCACGGCGAGCGCTCGGCCGCAGGTGAGTGCTCCAGCGGCATCGCTCCCACCGGCCTCTCCAGTAAGTGAAACCAAGCGTCCGCCGGAAACGCCTTCGCTGGAACCCAAGACGCTCGAAGCTCAGGATAATTCCGCCAGCCCGGAAGTGCAGGGCCCAACCCCGGTACCGGCAGGGTTTCAGCCAGCAGCCCAGAAAACCCCCTTGCTTGAGGCTGCCAGCTCGCGTCCGACCATGGCGGAGCCGGAGGATGGCGGTTCCGATTTGCGGCTGGCGCAACGCTATCTCGGAGGAAGCATAGGAGGGCGTAATCCCTCCGAAGCCGCGAGACTGCTGTGGAAGGCAGTCAGTAAACAAAACGCCACCGCGGCGATACTGCTGTCGGACCTCTACCTGCGAGGAGATGGCGTTCCCCGGAGCTGCGATCAGGCCCGGCTTCTGCTAGTCGCGGCAGCCAGGCGTGGCGCCCCTCAGGCCGCGCAACAATTGCGCAACCTGGAATTGCGGGGCTGTCTGTAAGGGAATTTCGAGAACAGCGGAATGAACTAAAAGACCCTCGCGTGGCGAGGGTCTTTTAACTTTGCCGGCCTCGAATCTCGTCCCCCGTTCAACGCTGCAAATGATTGCGGCGAGGACCCGGTTGATGGAGACTGAGGATATTGTGTTCCCAGCTCTCCAAAATCTCAGGCGTGCGCCGGGACTTCCTGTCTGCGGGCTTCGTACCAGAGGGCCAGTTCGACCCGGTTCCAGAGCCCGAGTTTGTCGTAGATGATTCGCAGGTAGTTCTTGACGACATGTTCCGTGGTGCCGATGGCGTCCGCGACTTCGCGGTTTTTAAGTCCTTGGGCAACGAGTTCGATGACTTGATGTTCTCGCTCGCTGGGAACCCGGTTTCCGTAACGCTCTTCTCCGAACATAATTGCCTCCGATAGAGAATAGTTGCGAGCTTGACTCGCTTGATACCACCAGTAATTGAAAATCGTAAAAAAAGACGGTTAAAGTGCGCCTTCACGGTGCGCCGGGCCATCTTGAGTTGTCGTGCAATCTCCGAATTGTCGCAACCCTGGAGCAGCAGCTCGGCAATCTGCTGTTCGCGCGGACCCAGCCGAATCGAGCTCTCGTTCATTTCGGCTTCCCCCTAGTTAATGATTCCAGGCCCCAATCGGGCAGTTGTTCATTGAAGTAGCTGGAACACGGCGCCGCTGGCGGCATCCGAGTCATTTCGTACCTCAAAGTGGTTTCTCCCAAAATTCATAGCATTCACACTGCCAAGTCCTTCGTGGATTTCCCCCTTTCGATAGATTTGTGACATTTTTCCATCGACCCGATCTCGCACCGTAAGGCGAGGCGAATCGTTGTCTGGGTCCATGGCAAGTTGTTTGTTTTCTGTATCATATTGACACACGTTAGAATTCGCCGACGGATCCTGCCGCCTCGGAGTGTATGTCGAAAAAAGGTGCCCTTCACAGCCGACACTCTGGGGAAGGATCTGTCCTGTGGAAGAGACAGAAGTCTCGCCGCTTTTGCCGACTCTGCCGACCTTTCGGCATTGTTCAGGAATCGGCTACACATGGCTAAGTGCTTTATCTTCATGTCATGAACATTGCCCGGCGAGAAAAATTTTCCCCCGCCTACCGGAGCAGTCGGAACTAATTACATCTTTTACCCGATGTCGGAATTGTTACCCGCGGTCACGTTGACGGTTATCTCGGATGTTATCCTCAGGCGGTGGCGAGGGTGAGGTCGCAGATGGGTCCATTCGTCAGGAATGTTTTCGGCCACTCTCTCCATTTTCGCCACTTGTCGCGATAGCGCGGGGCCCATTTTGTTCTAAACTGGAAATCACTTCCCGTTATGAAAGTGTCAGTTGGTCACGCTGCCTCATAACGGGCGCCATACATCGCAATCAGTTTTCGGACGCGTGTCGGCGATCTCGCTCCAGAGTTCCAGTGCGGTCAGGAAGCGGGAGAAATAGCGCAACGGACGCGGCCTTCCCTACATCAATGATTGGCAGGATTTCTGCACCTGCCGGAATGCCGCACAGTTGTTGACACGGAATCTCACAAAATCCCAGGAGGCCAAAGAGTTTGAGCACTTCGAGCAGTCACCTTACCTCGCCGCACGGTGGAGAACTTGTCGATCTTATCGCCCAACCGGAAACCGTCAATGAGTTGAAGGCCCATTCGCGCGAGTGGCCTTCGTGGGACCTGACGGCGCGCCAGCTCTGTGATCTTGAGCTGCTGCTCAGCGGCGGCTTTTCTCCTCTGCGCGGATTCATGAATCGCGCTGACTATGACGGCGTCTGCAGCAGTATGAACCTGGCCGGCGGATTGCTCTGGCCCATGCCCATCACGCTGGACGTAAGCGAAGAATTCGCCAAATCCCTGAAGCCGGGCAGCAGCAAAGTTGCGCTGCGCGATCCCGAAGGCGTGATGCTTGCCGTGCTGCACGTCGAAGAGGTCTGGCAGCCCGACCGCAAGGCGGAAGCCAAAGCGGTTTTCAACAGCACCAGCCCGGCCCATCCCGGCGCCGATTACGTGATGAACAAAGCCAATCCCTGGTATGTCGGCGGCCGGCTCGAAGGCACGCAGATTCCGGCCCACTATGATTTTCGCGCTCTGCGGCTGACTCCCGCCGAACTCCGCGCTGAATTCGCGCGCCTCGGCTGGCGCCGGATCGTCGCCTTCCAGACGCGCAATCCCATGCACCGCGCCCACCAGGAGCTTACCTTCCGCGCCGCCAAGCAAGTGGAAGCCAGCCTCTTGATCCACCCGGTGGTAGGTATGACCAAGCCGGGAGATGTGGACTACTTCACCCGCGTCCGTTGCTACCAATTGCTGACCTCCAAGTATCCGCCGGCGACCGTGAAACTTTCGCTCCTGCCCCTGGCCATGCGCATGGGGGGACCACGCGAAGCCATCTGGCATGCGCTGATTCGCAAGAACTACGGTTGCAGCCACTTCATTGTGGGTCGTGACCACGCCGGTCCGGGCAAGGACACCGATGGCAAGCCTTTCTACGGCCCCTACGAAGCCCAGGAGGTCTTCAAAAAACACGAGGCCGATATCGGCGTCACCATGGTGCCGTTCAACATGATGGTTTACCTCGAAGATCAAGACAAATATTTCCCTACTGACGAGGTCCCCAAGGGGGCGCGCGTACTGGACATTTCAGGTACCGAACTGCGCCAGCGCCTGAATGAAGGCCGGGACATCCCCAGCTGGTTCACTTATCCGGAGGTAGTACAGGAGTTGAGGCGCAGCTACCCGCCGCGCCACAAGCAGGGCGTAACGATTTTCTTCACTGGTCTTTCCGGTTCAGGCAAGTCGACCATCGCCAATGTACTGCTGACCAAGTTTCTGGAAACCGGCGGGCGTCCGGTGACCTTGCTCGACGGCGACCTGGTGCGCAAGCACCTGTCGTCTGAACTTGGATTCTCCAAGGAGCATCGCGACATCAATATTCGCCGCATCGGCTACGTGGCCTCGGAAATCACCAAGAATGGCGGCATCGCGATCTGCGCCCCCATCGCCCCCTACGACGCAACTCGCAAACACGTGCGCGGGTTGATCGAGCCTCTGGGCGGATTCATCCTGGTGCATGTCTCCACCCCGGTGGAGGTGTGCGAGCAACGCGACCGCAAGGGTCTTTACGCCAAAGCCCGGGCCGGAATTCTCAAGGAGTTCACCGGCATCTCAGATCCCTATGAGGAGCCGCAGGATGCCGAGGTCGTCATCAACACGGCGGATTTGACGCCCGAGGAAGCGGCGCAGGAGATTATTTTGCATCTCGAGCGCGAAGGCTTCTTCGGTGCCATCGGAGAACGCGCATAGCCACAGACCACCCGGGGACGGCGGTCCGCCCTGTCCCGTGGAGCAAGCAGTTTTTCTTGCGGCAAAGGAATCGGAGCGCTTACTCATTCATGAGTGGTTCTTCCCAGGCCGAAACTCTGCGCCGAATACAATCGGCGCTGGAACCTGCTCGCCAGGTCTTCGCCCGTTTCACTTTGGGAGCGATCGAAGCCGAATACAAAGCGGGCCACGATCCGGTCACCGAAGTCGACAAGACGGTCGATGCCGTGCTGCGCGACCAACTGCTGCGCGACGATGAAGGCTGGCTGTCGGAGGAAAGCGTGGACGACTTGTCCCGCCTGGAGAAGAAGCGGGTCTGGATCGTAGACCCCCTGGATGGCACGCGTGAGTTCGTGGCCGGCATTCCCGAGTTCTGCGTTTCGGTTGCGATGGTGGAAGACGGAATTCCCGTGGCCGGAGGCATCTGCAATCCTGCTACCCAGGAGGTGTTTCTCGGTTCTCTCGATTCGGGAGTTACCTACAACGGAAAGCCGGCCCGTGCCAGCCAGCGCACCAGTCTGGAGGACGCGATCGTCCTGGCCAGCCGGAGCGAAATCAAGCGGGGAGAGTGGGAGCGCTTCGAAAAAGCTCCGGTGAAGTTACGTCCTATGGGATCGGTGGCCTACAAGCTGGCGCTGGTATCCGTCGGCCTAGCCGATATTACGTTCACGCTCTCGCCCAAACATGAGTGGGACATTGCCGCGGGAGCCGCTCTGGTCAGCAGCGCCGGCGGTTTCGTCCGCACGCTGGACAATTTGCCCTTGCGCTGTAATCGGAGGTCGTCGCTGCTTTCCGGCCTTTTGGCGGGCGGGCCGTTCTTGCGCGATGGTGTGTTCGCCCTGGTGAATCAGCACTTGCCGGCGAATTCCCGGCGTGGAAGTCTCTAGGGCGGACAAGAGTGTCCGCCCCGCAAACTCGCACGGTTATTTCAGAGGCGGCGGTGTCATGCCTACGAAGGTTGTGCCTAGAAATTTCCCTTGCGCCGTGAAGTTCCAGGTGAACAGCGCAAACCCGGCGCGGGCGCAGGCATGGCATCCATTGATCAGCGGATAGTCCACCACAAACTGTATTCCTCCGTTCGGGACGGTCTGCGAGTTGGGCCAGGTCTTTCCGTCGCGGTCCCCTGGCCACACATCGACCTTCGGAAATTGGAACTTGAGGTCCTTGAACTGAGGACTCTGTTCCATCGCTTTCCGGTCGAGCAGTTTGAGGTTCTCGGCGTTTACGATCGGCGGCTCGCCATTGATGAATAGAAGTCCATAGTTGGTATTCGCGCGCAAAGGATAGGTAATCCACGCGATATCGACAGGGCCAACGGGCTGTAAACCCGTCATGATGCCCACCTCACCGTGGCTCTGTTTGTAGAGTTCCCGCGTGAAGCTTACCGCATCCGCCGAAGCGCCGGCTTTCGCCATCCGCTCGATAAGACATTCGGCCATGCCGGACCCGTCTGACTTATCGCAGGACGCCTGGGCGAGGGTCACGAATTGTTCAGGCAACTGCCACACTGCGGAGGCCCCGACCTTCGCCGGGAGCTTGGAATCCGTGGCCGCGGCGGTGAGTGAGGCGATGACGCATCCGGCTGCGAACAAAGTTGTGGCAAATAGCAACGGCTTGTACATGATTGTTCCTTGGCAAGGCCTAAACGTATCCCAGTCCCGCCAGCCGGTCGTGGACTATTCTTTCTGATTCCTCATCCGTGCCTCCGCCCGGGCCTTTCTTGTCCATCCCGGAAACCAGCGAACGCCCCTGCATGGTTTCGGGGATTTCATATCCGGCGAGGTCCAATAAAGTAGGCGCAATATCCAGCAGGCGGGCCCCTTCATACTCGCCGCTCAGCGGACAATTTGGCGCAGTCAGAACGAACATGCCGTATTGCGCGTGGTTGCAGCCGTCCGGACCGGTATCGTTTTCCTGAACATGCAGCCTGGAATGTCCGACCGTTCCGATAGACCTCCAGTACAACTCGCCGAAATGGACGATCAGGTCGGGAGCCACGTTGCGCACATTGCGGTAGATTTCCCGGGGCTTGAATACCAGTGACTTCATGGCTTGACCGTTTTCGCCGGGCAGCGCCTCCAGCCGGGCTTTCATCTCGTTCTGGAAATCTTCGTACTCGGACGCGGGAACTACGCCCTGCGGTTCACGTCCCTGCATATTGAAGAACACGCGAGCGTAGTATCCGCCTTCGCTCCAGACTTTCGTTTTGCTCCAGTTCACGCCCAGCTTTTCAAACGGCGTCAAGGCCGTCGGGTACTCATTCAGCACCAAGAGCCCCTCGCGGATCAGCCATTCGTTGATCGCGAACCAGCCGTCCAATCGCTGCGCTCCATGGTCGGAAACCACCAGCACGAGGGTGTCGTTGTCCAGCAGTTCGAGGACGCCGCCAATCTGCTCATCGAGCCAGCGGTAATACTCTGGAATGGCTTCCTGGTAAGGGTTTCCCGGCTTAAACTGCACGTGCTCAGGGTCGAAATAGTTCCAGAAGCCGTGATGCATGCGATCGAGGCCGATGTCCACAAAGTGAAAGTAGTCCCATTCCTGCTCGGCCAGCAGCCAGCGCACCACCGCCCACTGCTTGCGGCTCATTTTGAAAATCTCTTCCTTGAGCCAATCCTTTTTGTCAGTGCGGAAGTTTTTTACGTCGACCGGATACTCTCCCACCAGCTCGTTGATCTTCGCTTTGAGCGCCGGCGGATCGGTAAAGTCATTCTTCACCGTGTCCGGTGTGAGGAAACACCCGATGCTGATTCCGTTTATCCGGCGCGGAGGATAGTTTGGCGGTACGCCAACGATGATCGACTTCTTCCCTTCGCGCGCCAGCTGGTCCCAGATTGCCAGCGCCTTGATGGCAGCCGAGTTTGCGAATCCCAGCTTGTCATACGAATGATCCGAGCGATTGCGGAATCCATAGACGCCAAGCGAACCCGGGTCCTGGCTCGTGCTCATGCACATCCAGGCGGGAACGGTAATGGGCTGCACCACGCTCTCCAGCCGTCCGTAGACTCCCAGGTCCATCAAGCGGCGCAGGTTCACCAGCCGCTCATCACCAAAGATGATTTCCGGCGCAGCGCAATCCAGTCCCAGCACGCAGATTTTCATGTCGTCAGAGTCATGTTGGTCAGAGTAACGACGCGCCTTCCATGGTGTCGGGCACTGCGACTCCAAGATAAGTCAGGACGGTGGGGGCCAGATCGATAATTCTCGCGTGGTTGTGCCGGGCCGCGCGATTCATAAACAGAATGCCCGGGACCGATTCCGGATCGACAATGTGGTCCCCACTCCAGTGGCGCATGTTGTCTTCCAGCACGGAATGCGAAAAGCCGCCCACCGCGCTCTGCCAGGAAACCCGGAAGCCGCGATGAAAATTTACCAGCAGGTCCGGCGAATTTCCCACAAACGCACCCGAGTATAACTCTTCGCGGCGCGACACACTGCGGATAGCAGCCCGCTGCGTTTGGGCGTCGGGGAACTCCGCCAAACCGGTCTGAATGGCACGCCGCACCCGTTCCGCTTCGCTTCCCTCTTCCAGAATGCCGCCGCTCTCGCGCCCCTTGAAGTTGAGATAAATGCCTCCCAGTCCAACCGCGTAGGCGTAGGTTTTCGACCAGTCGACTGCGGCGAATCCTTGGCCCAAGTCTTCGCCCGGCTTGCGGCTGTCTTTGAGCGCAAGCAAGCCGTTCTCCCACAACCAGGTATTCGTATCGAAAGCGCGACGGAAAGTTCCGAAGCCATGATCGGAAAGCACGACCAGCAGGGTATTCTCGTCGACCTTCTCCAGCACAGCGCTTAATAACCCGTCGCAACGGCGATAATGTTCTTCGATTCGGGTGGCAAGTTCAGGCGAGAGATCGGGCTCAAAACCGGGATGTTCGCGGTCCCGGAAACGCCAGAGCATGTGCTGCACCCGGTCCGGCGTATCGAACAGCATGAAAAAGAAACCTTCGCTGAAGCGCCCCAGTTCAAAGCGCATGGCACGCTCACGCTCGCCCAGCACCAGTTCACACTGCTGCATGTAGGCGGCCTCATCCAACCGGCCATTGTTCAAACCATTGTGGTCCTCCGCCATGCCCAGCGTGGAAAATAATCCGATCTTGTCCGCTAGCTCTTTTCCGTAATCTGCCGGAGCCGAGACCGGGAACATGGGCGCCGCGGGATCGAAGTTGACAGCAGAGAGATAAAATTCCAGATGAGGCTCAAGCTGCCGGACGTAGAACCGGGCGATTCCCGTTACCGATTGCAGCATGGAGAATTTGAATTTGAATCGTACCCATTCACTCCAGCCTTTTTCCGGAACTTCAATTTTTGCGGGCATTCCGCCGGTCTGAATCGCCAGCTTGCGGGCCGCCGTGTCCACGTGGACTCGCACTTCGCACGCCGTGTCCGCCGCGGGAGATACCTTGGTGTTTCGTGGTCCAATCACACGCGTCGTCAGCTCGTCGCCGGAATCGAGAACAATAAGCTGCTCGTTCTCCTGCACCACCACCGCCCTGTCTTGGGTATAAAACGTGCCTTTGCTCTGACTGCCCCGCACATCGGGAACTCCGACTCCGGCCAGCATCCGGCCGTGCACGGCTTCAGGAGGAAAAGTACAGGGGCAACGCAAAATGGTGCTGGGAACACCCGCTGCCGAGAGTGTCTGCCACAGCGGCACACCACGTCGCCGGTTGACCACGCGCGGCTGGGCCAGCATATTCCGGGGCCGCTCGAACCGGGTCAGCGCAACATCGGGCAGATAGGTTTCCGGATCGCGGCAGATGAAATCAAAGATTCCATGCCCGCCCGGGTTCGTGCCGGTCACAAACGACGACCAGGCCACGGGAGTTTGCGCGGGGTAAGTTGTTTTGAGGCGGGTATAACTGCCGCCGTCCCGAATTTTGGCGAGATTCGGAAGCTCGGCTCGCTCCAGCATCGCTTCCACAATGCCAGGCTCGAGCCCGTCCAAACCGATGACGATAACTTTTCTGCGCAAGAAACGGACCCGAAATTACGGAGTTCCTTTGGGCGTGTCTTTGGGAATATCAATGGCGGCGGCCGTAGCGGAGCGGCTGAACTTCCGTACGACCTTGAAAAAAATTCCCACTACCCTGTTCCAGAAGAGCAGTAGCAGGCCGAGCAGGCTGGCCAAGCCGGAGGTCACCGTCATTACCTGGTCGGGACCACCGTAAAGTGCCAGCAGTTCAAATCTCATGATGCTCCTCTGATCTGGTCTTAGGCTCAAACCTATGACGAAACTACCAATTACGATCTTAACATTGCCTGTATTTCATTCCCCAGTAGCAGGATAGCTCCCGGCTGTGAAACACCGCTGTTCATTGACTCGCGGTCCTGGCCGGCTCTGGCGCTGCTCCGGCTTCCCGGACCTCCATTTGATAAGGCAAATGGACCGCCGCCTGCCCATTCCAGTCGGATACGCGTATGTTCAATTCTACTTGAGGCTTGCCGCCTTCCGGCACCAAAATCTCCAGCCGGGCGTTGGTATTCACGCCGGGATTGATGTCGTCATTCACGCAGATATCGTCGAATGCGTTCGGAGTTGGATCGGCGATTCCGGGCGGCGGCGTGTGGTCATCGCCCGGGTTCCGGCAGGTCTGGTAGGGTTGCCCATTCTCGTCCGCGATCGCGATCACCGGATCCAATCGGATCGCCGGGGTAAGCTGCTGGGCACGGACCTCGACTGTCAGTGTGGATCCAGCTGTTGCCTCCATTCGGTAGTAATCGTCGATGGTTCGGCGGGGTCCGTGTCCAATCTTATTTTCCTCGGCACTGAACCCGCCGTCGCGTAGCGCGATTGCGGTGGGCGTCCGATCCGTCGATCCTCGCGCCATCAGTCCTTGCAACCGCGCGCTCAGCTCTCGTGTAACCTGCTGTCCCAGCGGAGTGTAGATCAGATTGTGCACCTCACCGGGATCGTGCACCCAGTCATAGAGCTGGTCTCCCAGTTCCTTGTGTACGATCAGATGCCACCGGGCGGTGACCACAGACTTCATAGGGCCGTCGGCAGTGGTTGCCACCAGTTTTCCGATCGCCTTGCTCTCGTCCGTAATGATGTTGTGCTCTGCAACTTCAGAAAGAACGTCCGGCGAGTTTGGCTCCGCCGGCGTTTTCCAGAAAGCGCTTAACGACGGCCCCGGAAATGTCTTCTCTTCACCCTGTCCTAACAACTCCATGACCGTGGCCGGAATCGTGGAGTTGGTTACCGGCACATCGGCGCGAACTCCGGCCGGAACATGACCGGGATAGCGGATCACAAGGGGCACGTGAATAAGTTCCCAATAGAGGGCTTGGCCGTGATAGCTCAGGCCATGCTGCCCGAGGGACTCCCCGTGGTCTGCCGTAACGATCACCAGGGTATTTTTCGACAGCCCCCGCTGGTCGAGCGCCTGCATGAGGCGCCCCAAGGCATCGTCGGCGTACTTCACCCCGGCATCGTACTGGCCAATGTTTCCACCATGGTCCCAGGCCGGCTTGGGATAGGTTGGCGGTCCGCCGTAAGGGTAGTGCACGTCGAAATAGTTGAGGAACGCAAGAAACGGACGCTTTCCGCCTTTGTCAATCCATCGCAGCACTTCCCGGTTCACCACGTCGGCCCGTTTTCGCACTCCTTGTGCGCCCCCGTACTTTCCCGAACCTTCCGAATCCTTGTCCAGCAAAGAATCCATTCCCAGCCAGCGCAGCGCCCGCTTGACCTTGCTCTTGTCACTGCGGTTGAGATAAATGCGGGCAAACTCTCTGCCGTACAGAGTGCGAACGAACATGTCCGCCGGAGAATGAAAATAGTCTTCGAAGTGCACGAAGCCCCGGCCAAAGCCAAGGTCTTGAGTAAAGAAGGTGCGATTGCCGGAAAAAGCGCCGGTGCGGTATCCCTTTTGCATCAGGGCCTCTCCCAGCGTGGGCAGACCGTTGGGACTGAAAGCCTCCGACCCCAGCAACGGCATCCGCCTTATCTTGTCCATGCCATGCTCGTACTGATAGCGGCCAGTCAGGAGCGAAGCGTGCGAGGGGAAAGTCCAGGATGACGCCGAGATGGCGTTTTCAAACAACACGCCCTGCGCGGCGAGACGATCCATATTTGGACTGGTGGCCCGAGCGTAGCCAAAACACGAGAGATGATCGGCGCGTAACGTATCGATGACGATGATGAGGACGTTAGGCGCATCCGCCGCCGCCGGGGGCAGGTTCGCCACCGCCCTCACTTCGCGGAGCCAGCGGCCGCCCTGAATTCCGACCAAAGCCACCACCCCAACCCCGGCAACCCACGGCAACGTCTGCTTCACAAATTGCACCGTGGCAGCCTCATGCTTTGCCACCCAACGGCTGAACGCAGCCCCCACACCGGCCGCCAGCAGCAGACAACTGAGGTGGGAAAGACGGGCCGTCACCGTCAGCCAGTCATACACGGTCAGCGCCGCCAGCAAAGCGACCGCGGCCTGAATCATACGGATCTTCGGAATCAGCAGCCCCGCCACCCACAGAGCCAGGGTCAAAACAGAAAATAAAATGAGGTCGACGATCGGCGAGATCCAGATGATCGGATCCGATACATGCAGGGTCGGACCCCATCGCGCCCAGTTGATTCTCTGGAAAAGCAACAGGCCAATGCCCTCCACCAGGCCGGCAACGATCCCAAACCAGATGGCAAGAAGCAGAAAAGACCCGACGCGCGGATAGGCCCTGCTGCTGGAGGATGAAGGCTCGGTTGCGTTCGGCGTAAACGACACTTTAGCCAAGTGTACGCGAAATGCGCGACCTCACAATTGACAATGGCAGGACGAGCTCACGCCAACTCGGAGCGGTAGAAGTGGCGCCGTTCAAAAAGGCTCATGGGTAATTCGAAAACCTTGGTCTCCCCTGGGGCAAAGGAGAATTGCTTGCCGCACTCGGGTCCGGGGCAGGTCGCGGTCAGCTTTTCCTTGTCGGTTTCTCGCGTCATTTCCCGTTCGACAACCACCCAGGTTCCGCACTTGGGACAAGTGATGCACGAACACACGATCCGGTCGGACATTTGTCCTTAGTGTAAATGATTTTGAGTTTTAGAGAATCCCGAAGGGACAGGTCACTCCGACTTCTTTTTCCCCGACCGCATGTCCCATTGGATATGGCGCAAAATGCCCAACCATGCCTCAACATCCCGGGCCGAAAGTTTGAGGCGGCGCAGCATGCGCCTGATTCGTTGCTCCGTATCGGCCACCCGCTGCGGAAGCATGTAGCTGCTGGTGCTCAGCACGTCGCTAAGCAAAGGTGTAATGCGCGCGATGTCGCCGGCCGTGGCCAGCGCCTGCTTCTCCCTGGCCCCAGCCGCCCGGCGGTCGCGAATCAATTCGTACAGACATACCGCGACTGCCTGCCCCAGGTTCATCGAGATGTGCTGTTCCCGGGTGGGAATGCGGATCAGCCAGTGGCAATAGCTGAGGTCATCCTTCGAGAGACCGTAGCGCTCCGAACCAAACAAAAGGGCCACCGGACCAGACGCCATGTGTTTGCGGATAAGGCGGCCGCCATATTCCAGGCGCCGCAGCGGATGCTGCACTTCCCGGTGCCGCACAGCAGTTGTGCCCACCACCAGGGTACAGTCGGCCACGGCGTCAGCGACGCTATTGTATTCCTCGGCGCCGGCCAGCAGTTCAGCGGCGCCGACCGCGGACCGCGCCGTACGGAAGGCCTTTTCGTACGGATTCACCACCCGCAGCCGGAGAAAACCAAAATTGCTCATGGCTCGAGCCGCTGCCCCAATGTTGAGAGGGTTGCGCGACGACACCAGCACGACGCGAAGCCGGTCGAGTTGAAGGGAACCAGGCAAGTCTGCCCATTCTAATGTAGGCGCGAGCGTCCTCGCTCGTGCGGCATCACCACGAACCACGCATGGGCGGGTGCCGTTACCCGCCCAGCCGAGCCCCGCTCGACAGAGTTTCGTGGAAGGGAAAGGGCGGCGGAGGAGAGGGCGACGGACGGCCAAGGCGAATTCGCGGTTCGTGGTACATCCTACGCCCGTGGTGCGCCGATAGGGCTCCTCCGACTGCGCGTTTGCTTTCGTAAACGAAAGCAAACGCTCCGCTCAGGATGACAGGCTTTGCGCCGGCTTGTGCACGGACTCAGCCACGCGAATCAAGGTGGGTAGTACTGCACCGAAAGAATCCTTCTGGGGATCGCCGAAGGCGAAATAGAGCTTGCTGTAGAGCGGATACAGCTCCTCGTAAACCTGCTGCTCGGATTTGTCGGGCTCAAACACCCGGTGCGATGGACAAATCTTTTTCTGCGCGTCCTCGATGGTTTTGAAGGTTCCGGCCGCCAGGAATGCAAAAATTGCCGCCCCCAGGCTGGTCACGCTCTTGCTCGGCACCAGCACCGGACGCCCCAGCACATTGGCATAGACCCGGTTCAGCACGTCGTTCTTCTGGGGAATTCCCCCGGCGTTGATAACCCGCTTGATATTCACGCCATTCGCGGCCATGCGGTCGAGAATCACTCGGGTGTGAAACGCCGTGCCTTCGATGGCGGCAAATAACTCGTCCTGGGCAGTGCTTTGCAGGTTCCAGCCCAGGGTGATGCCGCGTAAGTTGGGATTGACCAGCACGGTGCGGTCGCCATTGTCCCAGGTCATACGCAGCAGGCCGGTTTGTCCCGCACGATACTTCTCAAGGCCCTGGCTCAGTGTCTTCACATCCGTGCCGCCGCGGGTGGCAATGGCGTTGAAAATATCTCCGACGGCGGAAAGGCCCGCTTCGATCCCGGTGCGGAGCGGGTGCACGCTTCCCTGCACCACACCGCACACGCCGGGAACCAGATTGACCGACGGCGTGATCCCAATGATGCAGGTGGAGGTTCCGACCACATTTACCACGTCATCGGTGCCGCAACCGGCCCCGATCGCGTCCCAGTGTGCGTCGAAGGCGCCCACCGGAATCGGAATGCCGGCTTTCAGTCCAAGCTTTTTTGCCCAGTCCTTGGAGAGTGTTCCTGCGATCTGGTCGGAAGCTGCGTATTCGCCGTTCAACTTTTCGCGCACACCCGCAAAAAGCGGGTCGACCTTAACCAGAAACTGCTCCGGCGGCAGGCCTCCCAGGGCCCGGTTCCAAAGCCATTTATGGCCCATGGCGCAGATGCTTCGTTTTACCTTCTTGGGATCGGTGATGCCACACAGCGTCGCCGCCACCATGTCGCAATGCTCGAAGGCGGAGACAAACTCCGA
Organism: Terriglobales bacterium; assembly: GCA_050745885.1. Lineage (GTDB taxonomy): Bacteria > Acidobacteriota > Terriglobia > Terriglobales > Acidobacteriaceae > JAIQFF01. Next base: position 28,008 of record JBOGLD010000025.1, read on the forward strand.
ACGTTTAGCCGGGTTGTGGCGGAGCCAGTGCAGCAGTTTCGAAAAGCCCCACTCCGACGAATACACTCCGCCGCACCAGTGGATGGCTTCCAGCCCCTCCCGATGCGCGGCCGCAGTGATCTCCGCCGCTTCGCCCTTGGCCCGATGATCGCACCACAGGTAGTATTCGCCGAGAGGCTGCAGGCCCTTGCCCACCGGAATCACAGAGGAGCCAGTGGTATCGAGCGCGATGGCTTCGACCTGTTCGCCCGGGATGCCGGACTTCTCCACCGCTTCGCGAGTGGCGGAGGCTAGGGCGCGCATGTGATCTTCGTGCGATTGGGTGGCGTATTCAGGATCTTCGCGCTTGCGGTGCAGCGGATAATCGGCGACGGCTGATTCCAGCAGTCCGCGCTCGCTGTCCACGATGGAGACGCGCACGCTGAGAGTGCCGAAGTCAACTCCCGCCACGATGGCCATCAGCAGGCCCCGTTATTCCCCGGGTGCTGGTACATGTCCCAGCCAAAATACCTGGTGGTGGCCTCGTATACCGCGGGCGCGACCGACGAGAGATTCGCGGCCACGTGATGCTCGAAACCGTTTTCGCAGATATAGTGCAGCAGTTTCTGCATCTGCGGGATCTCGACCACACCGGCGCCGCCGAAGGTATTCAGCGGATCGTCGGTAAACCTGCCTTCGCCCACGTAGCCGCGCATCTTCCCGGCGGTGTCGTCGGTAGAGAAGCGTGCATAGCTCATTTTTTCCGGCTTGATCAATCCCACACAGGTGCCGAAGGTGTTTTCCTTGCCTACCGTGCCCGCGATGATTTCCTGGAAATCCATCTTCACCGAACGGAAGAAGTGCTTGGGCAGGTTGGAGCAGTGAAAGCAAACTGCCTTGTTGGGATCGGCGCCATAGTTGTTGTTCCAGTCCAGCAGCGCCGAAGGCGTTTCCGACGCCAGCCGCAACGCATGCATGCCCAGCACGCCACAGATGTCCACTTCACAGGCGCTGGAGAGCAGGCTATCGCTCATCATACTCATCACCGTGCAGGGCACCACGCCCAGGTTTTCCTCGATGGAAGTCCAGCACTGCACCGCGCTGATGGCCACTTCGGTGGATGCCATCCATTGGTCAACCACGGCGCCGAGCTTCGCCATCTTCATCAAGGCCAGGGCCGGCACGCCGCTTGAATCCACATATTTCTTGATTACGGCCAGCTTGGCCTGCGCCGCGTCGTCGTCGTCTTTCATGCGCTCGATGCGGCCCAGTACTTCGGAAAGGTCAAGCGTTTCGATCGAGATGCCCTGCGATTCGAGAATCTTCTCGCTGTAGCGGACCGTATTGAAAGCCGTGGGGCGCGCCCCAATCGCTCCCACGCGCAGATTGCGGAATCCATTCACCACGCGACAAACTCCCGCGAACCATTGCAGGTCCTGGGCGAACTCCGGCGAGTCCGGACTCTCGGTGTGCAGCGTGGTGATGGAGTACGGAATCCCGTACTGGCGCAGATTGTTGCAGGCCGACATCTTGCCGCAGAAGCTATCGCGGCGGAACGCGATCGTCATCTTCTTGGGATCGTCCGGAGTGGCCTGGATCAGCACCGGCACACGCAGGTCCGCCAACCGCAGGGTGTCGGCAATCGCGCGCTCCTCGCCGAAGTTCGGCAGGGTCACGATAATGCCGTCGATGCGATCGCGATTACGTTTGAAGAGGTCCGCACAGCGCCGGGATTCCTCCCGGGTTTCGACCGCCCCGTACTTGCTCTCCTCCGGGGTCAGGGCGACCACATCCATGCCGGCAGTGGTCAACACGCGCAGCATTTCCTCACGGCCGCTTTTGGCCAAATGATCGGGAAAGAAGCCCCGGTTACCCACAATCAGGCCCATCGTCATTTTTTTCGTTGCCATATCCTGCCTTTGTGAAATCGATTGGCTTAAGCGTGCCGCCGCGGGGCGAATTTCACGCAATACATCAGTCCTATGATTAGAAGCAAGGCGCCCCACCATAGGTTGGCGTGCAGGTTGAACAGGACTACGTTCGGATTCACTGGAGGATTTACCACCTGGTAAATTCCTGCAGCACAAATCAACGCGCCGTTCACGGCCAGCGAGATACCGATAAAGAACCAGATGGAAATCATGCCGCGCACCTCTGTTTGTCAAAACCTACGGTCTTCCGTAGCGCAAATCCCGTCCCTGCTTACCAGAAAATAATATTCAGCACAAAGAACACGACCACCACGATGCCAGCCCAGAAAAGCGGCTTCTGGTACAGGGGCACGTCCCCGATTGAGGGAATTTCCGTCTGCCCGTACACCAGACCGGTCAATTGGCTGTCGGGCACTGGTTCCGTCACCAGACTCACCGCCACGGTGACGAACACGCAAACCAGAAAAGACCAGAGCGCCTGGTACATATCTTGAGCCAAAGCTTTGGCATGGGGCGAGAGCGCTACATAACGCAGCGCGCTGGGATCGACCTTGACCCAGGCCCACATGCCGACCGACGAAACCGTCCCGCACAGTAATCCCCAGAAACCGCCCGGGCCGGTCGCCCGTTTCCACAGCATTCCCAGTATGACCGTGCCAAACAAGGGTGCAATGAAGAAGCTGAACAAGGCCTGCACATAGTCCATGATGCTGGCGGACCGCATCACCAGGTACGCCGTGCCTACGCTGACCAATACTCCGAATACCGTGGAGTATCTTCCCATGTTCACGTAGTGGTGGTCCGTCCCCTTGCTGTTGATCAGCGGACGGTAGATGTCATAAGTCCAGACGGTCGTGAACGCGCTCACATTGCCGGCCATACCCGACATGAATCCCGCAATGAGCGCGGTAATCCCCAGGCCTAGCAGGCCGGGGCCACAGTAGCGGGCCAGCATGAGGGGGAGCACATCGTTGTAGCTGTGGGCTCCGGTGACCGTCGCCACTGATTCCGGAACCAGCTTCATTGGCAGCAGGCCCAAACCCAGAAGACCGGGGAGGATCACGATGATCGGAACCAGCATCTTGAATCCGGCGCCGATGATGGGGGCCATTTCCGCGCTGCGAATGTCTTTCGCAGCCAGGATGCGTTGCACCACCAGGAAGTCCGTGGTCCAGTAACCCATTGAGATCACGGCACCGAGTCCGAACACAATGCCGGTCCAGTTGATGCCCATCGGGTTGGAGGTAAATGAGCCCAAACCCGACCACAGATGGACGTACTGTGCCGAAGCTCTCTGCGTGATCAGTATCTTGAGATGGCCCCAGCCGCCGGCTTCATACAATCCCAGGATTGGAATGAGCAGCGCGCCCGCCCAGATGAGAAAGAATTGCAGCACTTCGTTAAAGATGGCCGAGCGCAGTCCGCCCAGCGTGACATAAATGGCAACCGTGATGGATGAAACCCAGATGCTGAAATTGATGTCCCAGCCCAGTACGATTTGCATGACCTTGGCCATGGCAAACATGTTGACGCCGCTCATGAGCACGGTCATGAAGGCGAATGAAATCGCGGACAGGGCGCGGCTGGGCTCGCCGAAACGCAGCTTCAAATATCCCGGGACCGAGTGCGTCTTGGAAATGTAATAGAACGGCATCATTACCAGCGCCAGGAACAACATCGCGGGGATGGCGCCGATCCAATACCAGTGGGTCGCCAGAATGCCGTACTGATAGGCCGATCCCGCCCAGCCCATCAATTCAAGCGCGCCCAGGTTGGCCGAAAGAAAGCTGAGGCCGGCCACCCATGCCGTCATTTCGCGTCCCGCCATGAAGAAGTCTTCGCCGGTATTCGCCCGTCCGCGCAGGTAGAACCCGATGGCCAGAACCAGGACGAAGTAGAAGGCAATAATGACAAAATCCACCGTCGACAAATGCACAAGCTGCGTCGTGACCAACATGGCCAAAGCTGGCATCATTTCTTTTCCTTTGCCTGCCCGTAATACGCGCTGGACCCGTGCTTCCTCAAGTAATGCTTGTCATGCAACCCGCCGCCGACTGGTTCTGCTCCGGGATTGATGGCGACGGTAAAATACGCCATCCGCGCCACCGCCTCCAGGATCACGGCGTTATGTGCCGCCGCAGCCGGGTCCGGACCCCAGGCGAAGGGGCCGTGATTGGCCACCAGAACCGCCGGCACCGAGGCATACCCCACTTTCTCAAAGGCACGAACAATAGCATGTCCGGTGTTTTTCTCATACTCGGAGGCGATCTCGCCGTCCGCCATCGCTCGGGTGACTGGGACCGGACCATGGAAGTAGTCGGCATGGGTAGTGCCGAAGCATGGAATCGGCCGGCGCGCTTGCGCCCACGAAGTCGCATACTCGGAATGAGTGTGAGCGACTCCACCAATTTCCGGGAAGGCCCGATAGAGGACTAGATGGGTGGCGAGGTCGGAGGAGGGCTTTAGATTGCCTTCCACGATCTTGCCTTCTAGATCGGTGACCACCAGGTTCTCTGGTTTCATGGCCTCGTAGGGAACGCCACTGGGTTTGATAACCACCAGCTTCTGGTCTCGGGAGATGCCACTGGCATTGCCGAAGGTGTAAAGCACTAATCCCCTTCGCACCAACTCCAGGTTCGCGTCCAGCACCTCTTCCCGCAACCGAGGCAACAGCATAGTGAGCTTTATTCTTAAGAGATCAACTCGTGTTTTTCGCGAGTAATCGTTTACCAACCGAAAAGTCAAAATAGTGTACGTAACCGCCTTTGTCAATCACGGAATTGGATGTGCTCATACAGTTGCCTCGGTCCGGTCTGCAGAGGCCTGAAATTTCAGAGGGAAAGAGGCGAAATCCCACCCCATTTACAGCCTCCACCCAGCTTGATAGAAAACGTTTCCCCGATATTGAAAATACCTCATCGAGGGGCCTCCGATCCGCTTTCGTCTTCTCCTAAGATCAGCCCGCCACACCCTGAGCGAAATTATCAATCATGGCGCACCAACAAACATGTTTGCGCGATTCCGCCGCCTGCATGCGCCGGCCGATTTTGCTCGCGGCGCGCCCGGGATAACGTTTGCTATGCTAAAATCCCGGCAGCACACCAACCCACACCCGGCTTATGGATATTCGGGAAATCGCGAAACGGGCCAAGGTGTCAACCGCCACTGTGTCCCGCGCCATCAACCGGGTTCCCAGCGTAAATCCCGCCTTGGCGAAACGCGTCTGGAGCGTCGTCGAGGAACTGGGCTACTATCCGAATACGCAGGCGCGGGCCTTGGTTTCCGGGCGCAGCAGGATTTTCGGTCTTATCATTTCCGAGATCACCAACCCCTTCTTTCCGGAAATTGTTCAGGTCTTCGAAACGATTGCGGTCCAGCACCACTTCGAGATTCTTCTCAGCTCCACGGAGAATGATCCCAGGCGCATGGAAATCGCCGTCCGACGGATGCTCGAGCGCAGGGTGGAAGGCGTCGCCGTGATGACTTTCGGAATGGAAGAGGGGTTGCTGGAGAACCTGAAGTTGCGGCAAGTGCCGTTAGTCTTCGTCGATGTCGGGCCGCCCCGTCCCAGGGTCAGCAACATACGGATCGACTATCTCAACGGAATCCGCCAGGCCGTACAGCACCTGGCCGCGCTTCGCCACGAAAACATCGCCTTTGTCACCGGTCCGCTGCGGCTGAAATCCGCCCTCGCCCGCAAGCAGGCATTCTTGCGGTCCATGCAGGAAATCGGTCTCGAGTCCGATCCCAACCTGATTATCGAGGGCGACCACACCATGGAAGGAGGCATGGAGGCCTTCACCCGGTTGCTTGCCGGACCAGTCCGGCCCACCGCCGTCCTTTGTTCCAATGACATGACCGCAATCGGCCTGATGCGCGAGAGCCATGACGCCGGCATTTCCATTCCTCGCGACCTCTCAGTGATCGGGTTTGACGATATCCGCCTGGCTCAGTTCGTGTTACCCCCGCTGACTTCGGTGCAGATGTCCCAACCCGAATTGGCGCGACTGGCTTTCAATGCGCTCCTGGCTGAAGTGGAGCGCGAAATCCCAGCGCCCAACGGTACGGATTATGTGCTCAAAACCAATCTTGTGCTGCGCGAGTCAACCGGCCTGCTTGCGGGCGCTTCGAAGCCGGCGGAAAAACGGCATTGAAACGCAGCCATGCATTTTGGGGTCGCCGCTGACACTCACCCGCTCCGTCGCCTCTTACTCCAGCGATAGCGTCAGCTTGGTTACGGAAGCGGGCGGAAAACTGTAGGTGAGACTTCCCCGCTGTAAATCGAGCGCTTTGCTCTGAGGACTCACCGTGTTCCGCTCTGCAAAGGTATTGTGGGCGTGAATGTCGGAATTTGTCAGGGTCGTAGCTGAGCCTGATTTCAAACTTGCGCCGCGAACCCCGATCTTCGTTTCCCGCGCCGCGCTCACATGCGGATTCACGACGGTCAGAATCAATCCCTTGTCCTGTAGCGAAGCGGATCCGTTGAGTCCCCAGAATGATGCAGGCTTGCCGTCGCGGTCGTAGTCTACCGTGGGCGCGGAGAAGATTGTCCGCAGGGCCTGCCCACCCTGGTGCGCCGCATACATTCCAAACACATGACCCACGGGGGTCACGCAGAACTTGTCCTCATGCGCCAGGTATAGACTGTTCAGGCAATTGATGAGCTGGGCGCAGTTGGCCATCGCAACCTTTTCTGGGTGGCGATTAAAGGTGTCCAGTGTGAGGCCGCTGAAAAGCGCGTCCCGGAGAGTCGGCGTCTGTTCGAGGATGTCATCGGGTGTCGCCTCGCTGCCCGGCCGGTACCAGGGTCCCCACTCGTCCACTACGAGTTTGATGGAATGCTCGCGGTCGAATTCTCCCATCACCAGCCAGTGTCCGTTGATCAGAGACTCCATGACGTCGCCCTGGCGCAGGAGCTCGTACCAGTCCAGCACATCGAATTTGAGCGCGTCGCCTTTGCCCTCGACCCAGTTGTGGGTGCGCCCCCGGCTCAGGTTCCAGGCATAGTAGTGGAGCGCCAGACCGAAGATGGAACGGATGTCTCCCGGAGAATGGCGCACAATCTCTTCCAGGAAGCCGCGTGTCCAATCCCATTTGTCGTCACTGGGTCCGGAAGCGACGAATGACAGTTTCTGTTCGTACTGCGGCACCCATGCCGTATAGCGGCGAAATTCCACGGCATATTCCTCGGCGGTAAAATTTCCCCCGCACCCCCACGATTCGTTGCCCACACCCCAATAGCGCACCCCGAAGGGCTCGGAGTATCCGGATGCCGCGCGCATCTCCGCTAGCGTCGTGCTGCCCGCGGGCGAATTGCAATACTCCACCCAGCGGTAAAATTCGACCGCGGGAAGACTGCGGACGTTGGCCGCGAGATAGGGCTGGCTTCCAATCAGCCGGCAGAATTCGATGAATTCATTGGTCCCGAACTGATTGGGATCATACTTGTGGTTGGCGGGTCCGGTGGCACTCTCTTCATGCGCCCAGAAGTTGGTTCGCCGGGGACGCTTTTCGGCGGGGCCGATGCCATCCCTCCAGTCATAGCTGTCGGCAAAGCACCCTCCGGGATAGCGCACCACCGGGGCCTTGATCTTCCGCATTTCGTCGACCAGCTCTTTGCGGATGCCGTGCACATTGGGAACTTTTGAGTTCTCGCCCACCCAGACGCCGTCGTAGATCACTCCGCCAAGATTTTCGGTGAAATGCCCGTAGATGTTGGGCGAGATCGTTCCCAGAGTCTCGCCCAGGAGAACCTCGATTCGTGAGTCGTCGCCGATCACGGAGTCGGCAAACGCCGCCCGGTTAAGCCACAAGTAGCCTGCACCCGCCACGCTGCCGCGAATAAATTCTCTGCGTCCGATCACGTCACGCTCCCCACTGAATGACTGCGTAGGAGCGGGCGGGCACCTCAAATTTCGCCCGCCCTCCCGCGATCGAAGGTTTATCCAACGTTCGCGGCGCCACTTTTTGGGGTATTTCAAAGCTGTTGAAAGCTTTCAGGTCGTCTCCGGTCAACAGGACCGATGACAGGACTCGCGCCGGCGCCTTGTCCTGCCAGTTCACCTCGATGGCGTGCGCCTTGGACAAATCCCGGTTGAGAATGAAGAGAGAGACTTTGCCGTCTTCAACGCTGAGCGTTCCGGCAACATCCAGGTAAGGGACCTGGCCCATACCTGAAACTTCATATGTGGGAGAATCGACCAGAAGATTGAGCACCGAGCCTCGGGCATATTGCAGCGCCCAACTGTAAGGATAATAAATCGTCTGCCGCAACAGGCCATTGGGATTGGTCACGATGGGCGCGATGACGTTCACCAGTTGGGCCAGACAAGCCAGCTTCACCCGATCGGCGTTCCGGATCAGCGAGTTCAGAATCCCGCCCACCAGCAAGGCATCTTCCAGGTTGTAAACCTCCTCCAGCAAATGAGGCGCCTCCTGTCCGTGGCCGTTCACCGCATCCCCGGTGCGGGCGCGATACCAGACATTCCACTCATCAAACGAGAGCCATAGTTTTTTCGGAGACCGCTTGTGCCCCTGCACCAGATCACAGACCGCAATGGTTTCCGCGATCTGCTTTTCCATGCTCAGGTTCATGGCCAGAAACTTCGAACTGTCGCCGCCGGTTTCTGCAGGAGTGTTTCCGATATAGCGATGCAGCGAGAGTGCATCCACATACTCATAGCATTGCTCCAGGACTTCGCGGTCCCACTCCAGATACGTGGGCATCCCGGGCCCGCTGGAGCCGCAGGCGATGAGTTGAAGAGAGGGATCGACGGCGTGCATCTGCCGCGCCGAATCCTGCGCCTTGAGCCCGTACTCGGTGGCCGTCATGTGACCGATTTGCCAGGGACCATCCATCTCGTTGCCCAGGCACCAGTGCTTCACGTTGTAGGGCTCGGTATAGCCGTGCTTGCGGCGCAGGTCGCTCCATTGCGTTCCCTTCTCCACATTGCAATACTCCACCAGCGCGGCGGCCTGTTCCGCGGTACCGGTGCCCAGGTTGAGGCCCATCAGCGGTTCGGTGCCGACCGCTTTGCACCACGCCATGAATTCATCGGTGCCAAACTGGTTGGTGTTGAGCGAATTCCACGCTTTGTCCAGCACCCGCGGACGATCTTGCTTGGGGCCTACGCCATCCAGCCAGTTGTAGCCGGAGACAAAATTTCCGCCGGGGTAGCGGATGATGGGCACTCCCAGATGACGCACTTCATCCATCACGTCCTTGCGGAAGCCGTTGGAATCCGAAAGCTTCGAGCCAGGATCGTAAATTCCCTCGTAGATGGCGCGGCCGAGGTGTTCCAGAAACGAGCCAAACAGGTTGCGATCCAGAGGGGCCAGGGTGCGTCGCGAGTCCACGTAGACTCTGGCTAAGTCGCCCGAGTTTGAAGCCGGAGTCTGGGCCGACAAGAAGCGGCCGAGCCCGAAATTCGTGGAACACGCCATGGCGGCGGCTGACGCTTGACGCAAAAAATGTCGTCGCGGGGCCGAGAACATGATGATGATCTCCTGGAAAGGTGTGTGAGCGGCAGAAATAGTAAACGTTTACCCGCAACGCCGCAATTGTTTTCGGGTGCGCCCTCAATGCCGGCGCCTCCCTCTTAGTTGGATGAAGCTGAAATCGGCGCCGGCTCCAGGCCGGAAGCCGGCGTGACCGTCTCGGCGGACACCCGTGTCGCCTGCGGCCGGTAGCCATTCCGGGTCCGGACGCGGTAGCCCTTTCCGTGTTCTCCCACCAACTTCACCGTGATCGAACGCCACCCCCGGTTCGGGTTGGCTTGCGGATAGTAGCTCAGGGAATAAAGGTGCGCCAGATCATCGCGGATCGAAGCGAATGCTTTCTGCTGTTGTCGCCAGGTTTTGGCAAAGTACGCTTCGCCGCCGGTGGCAGCACTCATGCGCTTGAACACGGTGCTCGAAACCGGTTCCAGCTTGGCCTCCCGCGTACTGATCATATAAATGGGAATGCCTTTCGATTGCGCCAACTCGGCCACATCCTCGGGCGGCACCATGCTGGCATTGTCCGGTCCGTTCGAGAACACTACGATTACTTTCCTGCCCGTGTCCTGGCAGGCGTCTCGGACGGTCATCAGCAAGGCGTTGTACAGGGCGGCATCGTCCCCGGCAACGGTGGTGCGCACTCCCCGCAGCACCTGGGAACGGTCCGCAGTCAGGGTGGTGGCCCGCGAGAGGTCGCGGCTGTAGGAATAAAAGGCCACCCGGTCGGGGCCGTCGAGCGACCGGACAAATTCGGCAATCGCGTCCTGGGCGAAGACGAAGCCCCGGTACATGTAATTGCTGGTGTCGAACAGAATGAAAACGTTGGCTCCGGCCATCATCGACCCGAGTTCGGATCCGAGCTCCGATGCATCCGCAGAATCCCCGGACCCACTCCGCCGAATGTGGAGCTCTCCCGGGCCGCCCGGTCCGGCCTGGTTCGAGGTGACTCTTCGCGTGGCCTCATTGCCTTCGCCGAAGGTGGCAACTCTCTGCGCGATCCCATCCTCGGTCACTACGAAGTCCGAGGGCCGGAGACCGGTGACGTAGTTCCCTTTGCGGTCCATTACCGCCACGTTCAACTGCACCATGTCGACTTCAACCCGAATCTTGGTTTCAGGCTCCTGAGCTGTCGCTCGATTGACGGAGCCAACAAAGACTGCCAAAAAAAGCAAGAGAAAGAGGAAAAAGCTTTTTGCCATATGCGTGTCTCACCTGTCCGAGCCGCTCTATCCGGCCGCGGGACCTGAAAACCTTTTACCACCGGAAGCGGTTAGGGCGCGGTCGTGCGCAAAGCCACTTTCGGCAACGAGCTTATCTCGCCGCGCCGGAATTCTTCACCCGTTTCCCGCATCGCGCGCAGCAGGGCAGGCCAATCCTCGAAGTCGGTGGCAAAAATCTTCTCTACCATCCGATAGGTAAGTTCGGGGACCAGACGGTTCAGCATGGCCGGCGAATAGCCCAGTTCGTCCGCCAGGCGCGCCCAGTACAAATTGTTGGAATCCCAGGACTCGGCCAGCAACCGGCTGGAATAACCCATGAAGGCAGGAAACGGCTTCACCGTCAGCAGCTCTCGAGAATAACTTTGCGCCAGGGCGGGATGAGGAACACCGAAATCCTCCGACAGCCGCTTCCAGCTGGTTTGCGCGGGATGCTGGCGGCAAAGATTCTCCAGTTCCTCGCCGGCTTTTCCCCAGTGGCCGTCCTGTCCGCGAAACTTCTGCCGGAACGCGGCCGCCAGATAGAAAGTCTCGCCCGGCATCACCCGGGAGAGCGCTTCGTCCACGGCCCCCGCTCGCAGGGCGTTTTCAATTTGCTCAGACCGTTGCGGGGCCATCCGCTGGGAAAGAATATCCAGCACCGTTCGGCGCAAGCTTTCATCCTGCGCGGCGGCGGTCAGAAGCTCCTCACCCGTTCGCTGATACAGGGCAACGGCGTGCAACTCGTTTCGGCTCACGCCCCACCAGCGCGGCAAGGTCGCGCTGCTGACCAGGCCGGGCACCAACTCGTGCCAGATCAAAGCCTGGACGTTTTCCGGAACAATAAAATCCTGCTCAGCTTCGGCGAGAACGAAGGGCAGGTCCGCCAGTGAACCGGCGAGGTGAGCGCCGCCCCCCGCCGGCAAGCCGGAACCGAACACGTGAGGCACATGCCAGGACTGTCCTCCTCCCATTGCCATTTCGCCGGAAAAGTCATGGGAGCGCACGAAAAGAGGATTGTTCAGAAGGATTTGAGCTCCCGGCGGCTCATAGTAGGCATAGTTCAGGCCGACCAGCGTGTCTCTCAGGAAAGGCACGACCAGCCCGCGCGATTCCGCCAACTCCTTTTTCGATTTGGGGGCCTTGATGATTTTGGTCAGATCGGTTCGCGTCTGCAAGGAGCTGTGCCGCGTGTTATAGAACCCGGCAGCCCATTCGCTGCGCTCGCCGCTGGTAAACATCGGGCGCGGCATCTCGAATTCCCGCAGCTGTCCAGCCAGTGGAATCAACGTGTCGCCCACCTCGTGGCCCTGCGCCAGTTCATTCAATCCCTGGCCCAGCGCCAGCAGCGTGTCGAGCGAAACCAGGCGCTGACCATCAAGCACCGAGCGAATTCTGTCCGCCAGTTGTTGCCGAACTTTTTGACCGTCGGGACGTGTTTGAGCCGGACCTGCCAGCAAATCGACGACCTCGTCCTGGGAAAGATCCGGTCTGCCGGCGGCGGCCCGCCAGAGTTCGCGTACCGAGGTCCGGCCGGCGTCGAACAGGTGCGCCGAGGAGGAGATGCCGTCAGCAAACGGACTGATCATGGCTTGCCAGGAGTCGTTCAAATCCGCCGCCGGGATCTGTCCCTGGCGGGCCAGGATTTGCCAGAGCCCAACATTGGCTTGGAAAATACCCAGCGCGTTGGCCCGCAGGTTAACGCTGGAAATCCGGTCAATGACTTCCGCCACTGCGAGAAAACGAGTGATGGAATCATCGTTCAAGCCCGCAAATTCAGAAAAAATCAGATACTGGTTGCCATACCGGGCAAAGTCCTGGCCCAGCAACCCCGCCGTCTTCGGACTCAGACGCTGCCCCTCCGGTCGCGCGCTATCAATCGCGTTCAGCATCAGATACATAGGCAGTGGTCCGTTGTCGGAGCTTTCCCGGGAAAACGCGAATAGCGCTTCCACCAGTTGATCGGGATTTTTCCAATGGTTGGCGTGTCTGGCCCAGTGGCGCACCACTTTGGGCTCGGTCTTCTGCTGAAGAATCTGCCCCCACACTTCCAGATTTCCGGGGATACGTGCGTGGCCCGACGCATCCAATTCAAGGCGCGTCACCAAAAGCAGCAGGTCGGGGTCAGGTCGAAAGACCGGCCGGGCCGGGCCGGGGGAAGTATCTTGCCCCCGCAACGCTTCGTAGAAACGCGGCAAGCGGTGAGCGTCGGTGAAATAGGCCTGCTGGCCCGGGGTCGGGCGGGAGAGCGTGTCGAAATAAGCCGCCAGCCACCCGTCATCCTTGGCCAGCAAACGTGCCACGAATTCTTTTGGCGATTCCGGATTCGCCCCGGCGAGTTCCTTCCACGCCGGCTCCGCAGCCGTCCCGCCAGGCACGACCACGCGTCCATTGCGAATGGAGATATGACTGCCGTAAAAGTCCAGAATCGGGGCGAAGGGAAGGAGCTTTTGCACCCCCGCAAACTGCTGCAAGCTGGTGCTGGTCTCGGTATCCATGCGGGCCAGGCCCCAGTAGAGCCTTGCCAGCGCAGGGTCGTCGAGCAACGAATCGAGTACGTCTTTCTCCTTGCCGCTGGAGTTGCTCTTGCCGATTGACGTCCAATCGCCCGGCGAGAACAACAAGGGCACCGGAGAGGCGGCGAAACGGGCGGCAAAAGGCTTGCCACCCTGAAGGGTTTCCTCAAGTTGAGCCAGCGGAAATCCGGAGTCAATCGTCAGAAACGCGCGCTCCGGATCGGCGGTCTCGAGGGCCGCGTCTTTTCCGCAGGCGCGCTGAAGACGGTAGCCGAGGATGTCGAGCAAGGGCCGCGCCTGATCGCAGCTGGATACCCGAAGCACGCCTTCGGGGCCGGCCAGCGTGACCAGTTCCCTCGCCTGGCCCACATAGCGTTTGAGTAAAACCAGAAACTCCGTGGGCCTGCCCGCCTTGTCCTTGCGTCCTTGATAACCTTCTACCGCCACATTGCGCGCCAGCAGGGGAAGAACTTCCTCCACAGAGATCTTCTGGCTTATGCCGGCCATGCGCAGGAACGAACGCAGCGGTCCCGGGATGGTCGCGCTGGATGCTGCTGCCGGCCCTGGCCGCGGAACGTTGGGCGCTTTCGTACCGGTCAGGGTGTCCGCCGGCGAGCTGGACGAAGAATCAGATGCGGGGCTGCAAACCCCTGTACACAGGCACAAAAAAACAGAGAGAAAAGCCCTCAGCAGGAGGCAAGGAGGTTTCACGGCTGGCCCTTCTTTCGAATCTTAGGACTCGATACCAAACGAGCAGGATGCCAGGGACGGATAGGGATATCCGCTAGCGAGTGACGTCAGGTTTCTGACCCGGGCCCGAGTACCGCCACCGCGCCGCGATCCAACTAAGCCCGCATTTCTATCTTTCGCCCCCGGAGCCTAGATTTTGTGCCTGCCAAGATAGATCATCTTGCGCGCCCTGCCAACCCCTTTTTCGTCTTTTTGTCAGGCGCACTTCCAGAAAGCGATGGGGCTTCGCAAGTGGCGTAGATTGGGCGGTTTCGGGGAATGCGTTCGGGCGGGAGGCTCGGGGAAGCAGAGGAATCGGTCTTGCGGGCTGTGGAATTCCGGACGCTTTAGTCTGGGGTTGAGCGACGGTATGTTGCCGCTGACGTCGAACCCAGGTTACCGGCCAACTGGCGTGGCCTGAAAATTTGCGACCGCCTTTTCCAGGCCCTTTTCGTAGACGTCGATCAGCTTGTCCCAAGTGGCATTGGCCTCATCATCAATCAGCTTCCGGGCGGGGTCGGCGTCAAACCAGTCCAAAGACTGGCGAATGCCCTGGGCAAACCGGGTTGTCGCCACAAAGTCGGGGATGAAGCGCTTGATCTTGCTGTTATCAAATACCACGCTGATGGCTTTGTCGCCCACCAGCGTGCCTTCCATAGCGGGCAAGCAGGCCACCATGAAATCGGACGGAATGTGCACGATCCGAGGTTCCACGCCCACCGCCGCGCCTACAATGCGATAAAGTTGGTCCCAACTCAAGACTTCGTCGGTTGTAATGTGGAAGGCATGTCCGATGGACTGTTCATGCCCCAGCAGCCCGACCAACCCTTTGGCAAAATCGCTGTCGTGCGTAATCACCCAGAGCGACGAGCCGTCTCCCGGGACAATCACCTTCTCTCCCTTTAGCATGCGGTCCACCACGGTATAGGAACGCTCCCAGCTGTTGACCACCAGCGGAATCAGGTTCTCCCCATAGGTAAGAGACGGACGGACAATGGTGATCGGGAATCCTTCTTCGCGATACGCCCTAAGCAAACGATCCTCGCACGCGATTTTGTTCCTGGAATAGTCCCAGAAAGGGTTGGCCAGCGGCGTCGACTCGGTGATCAAGTAATCGGTTGCGGGTTTCTGATACGCGCTGGCGGAACTGATGAAGATGTATTGCCGGGTGCTTCCGCGAAACAGTTCCAGGTCGCGCTCGATGTCCGCGGGAGTGAATGCAATCCAGTTGACGACGACATCGAACCGGCGCCCGCGCAAGGCTCGCGCCACCGCAGGCGGATCATTGACGTCCGCGTGAATTGTTTCCGCGCCGGCAACCCAGTCCGCGGTATGTTGTCCGCGCCTGAGCAATGTGAGCTTGATGCCGCGCCGCAACGCCAACCGGGTACAGGCACTGCTGACAATTCCCGTCCCACCAATAAAGAGTACGTTCATGCGCCAGCTATTCTAAATGGCGGACGGGCGTCCGCGCCGGTCTTTGCTGGGACCGGCGGGGACACCCGTCCTCCATTACTTGCTCACAGCTTAATGGTGCCTGCAGGTCGGGGGAACTTCGCGCTATGCTCTCGTCCGTCGGCCAGAACCGATGACTCCGGAAAGACGGTTGATACTGCCCCGGAGTTTGCTCAGCGTCTGAGATGCCACGTCGCCAAGGGATTTTTCCTTCTCCTCGACATCGCTGAAACCTGCACTCTGCATTTGCTCGACGGCAGCGGCGAATCGCCGGGAACTTACGCCATCCATATCAAGGAAGCGGAACGCTTGGGCAAGCGGTATCCCTTCAGCTCCGGCCTGCAGAAATTCGATCTCCGCCGTCACTTTCCCGAAGACGGTGTTCAAGCCCATTTGGGCCAGCGTTCCGTGCGGGACGCAACCCTTTGCCAGGAGGGCAGAACCTCCGGTCAGGGAAAGACGTTGAACGACCCCAACAAACTTGTGGGCGTCCATGGTGAACAGGGCCCGCTCATTATTGGGAACACGGATGCGCGGGGCACGGGTGTTCTTCCGAGGTTTCCGAAGTCTCTCCGGCTTTTCCGGCATTCTACTAGCATGACAAGCGGGCGCAGATGGGTCAACGTTACCTAAGTGTTCCGCCAGAACGGTGCGCGCAAAGCCCGTGTAATCAGAGTGCACCGCGGCGGTTTTTGGGTGTGGGCACCGGGCCCCCTTTTCGGGCCCTGGGCAATGTGCCGATCTGCGATAATTGCTCGGCACGGGGTTTGCCCATTGCGCCGGCGAAGCCCTCTGGAAGACTATTTCGGTAGGGTGCAGACCTGGAAAGGACGGGAACACATGTCTTCTTCGCAGCTCACGCCCGATCAGGCCAAATTCATTTTGGTTTGGTCGCTGTCCACGCTCCAGACCGAACATCAGACCACTAAGCGGGTGATTGAAGCCATTCCCTTGGACAAAGGCGACTATCGCCCCGACGCCGTTTCCAAGACCGCGTTGGAGCTGGCCTGGCACATTGTGGCGGCGGAACAGCGTTTTTTCAGCGGAATCTCCGCGGGCATCTTTGATTTCGGTCCGATCCATCGGCCGGAATCGATTACGAACTCCGCCGGCATTGCTGCCTGGTTTGACGAGAGCTTTGCCGCGAATCTACCCCAGATCGAAGCACTCAGCGGCGAGAAACTGGCCAGGATGATCGACTTCCGAGGCATGTTCCAGCTTCCCGCGGCCTCTTTTATACGGCTTGCCCTCAACCACACCATCCACCACCGCGGACAGCTTTCCATGTACCTGCGGCCTACGGGGGCCAAAGTGCCGTCGATCTATGGCGAGAGCTATGACGCCACGCAAGCCCGGCTGGCGAAAGAAGGAAAGCCAGCTAGCGTCGCCGCGAACTCAGACCTGGCGCACGCTCCAGGCCAACATCTCCCTAATTTACGACAAGTCATCCGGAGGCCAGCCGATTCGCTATAATTCGGTTTTGTTAGCCCCTTCCGGCATGGAACTCACCTTCCAGCCGGTCCGGCGGGAGATAGCTCCTTTTCGCCCCAGCGAGCCAAGGAGATTGACATGTTCGCTCGCCACGTCGCCGTCAAATTGAGACCTGGCACACTTGCCGAATTTACGCGGGTCATGAACGACGAAATCCTTCCCTGGCTGCGAGAGCAAAAAGGCTTTCTGGATATGATCACCCTGGCTGTCCGGGGCGGCAGAGAAATCGTGTCCATCAGCTTCTGGGATCACGAAGAGAGCGCGCACGTTTACAATTCGACGGCGTACCCGGAGGTATTGCAGACTCTCAGAAAAACATTGTCCGGAACTCCTCAGGTTAAAACTTTTGATGTGGTCAGTTCGACGTCGCAAAACGTCGGCCCTTCAAAAACCAGCTCCACGGTTCGAAACCGCCAGCCAGCCCCAAGCGACACCACCACGGCCGCGAATCCAGCACGTAGAGGGTGAGATTTGGGACGAGCATGCAGCGCGCCGCCGAAAAAAGAAGTGTAGCTGGTAGTTGACGCAATCCGGCCTTTACCATCGCAACCGGCTGTGAGCCTAACGGCGATGTCACGCCAACTGCCCCTAAAAGGCTCTACCTCCGGCCTCCATTGACTGCCCTCGATTCTTCTACGTAAGATTCTAGCCCCCAGATGATCGGCCATACCATCTCGCACTACCGGATCATCGAAGAACTGGGAGGCGGCGGGATGGGTGTTGTCTACAAGGCCGAAGACACCGAGTTGCGCCGGCTGGTGGCGCTTAAATTTTTGCCCGACCTGGTCGCCCAAAACCCAGCCGTGCTGGAACGGTTCCGCTGGGAAGCGCGAGCCGCTTCCGCCCTGAACCATCCCAATATCTGTGTGATCTACGAAGTCGGTGAGGCGCAGCGCCGGCGCTTCATCGCGATGGAGTTTCTCGATGGTACGACGCTCCAGCAGCGCATCACGGAGGGTCCGCTGCCCTTACCGCAGTTGCTGGATCTGAGTATCGAAATCGCTGACGCACTCGACGCCGCGCACGCCCAGGACATCATTCACCGCGACATCAAGCCGGCAAATATTTTTGTCACCGCGCGCGGCCACGCCAAGATTCTGGATTTCGGTCTGGCCAAGCTCACCGTGGGTGACGAAGCCAGTTTCGGAGGAAACACTTTTGGGGGCAACACGCAATCCCCGGAAGAGCCCGATCGCCGGGGCCCCGCCCTGGGGACCATCCCTTACATGTCGCCGGAGCAGGCGCTGGGCCAGCCGCTCGACGCCCGTACGGACTTGTTCTCTTTCGGGGTTGTGCTTTATGAGATGGCGACGGGAATCCTGCCTTTCCAGGGACAAACAACCGCCGCGGTTTTCGACTCCCTGATTCACAGCGTGCCGGAATGGCCTTTACGATTTGACGCAGCCACCCCGGCCGCGCTTGAAAGCATCGTGCGGAAAGCCCTGGAGAAGAGTCCGGAGCGGCGCTATGCCAGTGCGGCGGAGATGCGGACCGATCTGCAAAGCCTTCGCCGGGCAACCGAATCAGGACAAGCTCTCAAACCTGGGTCAGCCGCCAGAGGGCCGGATTCGAAGGAGCGCATCCGTTCTTTCTTCGCCGCCGCGGGTCCGCCACTGAAGCCCCAACCCAGAATCGGGATCGCGGGCCGGCTGGCGATGGCCGCCTGTGCCATCGCGGCCCTGGTCGTAATCATCCTGTTCCTGAGATCTCCAGAGTCCCCGCCGGTCGTCATTTCGTCGCTGCAGATTACGAGTGACGGCACTTCCAAGCGCTCTCTGGTCACCGACGGCGCCCGGCTCTACTTTTCCGAATATCTCAGCGGCCACTCGGTGCTCAGGCAGGTCTCGACCTCGGGTGGAGAAACGGCGCCTGTGCCCATCTCGCTGGCCAGCGCCGACATCTATGACTTTTACCCGGGCCGTTCTGAATTGCTGGTGAAAGGCGTGGCGGAAGGTTCGGAGACAGAGTGGCCAGTCTGGATCTTGCCGCTCCCCGCAGGCACCCTCCGGCCCGTGGGCGATATCCTCGCGCACGGGGCCACATGGGCGCCGGATGGTCAACACATCGTGTACGTCAGAAAGTCGACCTTGTATACCTGCAATGCGGATGGAAGCGATTCGCGGGAACTCCTCTCCGTGCCGGGCGTTCCTTTTGCGCCGCGATTTTCGCCCGATGGCCACCGCTTGCGCTTCACCATCCGGGACACGAACCAGCGGACATCTTCGTTGTGGGAGGTTTCTGCCGACGGCAAAGGTTTGCACCCGGTCTTGCCCGACTGGAACAAGCCCGCGGAGGAATTTGGCGGAGCCTGGACGCCCAATGGAAAATACTTCCTCTTTGAAGCGACCCGCGACCACACTCAGAACATCTGGGCCCGGCGGGAAGCGACGTCCTTCTTTCGTAAGAGCGCCGCAGAGCCGACCCAACTGACCGTAGGACAGCTCCTGTTCAGCAATCCCACCCCCAGCATCGATGGAAAGAGGCTGTTCGTGATCGGCCAGCAACGCCGGTTCGACCTGATCGGTCTGGATAGCAAGTCGCAGCAGTTCTCGGTTTATCTTCCCGGCGTGTCGGCGGGCGAGGCCGACATCCTGCCCAACGGCGAGTGGATCACATACGTAACCCATCCGGAACTCACGCTGTGGCGAAGTAAACCGGACGGGAGTTCCCGGACCCAACTTACGTATTCGCCGATGCAGGTGCACATGCCGCGCTGGTCGCCTGACGGGACCCAGATCGCATTCATGGCCGCCCGCCCGGGAAGACCCTGGAAGATCTTCGTGATGCCGGCCGAGGGCGGCACGCCGCGGGAAGTGACTGCGGGCGACCGCAACCAGGGCGATCCCACCTGGACGCCCAAAGGTGATTCCATCGTGTTCGCGGGAATACCCTGGCTGGAATACGGAACCTCATCAGGCCCCAACATTCACATGGTTGACGTGAACACCTCCCAAATCTCAGATGTGCCGGGCTCCGAAGACCTCTTCAGTCCCCGCTCCTCACAGGATGGGCGATACATTGCGGCCCTTTCGGCGGACTCCACCAGGCTGATGCTCTATAACGTGGAAAAGCAACGTTGGACGCAGCTGGCCGTATCGCGGTTCGGTTTCGAGAACTGGTCGCACGATGGAAAGTATCTTTACGCGGAAGACTATTCCGACAAAACCGATGACTTGGCGCGCGTGAGTGTGCCCGGCGGCAAGGTGGAACGCTTGTTCAGCCTGAAGGAAGTTCCGCGTGGGTTCGATCCCTGGGAATACTGGATTGGGCTGGCGCCCGATGACTCCCTGCTCCTGATGCGAGATAAAAGCACGCAGGAGATTTACAGCCTGGATGTTCGTTTTCCCTAGCGCCAAAGAAAAAGTGAGGCGGCACTCGAAGCAACCGACCCGCATTCGAGATAAGGGAGGAAAATCATGGCTCTCGCCCAGTCCGAGTCCGTCCGCTATCCCCGAGTGGCTGGCCCAATCCACGCGATTCTAGTGCTGACCATATTAGGAGGGTGGGCGTTTCTGGGAAGGATTATCGCGGACCAGATGAGGGCTGCGGCGAACCCGCACCGTCTTCGCTTCTATTTGCTCACTCTTTTCTTTGAATGGTTATTGTTCGTTTTTGTGGTGGCGGGCGTGCGGCGTAGTGGCGGGTCCGTCCTCCTCATTCTGGGCGATCGGTGGCGTTCCGCTGGCCAGGTGCTCCGGGATATCGGAATCGCTGCCGCGTTCTGGTTGGTCTCGGCCGGCTTCCTGTTGATCTTGGGCCGACTCTTGCGCATCACCGCGCTGCGTCAAAAAATGGATTTCATACTCCCGCACGGGTGGGCCGAAATAACGCTATGGGTTGCGCTTTCGGTTACGGCGGGTATATGTGAGGAGACGGTCTTTCGGGGCTACCTGCAGCGGCAGTTCATGGCCCTGACCAGGAGCGCTCCCGCCGGCATTCTCCTTTCCGCCGCGGCGTTCGGGGCGGCTCACGCCTACCAGGGATTCCGGATGGTAATTTTGATCGGCCTGTACGGAGCCATGTTCGGGATTCTGGCCCATTGGCGCGGAAGCGTTCGCCCTGGAATGATCGCCCACGCGTGGCAGGATTCACTGAGCGGAGTGCTTTCTGCCGTAATGAAACATTAGACTCTGCCTGGTGCCCGGGAAGTAGCGGTCGGTTGAGCTATCACCTTCGCCTTTGGTTGCGAGCTTCCTCGCTCGGCCTCAATGCTTCAGTTTGGTGTCGAAGTGGCCGACCGGCCGCGCCAGCAGTTTTTTGGTTCCTCCCCATCAGATTTTTGCGTTTAGGGAAATTGGTCCCCAAGGGGTACAAAGTCTTGCCAGCCCGATTTTTCAGCGACTGAATCGTTTTAATGAGTCAGGCCCGACTCCGCCTGACGACGTCCTGAATCGGAGGAGGTAATCCAGATGCCGGAACCGAACATCGGCTTTTATGGCCACGTGAAGCAGTATCACAACCTGAAGGCTGAGATCGATCAGGCCATTCTCGAGGTGCTGGAAAGTGGCAGCTACGTGCTGGGCCCGCAACTGGTCAAGTTCGAAGAAGAGCTGGCGCGATACATGAAGACCTATGAAACTGTGGGCGTCAACTCCGGCACCGACGCGCTGCTGCTGGTTTTTCTAGCACTTGGCCTGGGACCCGGCGACGAGGTCATCACTACCTCCAACACCTTCTTCGCCACGGCGGAAGCGATCTGGCTGGCCGGAGCTACCCCGGTATTCGTGGATTCCGATCCCCGCACCCGCAACATCGATGTAAGCAAGATCGAAGCCGCCATCACCTCGAAGACCCGCGCCATCGTGCCCGTTCATCTGTACGGCCTGACCGCGAACATGCCCGAGGTGGCGCGGATCGCCAAGGCCCATAGCTTGTTTGTGATCGAGGATTGCGCCCAGGGCATTGGGGCTCGAGGTGATAATTTTGCCATCGCAGAGCTCAGCGATGCCGTCTGCCTGAGCTTCATCATCCAGAAGAACCTGGGATGCTTCGGGGATGGCGGCGCGGTGGCCACGAACCACAAGGAGTTGGCCGCCAATATCCGCAAGCTGCGCAACCACGGCTCCCAGAAACGCTCGCATCACAGCATCGGCTACAACAGCCGGCTGGACGACATTCACGCCGCCGTGTTGCGCGTCAAGCTGAAGCGTGTGGACGAATGGAGCCGGCGGCGGCGGGAAATTGCCCGGCTCTATGACCAGGGCCTGGCCGGCCTGGCGATCACTCTGCCCTTTACGCCGCCCGGCTACGAACACGTCTATCATCTTTATGTCATCGACAGCGACGACCGGGACGGCCTGCAGGCCTATCTGCAGTCGAAGGGCATCACCGCTCTCACCCACTATCCCATCGCCATCCATCAGCAGGAAGGCTTTCCCTGGGGACGTCCCGCCCGGGTTGGTTCCCTGCCGGTGACGGAAAAGTCCGCCGCCAGCCTGCTGTCGCTTCCCATGTATCCCGAGCTTACCAATCACGAGGTCGAACGGGTCATCGCGGAAGTAGCGAACTGGGCGGCGAGCCGGGAGTCGTTAAGCCGCCAAGCGGTGTAGTCTACCCCGGCCTCCCGTGGGAGACGCCTCGCGAAGACCCCAGGATTCCTCTACCGGCTTCGCCCGGCACCCCGGCCCGGCGTGATTACGGTCGACTGCGTTTTCTTGGAATTTTCACTATTGCAATCCGGCAAAATGTACTACGATCGGCTTTGGTTCAGGAGGAATCTCACTAATAGATGGACGACTCAATACTGGAAGTGCGCGATCTGGTGAAAGATTATCCCGGGCAGCGCGCGCTTGCCGGCATTTCGCTTTCTGTTCCGCGGGGAACTTTCTTCTCACTGCTGGGCCCTTCGGGCTGCGGTAAAACCACAACTCTCAGGCTGATTGCCGGTTTCGAGCAGGCCACGTCTGGAGACGTGCTGCTCAAGGGCGAAGTTGTCAACCAGCGCAAACCTTACGAGCGCAAGGTGAGCACGGTTTTTCAGAACTACGCCTTGTTCCCGCACCTGAGCGCTCGAGCGAATATTGAATTTGGTCTGCGGCGCCAGGGAGCCACGGATTTCCAGTCCCGCGTGGAAGAGGTCCTCAAGCTCGTCGGTCTGGCCGCCAAGGAGGCGCGCAAGCCGGCACAGCTTTCCGGTGGGGAACGGCAGCGGGTCGCCCTGGCCCGGTCACTGGTGCTGGAACCTGATGTCCTGCTGCTCGACGAACCCCTGGCCGCGCTCGATCCCAAGCTGCGCAAGCAGATGCGCGTGGAACTGAAAACCATCCAGCGCCGTGCCGGCATTACCTTTCTGCTGGTCACTCATGATCAGGAAGAAGCGCTCTCGATGTCCGATCAGCTCGCGGTGATGAATGAAGGCCACATCGAACAAATGGGAACCCCGGAGGAAGTGTATTTTCAGCCCCGGACCAGGTTCGTGGCCGGCTTCCTCGGAGCCGTGAACTGGATCGGAGATGTGGGAATTCGTCCCGAGGCCACCCGGATTGCGCGCATCCCCGAAAACCATGGCTCTCGCTCCACTCCGGCCATGGTGACCAACTCGGTCTTCCTGGGAGATTGCTTCCAGGTACTGGTACGACTGGCCAACGGAGAGGAAGCGATCGCACAGGTGCATCGCAGGCTGGCCACATTCATGCCGGGTGAAGCCGTCCACCTCTGCTGGAATCCTGCGGACGAAATTCTCGTTCCATGAAGCTGCGCTTCTGGTTTCTGCTTCCAGCGCGGCTCTGGATGACGGTATTGCTGGTGGCGCCCCTGGCCATCGTCCTGGCTTATAGCCTTTTGACCCGCGGGGTGTACGGGGGAGTCGAGAAGCCATGGACGCTGGAAGGCTACCAGCGCCTGATCGATCCCATCTACCTCACAATCCTGTTGCGTTCCTTCGCCATGGCACTGGCGGCGACGGCGATCTGCCTGCTGTTGGCCTTTCCCGCTGCCCTTTTCATTTCAGGCGCAACCAAGCGCAAGAACCTGTATCTCCAGCTGGTGATGCTGCCCTTCTGGACCAGCTTTCTGGTTCGCACCTACGCCTGGCTGTTTCTGCTGCGCGATACCGGCCTGATCAACACCCTGTTGCAGAAGGTCGGCATCACGCACGGCCCGCTACAGCTCCTCTATAACGATGGCGCGGTCCTGCTGGGACTGGTCTACGGCTACCTTCCCTTCATGGTCTTGCCCATTTACGCCACCCTGGAGCGGCTGGACCCGGCGCTGATCGAGGCGGCCGCGGATTTGGGCGCGCGCCCGCTGTCCACACTTTTCCGTGTCATTGTACCGTTGTCGCAGCCCGGCATCGTGGCCGGCTCGGTGCTGGTGTTCATTCCGTGCCTGGGCGCCTACCTCACGCCCGATTTGCTGGGCGGAGGCCGCACCGTGCTGGTCGGAAACCTGGTGCAAAACCAGTTCACCAACGCGCGCGATTGGCCGTTTGGCTCAGCCGTTTCCGTGCTCCTCATGGCGCTGGTGACCTTGCTGGTTTGGGGACTTCTCCGCCGCGAAAGTGAGCCCATGGCATGAAGCGCTGGCTGGCGGCATACGCGGTGGCATTCTTCGCCTTTCTTCACCTGCCGCTGCTCACCCTCGCCATCTTCAGCTTTAATTCCTCCCGCTTCACCGTGTGGGAGCACTTTTCTCTGGATTGGTATCGCGCCATTTTCCGTGACCCCCAGCTCGTCGCCGCGACCTGGAACAGCGTGATCGTGGCCCTCAGCAGCACGGCAATTTCTACCGTGATCGGCACACTCTGCTCCTACGGTCTGTGGAAGCATCGGTCGCGGCTGCTCACCGGCACGCTGTACCTTTCCCTGGTGACTCCGGAAATTGTGACCGGGGTTGCCCTGCTCGCGCTCTTCCAGTGGATGTTTCGATGGCTGCACTGGCATCTCGGGCTCTACACCGTAGTTCTTGCCCACGTGGCGTTTTCTATCGCCTACGTGGTCATCGTGATTTCAGCCCGGCTGCGGACCCTGAGCCCTTCGCTCGAAGAAGCCGCCATGGATCTGGGGGCCAACGAGTGGCAAGCTTTTCTATACGTCATGCTGCCGGCGCTGATCCCGGGCATCATCGCGGCCGCGCTGCTGTCGCTGACCGTTTCTTTCGACGATTACGTGATCACCAGCATGGTCGCCGGAGTCGATTCGGAAACCCTGCCCATGGTCATCTATGCCATGGCACGCCGCGGCGCCAGCCCGGTGATTAATGCAATTTCGGCCCTGGTCACAATCTTCTTCGGCATTCTGATTTTGATCTCCCAGCAAGCGCGGGAAGCATGAACCGCCGCTACTTTCTTCTCGGAATGGCTGCCCTGGCGGGATGCAGCCGCGATCACCGGCCGCGCCTGAACGTCTACAACTGGTCCGCTTACGTGGCGCCGGACACCATCTCCAATTTCGAAAACGAGTTCCACGTAAACGTGCGCTATGCGACCTACGAGAGCAACGAGGAGATGCTGGCCAAAGTCCTGACCGGGAATTCCGGCTGGGACGTGGTTTTCCCCACGCACAACCGCCTGCAGCCGATGCGGGAATACGACCTGCTGCAACCACTCCAGCATGCCTGGCTGCCCAACCTGGGCAATCTCGACCCGCGCTTCCGCAAACCGGTATGGGACCCTGATCTTCAGTGGAGCCTTCCTTATATGTGGAGCGGCACCGGTATCGCCTACAGCCGCGCTCTCCGCCCGCCGATTCAGGCCTGGATGGATCTTTGGGACCAGCGGCTCAAAGGCAGACTGACCATGCTGGACGACCCGGAAGACATGCTGGGGGCTTGTCTGAAGAAATTGAGACTTTCGTTCAGTGCTACCGATCCCGAAGAACTGCGGCGCGCCGAGCATGAGGCCATTTTGCAGAAGCCGCTGGTACGGGCGTACCTGAATGCCGAAGTCCGCGATCAGCTGGTTTCCGGCGACGTGGTCGCGGCGCAGCTCTGGTCCACCACCGCGCAGCAGGCGATCGATGCCGCCCCTGATCTGGCGTTCGCGTATCCCGCGGAAGGCTTTCCCTTCTATTGTGATTGCGCTGTCATCCTTCGCGAAAGCGAGCGAACGGAACTGGCACACCAATTTCTGAATTACCTGTTGCGTCCCCAGGTGTCCGCGGCAGTTGTCCAGTACACCAAGACTGCGACCGCAAATGCAGCCGCTCTTCCTTTGTTGCCGGAAGCAACCCGCAACAGCGCCACGCTCTATCCGCCCGCCGAAATCTACGAACGCGGAGAATGGCCCCGCACCCTCCCGCCCGCGACCCAGCGCCTGCGAGACCGAATCTGGACAGAAATCAAGTCCTCCTAGGCGCGGCGAATGGAGCGATTTCTTGTCCGGTTTCCTTTGCGACCTTTGCGGACCCCCCTTTGCGACCTTCGCGGTTCAGGATTTTGTTTTTGATTGCAGCGAGAATTGAAGGCGCAAAAAACATTCGAAGCTGCTGCAAACCCCGAATGTCATTTACAATTTAAAATTCGGGCAAGAACATGTGGCCACGAATAGGAATTCTAATCGCAGTCGGCGCCCTGGCGCTTGGCTCCAGTGCTGTACCCTCGGATCATCATATGGATTTCGGGCCTGGCAATCCGTTCTACTCGCCAAGTACTCTGCCTTTTCAGGCGCCGCCGTTCGACAAGATCAAGGACGGCGATTACCAACCCGCAATTGAGGCCGGAATGGCGGAGCAAAACCGGGAAATGCGCGCCATAGCCGACAACCCTACGCCACCGACATTTGAGAACACCTTGGTCGCCATGGAAAAGACCGGGCAGTTGTTCAACCGCGTGATGGCGGCATTCAACGGGGTCACCGGAGCCAACCTGAATCCTGAGTTGCAGAAGGTGCAGGACTTCGAAGCCCCCCGGCTGGCGGCGCACCAGGACGCGATCTTCCTCGATGCGAAATTATTTCAGCGCGTGGCGGCCGTTTACAAGCAACGTGATTCCCTGAAGCTCGATCCGGAAGCGCGGCGCCTGGTCGAGTTCGATTACGAGAAATTCGTGCATTCGGGAGCCAACCTCTCCGCTTCCGACAAGGCCGAACTGAAGAAGCTGAACGAAGAGGAATCAACTCTTTCGAACGCTTTCACCACCAAGTTGCTGGCAGCGACCAAGGATGCGGCCTATGTCAGCCAGAAGAAGGATGCGCTCGCGGGCCTGAGCGATGCGCAAATCGCCGCCGCCGCGCTGGCAGCGAAAGACCGCAAGCTGACGGGCTACGTCATACCTCTGCAAAACACCACGCAGCAGCCCGACCTGGATTCGCTAAGCCTGCGCTCGACACGCCAGACCCTTTTCCAGGATTCCTGGAATCGTGCCGAACGCGGAGGGCCGAACGACACCCGAGACACCATCGCGCGTATGGCCCAGCTTCGCGCCCGAAAGGCCAAGCTGCTTGGCTTTCCCAACTACGCCGCCTGGAAACTCGAAGACCAGATGGCCAAAACGCCGGAAGCCTCACTGAAGTTCATGGATGCCCTGGTGCCAGGATCGACCACGCGAGCCGGCGGCGAGGCCCGCGACATTCAGGCCGTCATCGATAAGCAGAAAGCGGGATTCAAGCTGGAACCGTGGGACTGGAATTACTACGCCGAGCAGGTTCGCAAGGCGAAATACGATCTGGATGAAGCGGAAATCAAGCCATATTTCGAACTGAATAGTGTGCTTGAGAATGGCGTCTTCTACGCCGCAAGCCAGCTCTACGGTCTCACCTTCAAGGAGCGCAAGGACATTCCGGTGTACAACCTCGACGTGCGGGTTTTCGAGGTATTCGATGCCAACGGCCAGCCCCTGGCGCTGTGGTACGGCGACTACTTCAAACGGGATAACAAACGCGGCGGCGCCTGGATGAGTAACTTTGTGGATCAGTCCAGGCTGCTGGGAACCCTGCCGGTCGTGTACAACGTCTGTAACTTCAGCAAGCCCGCGCCCGGCGAACCTGCTCTGCTCAGTTTTCGCGATGTGACCACGATGTTCCACGAATTCGGCCACGCCCTGCATGGCATGTTCGCCGACACCGAATATCCAACGCTTTCCGGCACTGCGGTGGCACGCGATTTCGTTGAGTTTCCGTCGCAATTCAACGAGCATTGGGCAAGTTATCCGGCGGTGTTCAGTCATTACGCGAAGCACTACAAAACGGGCGCTCCCATGCCGGCGGAACTGGCGGAAAAGGTCAAGAGATCCGCTACCTTCAACCAGGGCTACGCGCTCACCGAGCTGCTGGCCGCGGCGGAGCTCGATATGCAGTGGCATACCCTTCCGGCCAGCGCTCCGCTACAGGACCCTGACGTCTTTGAAACTGAGGCGTTGAAGAAGACGCACATCGCTCTCAGCTTTGTGCCGCCGCGTTACCGGTCCTCCTACTTCGCGCACATCTGGGGTGGCGATTATGGCGCAGGCTACTACGCCTATCTATGGGCCGAGATGCTGGATGACGATGCTTTCCAGTGGTTCGAAGATCACGGCGGCTTGACCCGGGCCAATGGCGACCGTCTCCGCCGCATGGTGCTGTCGCGCGGCAACACCGAAGACCTGGCCACCATGTACAAGGCATGGCTGGGAGCCGAACCCGGCATCGAGCCCATGTTGAAGTATCGGGGTCTGGCGGAGCCGACGGTTTAGGATCAAGCCAGATGCGTCTCCGGTTTGCCTTCCGGTACATTTCACCAGGACAAAGAGAAATGCCCCGGTGTGGGGCATTTCATCCTTGCACGGAACTGTCCTTATGCGGCCTTGGCGCGTGCGCCCGAATAGTAATTCTTCACTGCCTTCTCCATCCCGGGTCCGGATTTCTTCAAATCTTCCAGGTTCATGGCAGGATGCAGCTCGACGCGGGCATTGAACGCTAGAAACCAGGGCTCAGCGATGGCCGGAATCTGCGAGGTGTCTTTCAGATCGAAGAAAATGAACCCGGTCCGGTTGCCATTCTCTTCGGCAAAATAAGCCGCTTCGGGCTTCAATTCACCAAGGATCGAGTCAATGGTTTTGGGCAACGTGCCGTCACCAATCGCAGCGTTGCCGCTTTCAACTGGAATCGAAACCTTCATCAAACAACGCATCAGAGTTCCTCCTTTAGATAGGCTGGTTTGGGAATGGATGGTCGTAGGTAGAGGCGACTGGAATTCAAGTTTAGCACTTTCGAGGAGAAGGGCGGACCGCAAGGGCTTCGGCCGGAGGCAATGTTTCCTGCACTCGTTAGTCGCTTCCGCCTCCCGCCAGCTCGCGAACGATGGCATTCACGAAGGCCTTGGCGTCTCCAAAAAGCATCAGCGTCTTGTCGAGATAATAGAGAGGATTGTCGATGCCGGCGAAGCCCGGGCTCATGCTCCGCTTGATGACCATCACGGTCCGGGCCTTGTCCACATCGAGAATCGGCATCCCGAAGATGGGGCTGGAGGCATCGGTTCGGGCTGCGGGATTAGTAACGTCGTTGGCGCCGATGACCAGCGCTACGTCAGTCTGGGGGAAGTCGCCGTTGATGTCTTCCATTTCCACCAGGCGGTCATAGGGAATGTCGGCCTCGGCCAGCAGCACGTTCATGTGTCCCGGCATGCGGCCGGCTACAGGATGAATGGCGAACCGCACTTCCACTCCGCGCTTGCTCAGGGCATCATAGAGCTCCCGCACTTTGTGCTGGGCCTGCGCGACCGCCATGCCATATCCGGGAACGATGACGACCTTGTTGGCAGCCGCCAGAATGGCCGCCGCCTCTTCCGCGGTCGCGCTGCGCGCCGTCCTGGCTTCTTGTCCGGTCGCGACCGCAGGCTGAACCTGACCAAACGCCCCGAACAGCACGTTGCTGAACGAACGATTCATGGCCTTGGACATGATGACCGACAGGATGAAGCCGGAAGAACCGTCGAGCGCGCCGGCGATAATCAGGAGCTTGCTATCGAGTACGAATCCCATCGCCGCCGCGGAGAGTCCAGCATAAGAGTTGAGCAAAGAGATCACTGTTGGCATGTCCGCGCCGCCGATCGGAATGATCATGAGCACTCCCAACACAAACGCCATCCCCACCACCAGCGGGAACAATGGTTTTGCGCCAGGATGCAGCACCAGGTAGCCGGCCCCAGCCACCGCAATCGTGAGCAACAGCAGATTGACCAGGTTCTGGCCCTTATAGGTAAGCGGGCGCTGGGGCAGGATCTCCTGGAGTTTCCCAGCCGCCATCAGGCTGCCGGTAAACGTCAATGAGCCGAGGATGACTTCCGCGGAGAGGACCGCCATCGTAAAGCGGGGAATGCCGGGACTCCGCAGATAGAATTCCGCCGTGCCTACCAGAGTTACGCACAAGGCGCCAAACGCGTGGCTGAGGGCCGTTCGCTGGGGAACGGCGGTCATCTTGACCAGGCCGAGCGGAATCCCGATCCCCGTCCCCAACACCAGCGCGATCGCAATCCATTTGTAGTCGACGATGCCGTGCTGCAGCAGGGTCCCGCCGATTGCGAGCAGCATTCCAATTTCGCCTGCCTGGATGCCGCGCCGGGCAGTGCTCGGCGAGCTCATCCATTTCAGCGAGAGAATGAAAAGGATGCTGGCAACAAGGTAGGTAATCTCGATGATGGGCTGGGTCACCGGCAGAATGTTCATGGCTTGCCGGGACGGCTGGTCTTGAACATCTTGAGCATGCGATCGGTAATCAGGAATCCACCGACGATATTGCTGGTCGCGGCGATGACCGCCAGCATGCCCAGCACGAACGAAAGCCTGCTTTCATGCCGGCCCACGAGCACGATGGCGCCCACCACGGCGATCGCGTCCAGCGCATTGGTCAGCGACATCAGCGGCGTGTGGAGTAGCGGTGAAACCCGGCGTATGACTTCAAACCCGATAAAGGCCGCTAACATAAAAACAAAGAGGCCATTGATTAGGGTGGGACTCATTCTTCCTCCGTCTTTACGATGCTCTTCCTCCCCGCCTGCTCACCGACCATGAGATCTAACGGCCGGGAGAGACCGCCGCGGGTTGGGAGAAAAATTCGAGCACCCGCTGGTTGACCAGCTCCCCGTCCCGGGTCAGCAAGGTCTCGCGGATGATTTCGTCCCCCAGATCAAGCCGCACCTTGCCATCCTTCACCAGGTGCAACAGAAACGCGGTGACATTGCGTGCGTACATCTGGCTGGCGTGGTAGGGCACACCGGTTGAGACGTTGATCCGCCCGATAATGGTCACGCCATGGGCGACCACGGTTTCGCCGGGGCGGGTCAATTCGCAGTTCCCTCCGCGCTCCGCCGCCAAATCAAGAATCACCGAACCGGGAGCCATCCTCTTGACCATTTCTTCCGTCACCAGTGCCGGGGGCTTCTTGCCCGGAATCACCGCCGCCGTAATTACCACATCGCTTTCCGCCACCACGCGCCCCAGCAGCTCGCGCTGCCGTTCGTAGAAGGATTCGTCCTGCTGCGTGCCATAACCACGCGCGTCCTGGGCATCCTTGGCCTCGATCGGAAGCTCGACGAACCGTCCTCCCAGGCTCTGCACCTGCTCCTTGGCTGCGGGGCGCAGGTCATACGCCATGGCCACTGCGCCCAGCCTGCGCGCGGTGGAAATCGCCTGCAGGCCGGCGACGCCCGCGCCAATCACAAACACGCGGGCGGGTGTGATAGTCCCGGCTGCCGTGGTCAGCATGGGGAAAAATCTGGGCAGGGTCTCAGCCGCGATCAGCACGGCTTTGTAGCCGCAAACCGTTCCCATCGAGGACAGAGCGTCCATACTCTGGGCCCGCGTCGTCCGTGGGATCAGTTCGATGGCGAAAGCTGTAACGCCGGTGCCGGCGATCTGCTGAATTACTTCCAGCGATCCCAGCGGACGTAGGAACCCAATGAGAACCTGGTCCTGGCGCAGAAGCGGAAGGTCGGCCTCGCCGGTGGCATCATTGGAGCCGTAGCAAAGCACCTGCACCACAATGTCAGCCGCGTTGAACACGGCAGCCCGCTCGGAAAGAATCCTGGCGCCCTTTTCGATGTAGTGCGCGTCCGGGTAGCCTGCCTCCACTCCGGCGCCCGTCTCCACCACAACTTCAAAACCCGCCTTGACCAGGCTCGGCACCACCATGGGAACCAGCCCCACGCGCCGCTCACCCGGATAGCTTTCTCTTGGAACGCCGACAATCACAAGGTTAGCTTCCTTACTTGTTTGAGTTTATTGCGGTTACCGTCTCGCAGGCGGAAAAATCGTTTCCTTCAGGAATGTATCATTTTTTCCAGAGCAGGTTTGTTGCGGATGATCAGGGTCGCGCCCTTCAATTGCACCAGTTGCTTCTTTTTGAACTCGGAGAACAGGCGGCTGACCGTCTCGCGCGTGGTTCCGATCATCTCTGCGATTTCTTCATGGGTGAGGGTCAGCTGAATGTGCGACGGGTCCGCCGACTTTCCCGCCTCTGCCGACCACGAGAGCAGCAGCTTGGCCATCTTCTCTGACGGTGAACTGGCCAGGCCCAACATGCGGACTTCCTCGAACGCTGAGTAGTAATTGCGGCTGAGCTGTTCTGCCACCCGCACCGCGATTTCTCCATTCTCGCGCAGGAAATGCAACAACGCATCGCGGGCGATGAAGTTTGCCTGGCCTGGTTCCATCATTTCGGCCGTGAGCTCGTAGGGTTTGTTGGAAATCGTGGCGTTCAGTCCCAGAACATCGCCCGCCCTGGCCAGGTTGAGGATTACGGTTTTGCCTTCCCTGGAGGAAGTGGAGAGCTTGGCTTTCCCCGTACATAGCACGAAGACCCCGCGCGGCAGTTGGCCTTCGAGGAACAACATCGCCGACTTCGGGTAAATCGCCGTGGACTTGATCTCGTTGAGCCTTTGCAAGGCCGGCAACGACAAATTGCAGAAAAGATGCTCCTCGCGCACCGGGCAAGCAACACAATTGTCCAGGATATTCAGACCGTAAGGCGCGCGCATGTGGACCCCCGATACGGAAGAAATTGTAACACTGTGATTGCAGTCACGAACCCCCGTGATACGGCCCACTGCTTCCGTAGAGCCGCCTGGAGATAATCCGAACCTGGGGAGGCTCTATCCCCTGTACGGTTTCCAATTTGTCGCAGACGGAGCAACCGTGAACATAATCCATAAGTATCGCGCCCTGGCTTGGTGGACTTCCGGGCAGACGGGTCTGGCTAAATCCGGTTCTGTCCCCAGTGCCATTCATTTCAGCGCTCCACCGGAATTCGGCGGGATTGAAGGCCGCTGGACGCCCGAGGACCTATTGCTGGCCGCGCTGGCAAGTTGTTTTACGACCACATTCCGGGCCATCGCGGGATATTCCAAATTCGGGTACACGGATTTGCAGGTGGAGGTCGAAGGCACGGTTAGCAAGGCCGAATCGGGATACGCCTTCAGCGAAATCATCCTGCGTCCAACGCTGACCATTCATGACGAACGCGAGCGGGATCGGGCGCTGCATCTTTTGCAGAAGACCAAGGCGGCGTGCCTGGTTTCCAAGGCCTTGGCGACTGCCCCGGCGTTAGAACCCCATGTAGCGGTGGGCGCTGCCTTGTCCGCGAGGTGACCGCAATTGCTACCCAGGGCTGCAACCCATTCAATTGCAGGCGTTTGGACCCACCGTGGAAAGTCCAAACCGGACCTGAATAACCCACCTATGGCGTGTGACTGAAATCACACCCCGGGATGACAGGCCTCACGGCAGCGGCGAGCTTTAGAGATCATAGTGGGGGTGTTTTAGGAGGCGTCCGATGATCACCTTGGAAGGGGACAAGCAGATTCCGCTGAAGAACATCCTGTTTGCCACCGATTTTTCCTCTGGCTCGGAGGCCGCTTTGCCCTACGCCGTGTCTTTGGCCCGGCGGCATGGGGCAATGTTGCACGTCGCGCATGTCATGGCCACCGACCCCCATCTCTTCGTGACTCCGGCAAGCTGGCCTGCTTTAGTGCAGGCAGAAGAGGATTGGGCAAGAGAGGAAGTTGTAAGGCTGGCGCAGAAGCTGCAAGGAGTTCCGCACACCCTACTGGTCCGGTCAGGGGACGTATTCAAAGTTCTCACCCGGTTCGTCGAAGAGCGCGATATTGACTTGCTGGTGCTCGGAACTCACGGCTGGAGCGATCTTCAGGAAATGTCTATGGGCTCGACCGCCAAAAAGCTGGTACAGGAAGCGCCCTGTCCCATTCTCACGGTTGGGAGGAAGACCCGCTGCCGGCCTGAGGCCCCGCTAGCCTTCTACCGGATTCCACTTCCCACGAGTTTCACTCGGGCATCTTTGTCGGCCCCGCCCTACGCAGTCTCCGCGCTTCCCTAGATCCATGCGCCGCTCGCCCGTGATGCCCGGCACAGCTCCCGCTGCTGTCGAGACTTGCCGCGAATCGCAGTGAACTCACTCCACCAACCGACCCGCGAGATCATCACGACACTCCGGTTTACAATCGTTACCGCGGACTGTATCGTGGAACGTCTTGCTCGCGATGTAGTATCTGAGCTCGAAAGCAAACAGCACCAATCCCGGTCATGGCAAGGAAAGACATCGCATGCCTCTCCTCCCAGTTGAACCCAAATCCGTTCGCGGGATTGCATTGAGCATCTTGGCTTTGGCCGTGTTCTGTTTTCTCCCCAGCCCGCTGGTTGCACAAGCTCCAGCTTCACCCACTGCTCCCACTGCTTCGCAAGATCCGGCTGTGATTGACCAGGCCTGGCAGAAAGCAAGTGCGAAATATGATGTTCCGCGCGCCGCTCTCCTCGATGACGTGGACCGGGTCGATCACCAGGGTCCATTTCGTCCTGACTGGGAATCGCTGCAGAAGTACCAGGTCCCCGAATGGTACAAGGATGCCAAGTTTGGCATCTTTATTCACTGGGGCGTCTATTCTGTCCCGGCGTTCGGCAATGAGTGGTATCCCCGCAACATGTATCGGCAAGGCTCGGAGGAATACAAGCACCACATCGCCACCTATGGCCCGCCAGACAAGTTCGGCTACAAGGATTTCATCCCCATGTTCAAGGCGGAACACTTCGATCCCGCCGTCTGGGCCCGACTGTTCAAGGAAGCGGGCGCCAAATACGTGGTTCCCGTGGCCGAGCATCATGACGGTTTCGCCATGTATGACAGCGGTCTGAGCGACTGGACCGCGGCCAAGATGGGCCCCCGGCGCGACATTATCGGCGACCTGGCCAAGGCGGTGCGGGCAGAGGGCCTGCACTTTGGGACCTCTTCCCACCTGGTGGAGCACAATTTTTTCCTGGGTGTAGGCCGTACCATCCCTTCCGACATCAACGACCCGAAATATGCCGCGTTCTACGGCCCGGCCCATACCTGGCTGGAAGCCAGGCGGGGGACGCCGCTTTCGAACGATTTCACCTACGTTTCTTCCGCCTGGGCCGACGACTGGCTGGCCCGCTCTTCCGAGATTGTCGAGAAATATCATCCCGACGTCATGTATTTCGACTGGTGGATCGGTCAGTCCTCCATTCGTCCGAACCTGACCCGCTTCGCGGCCTTCTACTACAACGCCTCACTCAAATACGGCGACCATGTTGGTGTTATCAACTACAAAGACTGGGCCATTGAAGAGCATTCCGCGGTGCTCGACCTGGAGCGCGGACAGCTGGCCGATATTCGTCCCTTGTACTGGCAAACCGACACCTCGGTCAGCAACAAATCCTGGGGCTACATCAGAAACGATACCTTCAAGTCGCCGCAGTTCGTGGTGCAGCAGCTCATCGACATCGTAAGCAAGAACGGCAACTTGCTCCTGAACATCGGTCCCAGGTCGGACGGCATCATCCCCGACGAAGTGCGGCAGGTGCTGCGGGACGTAGGTTCATGGTTGGCGGTGAACGGCGACGCCATCTTCGGCACCCGTCCGTGGAAGATTTACGGCGAGGGTCCAACCCAGGTCGCGGCGGGCTCGTTCCACGACACTGACACCGCCACCTATACCGCGCAGGACTTCCGCTTTACCAGCAAGGGCGACGCCCTGTACGCGATTGAACTAGGGTGGCCCGCCGATGGAGAGTCGGTCATCCATTCGTTGGGGACTGCGGTGGGCAGCCAGAAGATCGCTTCCGTGGTTTTGCTGGGCTCGGATGCACGAATTCAGTCGCGGCAGGAGCCGGATGGTTTGCACCTAAAACTTCCGGCGCAAGCTCCCGGCAAGTATGCTTACGTTTTCCGTATTCTTTTCGGAAATGCCGCCCGGTAGACTGCGGGCCTCGATCAATCAGGAGGCGCTCGTGCTTGGTTCCAGGGTTTGCAAGATCAGCCGCATTGAGATCAGCCGCATCGTGTCCGTTCTGCTGTTCGGCTCTTTCCTTCTCCCCACCCTCCAGGCTCAACCCTCGCATT
>JBOGLD010000026.1:0-19362 GCA_050745885.1 Terriglobales bacterium
ATGTAGGCGCGATCGTCCTCGCTCGTGCCAGGGCCATCACGGGATTAAGGAAGCACGGGCGGGGACGCCCGCGCCCACATTACACGGTCAATGGAGGTCCATGCGGGGACTCAAGGGCAGGCGCGTACTGATCACCGGAGGCGCGAGCGGAATCGGCGCCGCCACCGCTGCACGCTTTTTGGAGGAAGGCGCGACCGTGGTCGTGCTCGACCGCGACGCCAAAAGCCGCGCACAGATCCAGTCCCAGCTGCCGAAATTGGCTGGCACGGTAGACGCCGACGTCTCCGCCCTGCAACAAGTAAACGCCGCCTTTGCCGAAACCTTGCGTCTGATGGGTGGCGTGGATGTTCTGATCAACAACGCCGGCATCAGCATCCGTCATAACTTCCTCGACATCACTCCTGAAGAGTGGGACAAAATAATCGCGGTCAATCTCACCGGCGTCTTTTACATGGCGCAGACCGCGGCCCGGCACATGTGGGAGCGCGGCAGCGGCGTGATTCTGCAGACGGCATCCACCAACGGCCTGGTGGGACAGCCCTACTATGCCGACTACAATGCCACGAAAGCAGGAGTCATCGAGCTGACCAAGTCCATGGCGCTGGAACTCGCGCCCAAAGTTCGGGTGTGCGCAGTCGCACCGGGGTATGTGCTTACTCCCATGCAGCGCGCCGAATACACCGACGAAATGCTGGACGCAGTCAATCGCAAGATTCCCCTGCGACGCCACGCCCAGCCGGAGGAGATCGCAGCCCTGTTTGCCTTTCTGGCGTCCGACGACGCGGCCTACATCACCGGCCAGGTGTATACCATTGACGGCGCGGAAACCGCGGGAGGCCTGGCCAGCCGGTGAGTTGGGGCACGAGGTCTGCGCGGTTTTGGACCAACACGTCTTCAGGGGCTCTGGAAACTTGTCATACTGAGCGGAGTTCTGTCCATTCGCGTGCGAATGGACAGACGGAGTCGAAGGACCTCTGCGCTCTCGACGAGGCTTCATTCTTGGGATTTGCCGCGGGCCAACCCCTGAGACTTCAGCCGCGAGTCAGTTATAGGGCTCCTTCGACTGCGTGGCTGCTTCGCGAAGCGAAGCCGCCACTCCGCTCAGGATGACAGCTCAGCGGCACGAATTTCTTCACAGGCTCTGAAGTCGGCTGTTCGTAGGGTCGAAAGCTCATGCCAGTGAATCAGCTTTCCGGCAAAATCGCGCTCATCACCGGGGCCGCTTCCGGCATCGGACGCGCCACGGCTCTGCTGTTCGCCCGCGAAGGCGCTTCGGTTGTGCTCACCGACGTCAACGAATCGGCCGGACATTCAGTCGCCGTCGAAATCACAAAGAACGGCGGCCGCGCCATCTTCGAACCGGCGGACGTCACTCGGGCCGTGGATTGCCAGCGTGTGGTTGAGCGCACCGCACGCGACCTGGGCAGCATTCACCTTCTCTTCAACAACGCCGGCATCATCCGTCGCGCCTCAGTCGTCGAGCTCAGTGAGACCGACTGGGACCGGGTCATGGCGGTAAACGTAAAGGCCATTTTTCTGATGTGCCGGCTGGTCATTCCCATCATGGCGTCGGCGGGTGGCGGCTCCATCATCAACACCGCTTCCGGTTGGGGTCTCGCGGGCGGGGCCAGAGCGGCAGTGTACTGCGCCTCCAAGGGGGCAGTCGTTCTGCTGACCAAGGCCATGGCCATAGACCACGGCCCGCAGAATATTCGCGTAAACTGCATCTGCCCCGGCGACACCGATACGACGATGCTGCGCAACGAGGCCCGGCAACTGGGAGAACCTGACGATAAATTCCTGGAGGAATCGGCCAGGCGGCCGCTGGGACGGGTGGGCAAGCCGGAAGAAATCGCACAAGCCGCTCTCTACCTTGCCGGCGATGCGTCGTCGTTCGTGACCGGAACCGCGCTGGTGGTAGATGGCGGCGGGCTCGCCGGATCGGGGTAGCGGGAGCAACAGCACATGCGTTTGCAAAACAAAGTCGCTCTCATCACCGGAGGCACATCCGGCATCGGCGAAGCCACTGCCCTCCTCTTTGCCAGGGAAGGCGCCAAAATCGCCATCGCCGGCCGCAACGAGAAGCGCGGCCACGCCGTTCTGGGACAGATCCTGAACGAGGGCGGCCAGGCCATTTTCCTGCGCACCGACGTGCGCAAAGCCGCCGAATGTCGCCGCGCAGTCGATGAAACCGTGAGTGCCTTCGGACGCCTCGACATCCTGTTCAACAACGCCGGCATTTTCTATCCCCACACCGCGGTGGATTGCAGCGAAGAGGAATGGGACCTGCAAATTGACATCAACCTGAAAGGCACTTTCCTGATGTCGAAATTCGCCCTGCCCTCGATGATCGAGCAAGGGAGTGGTGTGATCATCAACAACAGTTCAGGCTGGGGAATCGTCGGCGGCGACGCGGCCATCGCCTACTGCGCCTCGAAAGGCGGCGTCGTGCTCCTCACCAAAGCCATGGCGATTGACCATGGCCGCCAGGGGATCCGCGTGAACTGCATCTGCCCTGGTGACGTGGACACGCCCATGCTGCCGGAAGATGCCCGCATGCGCGGCCAGAAATGGGAGGACTATCTGGCGGGTTGCAGCAATCGCCCGTTGGGACGCATTGGAACGACAGAGGAAATCGCTAAAGCGGCCCTGTTTCTGGCGTCGGACGATTCTTCCTTTATGACGGGCGCAACTTTGGTTGTGGACGGTGGTGGCATCGCGGACTAAAAGGGCAGCCACGGATTCACGCCGATCTTCACGGATCCGGCAG
This sequence comes from Terriglobales bacterium, assembly GCA_050745885.1. Classification (GTDB taxonomy): domain Bacteria; phylum Acidobacteriota; class Terriglobia; order Terriglobales; family Acidobacteriaceae; genus JAIQFF01. The sequence continues at coordinate 2,771 of JBOGLD010000026.1, forward strand.
AAAACGATCAGACAGAAGACAAAGCAGGGTTTTGATCGGCGAGATCGGTGAACATCCCGTGGCCACCGCGCAGGGCAAGCTCAACCATGACGATGGCTGCAAATCGCAATAAATCGCAACAATGGTTCGAGCGCTCCCAGCAGTCGCTGGTCGAAGGTGTCAACTCGCCTTCGCGCGGCGCCGCCGTCTACTCGCCCGGCCCACCGTTTCTTGAGCGCGGCCAGGGCTCGCGCGTGTGGGACGCCGATGGCAACGAATACATCGACTTCATGATGTCGTTCGGCGCGCTGATCCAGGGACACGCGCATCCCCAACTGGTGGAAGTGGTTTCGCAGGCGATGGCGGCAGGCTCGCACTTCGCGGCGGCGACATCCGCCGAAGTGGAAGCGGCGGAGCGGTTGCGGCGCGTGGTTCCGTCGGCCGAAGTGGTGCGCTTCACCAACACCGGCAGCGAAGCCACGATGCTGGCGCTTCGCCTGGCGCGCGCCCACACCGGCCGCACCAAGTTCCTCAAATTCGAAGGTCATTACCATGGCTGGTATGACCCCTATCTATTGAACGCGCACAGTCATGCGCCGGAGAAGCTGGGCTCTCGGGACAACCCGGCTCGCATACCCGATTCAAAAGGCATTCCGAAGACGACTTTCGACGACGTGATCCTCGCGCCGTGGAACGACGTGGCTGCCCTCGATCGCGTGATGATGCAGCACGGCCCCGCCCTGGCTGCCGTGATCACCGAACCCATCATGGCGAACATGGGCTGCATCCTTCCCCAAGATGGCTACCTCAAACGGCTTCGGGAACTCACGCAGGACTACGGCGCGTTGCTGATCCTGGATGAAGTCGTCACCGGCTTCCGCTATGCCCCCGGCGGATGCCAGGAGTACTACGGCATTCGGCCGGACATCAGCACCTTTGGCAAAGCTCTGGGTGCGGGGTTTCCCGTGGGCGCGGTGGCAGGACCCAGATCCATTCTCGATCGCATGCGCTGGAGCGAAAACATGGTGCTGCACTACGGCACCTTTAACGGACATCGGCTTACCATGAAAGTCGTGGCCGCGAACCTCGACTTGTTGGCTGTGGATGGCACGTATCAGAATCTGCACCGGGTGGGGGACAACGCCATCCTGGGCCTGCGCGAAGTCTTTCGTCGCCACAATATGAAAGCCATCGTGCAGGGCTTCGGCCCCATGTTCCAGATTTACTTCACCGAACGCGACGCCATCCGTGACTACCGCGACTACTGCACGTACGTGGATACTGGTCTCTATTCCCGCTTCGTTCATCGCCTGCTCGATTACGGCATTTACATGACTCCGTCCAATGGGCTGCACTGGATCATCTCCACCGCGCACACGGAACAGGACGTCGCGCGGCTGATCGAAGCCGCAGACCGGGCTTGCGCGGCCATCGCATGAAAAGCGCACCAAGGAATGCCATTGTCTTTCTGGGCGGCGGGCGCATCACCGCTGCGCTGCTGACGGGGTTACACCTGGCGGGATACCACCAACCCGTCGTGGTGCACGACCGGCACGCGCACAAACTGCGAAAACTCAAAGGTCAGCACGATGTGCGGGTTGATCCAGACCTGCAGCGCGCGGTCGCGCGCGCGCGTCTCCTGATCGTGGCCGTAAGACCGGATTCCGTGCGCGAATTGTTGCAGCAACTAAAGCCGACCCAGCCGCTAATGGCAGTCAGCCTGGCTGCCGGAATTCCGCTCAGGAATCTGCGCGCCTGGAGGGGCCGTCCCGTACGCTGGGCGCGCGCCATGCCCAGCCCGGTGGCCCGCATGGGCCGCGGTCTCACAGCCATAACTTTCGACCACGATTTCCCCCCTGCGGCCCGCCGCGAAGTGCGGGAATTATTCTCGCGAGTGGGAGCCGCCCTCGTAATTCCAGAGAGCCAGTTCGATGCCTTCACCGTCACTTACTCCTCCAGCCACGGCTATCATGCACTGGCCGCGCTGGCCGCAGCGGCCGAGAAACTCGGCCTTGATCGCAAAACCGCCTCGACCGCCGCCGCCCACGGCCTGGCCGACGGAATCCTGGCCTGGCGGGAATCCGGCATTTCGTTGCGCGCGCTGCTGCGCGAAGCCGCCACTCCCGGCGGCATCGCCGCCACCACCATGGCAAAGATGGATCAATCCGGATACCAGCGCAGCGTGAGACAAGGGTTGCGAGCCGGAATCAGTCGGGCAAAGAAGAACGCCGGGAAATAAGGCCGCCGCCCTTGTCGCAATGTGGCTCAGGGCTGGGTGACACTTCGGTTTTAAGGTGCGTAACGGGTGAAGACGAAGTCGCGATCTTTGACAGGTTCGTGGCAGGGGAAGCAGGTTTTGTGCAGCGCCTCGTCGCCAGGTTTGCCGTCCTTAAAGTCACCGAACCCCCAGCCGCCCGTCGCCGCGTACTTTTTGGAGTCCTTGACCATGACCTGCATATTCACGCGGGACCCGACAACGAAGGATTGAGCTCCGGGGAACGGACCCGCCAAGACCATGTTGTTTTCTTCCGACGGGACGCGAGTCCAGTGCAGGGCCACGATGATCGCGCCGTCAGGGAACGGCCGCTTCCCATCCTTAAAGGCCTTGATAGCTATCTCGTTGCCGAGTTGGGCGCGCAACTGGTCGACCTTGCCCGTCAATAGTTGGGCCACGGCGATCATTTTCCAGTCGCGGTATCCGGGGGGAATCGTGACGCCGTAGATCGGGGCGGCCGCTTCATCGGCGTGCCCGGATGCGGGGGAAATGGAGGCGACAATGCCAGCCACCGTAGTTAATGCAACCAGCAAGAAAACGGTTGGTTTCATTAGGATTCCTCCCCCCCCAAATTCGATTGGCTGCTTAAGCGAAGCATGCTATGGGGAAGGCGGAGGCAAGTCAAGAAAGCTAAAGGAAGTGCGGAGTCCGTACCAGGATAACTGTCGTAAAATCGCATTTCACTCACTGAACGTAACTGGTAGCTGTTGATCAATCGCCGACATTGTCATGGAGTCCTGACACCAGTAATCGGTGGCTGTCAGTGGTGATTGGGTTTCTTTTCCTAAACTGATCGAGGCGCGATCAGCCTCCCCGCCAGCCGGCAGACCCGCACCACGCGGTACAGCGGAAACAGCGGGCCGGGCAACCGCACCGCCGACCATTCTCCCGCGCCCGGAGTTACCAGCAGGCGCCACCAGAAAAAGAGTCGGTCTCGTCCGCGCTCTCTCAATCCCATCATCAGGCGAAAATAGGCAACTGACTCCGTATCGAATTCTTCTTCCGCAACAATCAGCTTCAGCATGCGCTGCGCGAGAACTTCGGCGCTGTCGTCCTGGGCGAGGCCGAGCTGCGCCGGCATCTCCGCTCCAAGCAGTTTGCGGGCCAGCAAAAAGGTGACGGCCACAATACGCGTGATCCCGAGCCTCTTTGCCTCGGCCCGCAGCACCACCCAATCAATCGTCCGCGATCGCGCCAGTTGCACAACGTCACCCAGCCAGGAAATCTGCTTCCACCCGTGTTTGGCCGCATGGACGCAAAGCACGAGCACGAGGTCCTGGTCGCAGAGCGTGCGCAACTTCTGCCCCTCAATTGTGACTACAGCCGCTCTTTCAAAGAAGTCGTTTACGTCGAAGCCGATTGAGTAGAACCGCGGCAGGACCTGCCACTTGATTTCGAGCAGGTTGCGTCCGCGAGCGCCGTCAAACGTGTACTCGTATCCGGACTTGAGGTAGTCGCGCTCCGCCGCCTGCGCCAATCGCAGTCCCGGTTCGTATCCCAGCTCCGCCAGCGCCACCTTAATCTTGGATAAATCCTGGGAACGGACCAGAAAGTCGAGATCGGAGAACTGGCGTAACGCGACATTTCCGTACAACATCTCCGCCAGCACCGGCCCTTTGTAGGGCAACACTTCCAGGCCGCGAGCCTGCAGATGCCTGTGAATGTGGAGCAGTTCGAGAGTCAGCCACAGAGTTCGGTGGGCGTTGGCCTTGTCCTGCTGGCGGAGCGCCTCCAACCCTTCCAAGTGCCTGGCGTCCACCTCGTAGCACAATCGCCGGTAAACCAGCGGCGCCAGGCCATGATGATGCGCGAGTTGCGCCAAGCGCTCCCAATCCACTCCGTGCCGCAGAATCTGTTGGGTGCGATCGGAGCGAGATCTCCCGGAATCATCGCCACAACAGGCGAGGATCAAGTCGAGCTCCGGGCTGAAAACGCCGGCGTATGGCGAGGTTAAGCTGGGCAGCCGGGATGGTGCAGGTTGTGGCAAGGCGTCAGGGGACAGCCCTCGAACTGGCGATCTCCTGTGGCGAAACTACCATACAAAGCAACTCTCGTCCGTTTACTCGCCCTGTTCTCCTGGTCTGATCTGGTTTTCATCCAACCCGGTCAGAACATTTTGTCCTGAGCGACAAAGTATCCGCCGGTCACATTCAAAAGGTATCCAGCCACTTAATACTTCTCAACATTAGTTCTTTCGCTCGCGGTGTGAGCTAGGTTATGGTGAAGCTGCGCCTAAAGATTCATGCCGCTGGAAAGCCTTGCTGGTGTGACGCTTTGGCCGGTACGGTAAACGGACAAAAGGCGCCTCTACATGGATCCTCAGGCACGCGAAAAAGGCAAGTGCAGTCTGGCGGCCGAGGCGCTGCGGTCATCGGGCAGATTGCAGCTGCGCGCTACTGGAGTCAGTATGCTTCCAACCTTGTGGCCCGGTGATCTTCTCACGGTCGAGTCCCACCCTCGGGAGCAGGTTGTGCCGGGCGAGATTGTGCTTTACATGCGTCAGGGCCGATTCTTCATTCACCGGATCGTAGGCCGGAAGCTCACCGGGGATGAGGCGGTTCTTGTTACGCGAGGTGATTGCATGTCCGAGGATGATTCCCCGGTCCGGAGCAGCGAAGTGCTGGGAAAAGTCACGGAAATTTGGCGCTCTGGCTCAGCCTTTCCGCCGGCGCGAACGGTTTCACCCGTTTGTCGGATCCTGGCTTGGTTGTTTTGTCACTGCAGCCTCTTCCGGCAAGTCGGGTTGCGATGCTGGCAGTATCGCTATCTAAACGATTGCCCGTCCAGGGCTACATTGGCTGGAGCAGCATAGGGACCGAACAGAGGCATGGGCGATTCTCATCCCGTGCCACGGAGCTGCGCTAGAGTGAATCCGAGCTACCAGATCACGGTTGATATTGGCGGCATGCCCATCCTGCTGAACACGCGGGACGAGTCCTTCCGCCAGTTGCTGGCCCGCCGCTACACTGGCTTTATCGATTCCGCTGCGCCTCCCAGATTCGAATTTGACATCGAACTGACCAAGCCTTCCGCGTGTGCCCCAGATGATGATGTTCGAGTGGAAATGCGGGACGGCACATGGCGGCTGCGAAGAGGCGATTTTCGCGCCGAGTGGAACCCTGGCGCCGGGCTGGGTCGCATTCGCCAATCCGCCAACCCTTACTCCATCGACTCAGTTCTGCGCATCGTGCACACCCTGATTCTGGCGCGGGAAGGCGGTTTTCTGCTGCATTCCGCCGCTGCCATCCGCAACCAGCGGGCCTTTCTGTTCTCCGGAGTCTCCGGCGCCGGCAAAACAACCATCTCCCGGCTCGCGCCTCCTGACGTGACTCTGCTGACCGACGAAGTATCGTATGTCCGTCGCGATAGTGTGGACGCCGGCTATCGCGCTTGTGGCACTCCTTTCGCCGGAGAACTTGCGCGAGTCGGAGAAAATTGCTCCGCTCCCATCGAGTCCCTCTTCTTCCTCATGCAGGGTCCGGAAAATAAGATCGAGCCTATGGACAAATCCGAAGCCATTCGCCGCCTGATGCGGAACATCCTCTTTTTCGCCGGGGACGCGGACCTGGTGCAGAGTGTTTTTTTGTCGGCCTGCGACTTTGTGGAACGGGTTCGGGTGCGGCGTTTGACCTTTACCCCCGACTCGCGGGTGTGGGCCCTGATCCAGTGAACCGGACGATGGCTGAAAAATACATTGCCAGGAGTTCCGCCATTGCCTCTCGGTTGCTGGGCGGCGAGATGATGATCATGTCTGCCGCGGATTCCACTTTCTTTACCCTGAACCCGGTTGCCACTGTCGTCTGGCAGGCGGCGGACGGCCGGACGCCGTTGTCTGAGATCGTGGCCCGCCACGTCTGCAATGAGTTCGAGGTCGATTTCGAGACCGCGCACCGTGACGTCGAGCATTTCGTCGAAGAACTTTCCAGCCACGGCATCCTCCTAATTTCCGAACACCCCATTCCGGATTCGGCCACCAACCCCACGGAGGCCGCGTGAGTTTGATCCAGGAGATGAGCCAGCGGGCCCTGGATCTGGGCGTGCCCATGTCCGTTCATTTTGACATCACCTACCGCTGTAACGAGCGCTGCGTGCACTGCTACCTCGACCACGATGACCACGGCGAAATGACCACGGCCGAAATCAAACGCGTGCTCGACGAACTGGCGGACGCCGGCACGTTTTTCCTGACTTTCAGCGGCGGCGAAGTGCTCATGCGACGTGATTTCTTTGAGCTTCTGGAATATGCCCGCCACCTGATGTTCAACGTGAGAATCAAGACCAATGCGGTGATGATCGGCGAGCCGGAAGCGCGCCGCATGTTGCAATTGGGCGTTGACCAGGTGCAGGTCAGCATCTACTCGCACCGCCCCGAGGTCCACGACGCCATCACCAAGCTTCCGGGCTCGCTCCGCCGCAGCGTGCGGGCCATTCGTTTCCTCGCCCAGCAAGGACTTCGGGTTACGATTGCCAACGTTCTGATGACGGCCAACATGCGGGACCATGCTGGAGTGCAGGCGCTGGCCCGCGAGTTGGGCGTTCAGTACACTCTGGACCCCACCATCACGCCGAAGATGGACGGCGACACCTCCATCTTGAATCTACGGATTCCGGGGGCGGAACTGGGCGAGGTATTTCACAACCAGAACCTGGTGGGAAACGTCGAAGAGTTTTGCGCCCCACCGCCTGCCCCTGACGAAGACGTGATGGAAGGATATCCCTGCAGCGCAGGCCACACCCTGGCCTATATCTCTCCCTACGGGGACGTCTTCCCCTGTGTCCAGTTTCCCCTCCCCAGCGGCAACGTCCGGCGGCAGAAGTTTCTCGACATCTGGAACCACTCTTCCGAACTGAATGAAGTCCGCTCCATTCGCGCCAAGGATTTGCCGGTGTGTTCGACCTGCAGTCATGTCGGCACCTGCACCCGCTGTCCCGGCCTGGCCTACATGGAAGGGAACATGCGCGGACCCTCGACCGCCGACTGCGAGAAGTCATTCCAACGCACCGGAATCCGTTCCGCCAATATGCTTCGCCTGCAACGAGATCACAACCGATCCACAGGGGCTCTGATCCAAATTTCGCTGTAGGGTGCCACGAAGCGAGGTTACTTTGGTGTCCGTCGCGGGCTACGATGCCGCGACCAAAGCGGCCTGACCAACGTAAAATCGTTAGAAAGCTCTCATCATGGACTCTACAGAGAAACCCACTGATTCAGGAAGGCGCAGCACTCGCATCCGCGCCCAGATTCCGCTTCGCGTCACCAGTCTGGACCCGGCGACGCAATTCTCCGAGTCCGGACACACGCTGGTGCTCAATACACAAGGTTGCGGCGTGCGGCTTTCACGCGCTCTTGAGCCCGGGCTGGAAGTCTCCCTGGATGACCTCCCAACCGGCAAAGCTGTAACTGCTCGTATCGCGAACTGTGTTCCGCTAGGTACCGGCGGCCAGTGGTGGATGGTAGGCATCGCGCTTGACGAACCCGGCAACGTCTGGGGCGTTCATCCCGCTCCCGCCGACTGGGGTACAGAAGCTGCCACGGCCGCGGCCGCGGGCAATTCCGCCCCCAGCCCGGCCAAGAGCGGGGAATGGCCCTTTCGGCAATTCTCTAATCGCGGGGAATTCCACCCCGGCAAAAGATAGTAAAACGTGCCGATCGCGTGGTTGTGGGCCACTCGTCCGCCATGGCTCGCGCAACAACTCCCGCCCGCTCATTGACTCGCCGGTTTCACCCACGTAACATTCGCTGCCAGTGATCGGGCAGACCATTTCGCACTACCGCATCGCCGAGAAGCTGGGCGGCGGCGGTATGGGCGTGGTCTACAAGGCGGAAGACACGCGGCTGCGCCGTTTTGTGGCACTCAAGTTTCTGCCCGGAGAAGTGGCCCGCGACCCGCAAGCCCTGGTGCGCTTCCAACGCGAGGCCCAGGCCGCATCCGCCCTGAATCATCCCAACATCTGCACCATTTACGACATTGGCGAGCAGGACGGCCAGGCCTTCATCGCCATGGAGTTTCTGGACGGGATCACTCTCAAGCACCGCATCTCCGGCCAGCCAATTGAAACCGAGACCCTGCTCTCGCTGGCCATTGAGGTCGCCGACGCGCTCGATGCCGCGCACACGGAAAAGATCGTGCATCGGGACATCAAGCCGGCGAACATTCTCATCACCAAGCGCGGCCAGGCCAAGATCCTCGACTTCGGGCTGGCCAAATTAACCGGCGCGCACGCTCCCGCCGCCGAAGGGGCAACCATCGAGGAAAACCTTACCAGCCCGGGAACGGCGGTAGGCACGGTAGCCTACATGTCGCCGGAGCAGGCCCGGGGAGAAGACCTCGATCCGCGCACTGACCTGTTCTCTTTTGGCGCCGTCCTTTACGAGATGGCGACTGGGCGCATGGCGTTCAGCGGAAACACCTCGGCGGTGATCTTCGATTCTCTGCTGCATAAAGCTCCCGCCTCAGCCGCGCGCTCCAATCCTGACCTGCCTTCCGAACTCGACCGAATCATCAACAAAGCCCTCGAAAAAGATCGTGCTCTGCGCTACCAGAGCGCCGCTGAAATGTTGGCCGACCTTAAACGCCTGCGCCGGGATTCCAGCTCGGCGCGAGTTGAGATTGCCACCGGGCAGCCTCAGCCCAGGAAGGGCAAGACGCTGATATGGGCGGTAGCCGGAATTGTCGCGCTGGCCCTCGTGGCTGGGGCTGCATTGCTTTGGCGAAGCCGAAGCAATTCCGACCAGGTTACCTCAGTTGCGGTGATGCCTTTCGTCAACGCCACTAATGATCCCAACTCCGAGTATTTAAGCGATGGCATCACCGAGAGCCTGATCAACGATCTTTCGCAACTACCGAACCTGGTTGTAATGGCGCGGTCTTCAGTATTTCGCTACAAAGGGCGCGACGTTGACCCCCGAACCGTGGCCAAAGACTTGAAGGTCCAGGCTCTGGTCACCGGCCGTATCGTGGAGCACGGCGACCAGCTCATCATCAGTTCGGAACTGATCGACGCCCGCACCAACCGGAATCTGTGGGGCGACCAGTACGACCGCAAGGTCTCCGACGCGCTTGCCGTTCAGCAGGAAATCAGCGGGGCAATCTCCGCCAAGCTGCGCGAGCGTCTCTCAGGCGAGGCCAAGCCCCAGGTGGCCAAGGGCGGCACCACTGATCCCGAGGCCTACCAGCTCTATCTCAAGGGGCTCTACGATTGGGAGAAGCGCACGCCGGAGACCCTGGAGCAAGCCAAAGACTACTTCAATCAGGCCATCGAAAAGGACCCTGGCTACGCGATGGCTTATGTTGGGCTGGCCGATTACTACGTCGCTGTGCCGGACTACAGTCCAATACCGGAGAGAGAAGCTGCTCCCAAAGCGAAGGCGGCGGCCGAGAAAGCGCTCGCGATTGATCCGTCTTCGGCCGAAGCCCATGCCGCCCTGGCAGGTGCACTCTGGAGTTTGTTCGATTTCTCCGCTGCGGAAACCGAATTTCGGCGGGCCCTCGAACTAAATCCGAATCTGGGTAACGCCCATCACTGGTACGGGCTCTTCCTGTCGTGGGAATCGCGTAATTCGGAAGCCATATCCCAGCTTCGGCGCGCGGTCGAACTTGATCCCCTGAATCTGCAATACCAGAGCAACCTTGGCCAGGTCCTGGCCAATGCTGGGCAGACGGATGCCGCTCTGGAGCAGCTGAAAAAAACGCTAGCGATGGATCCAAATTTCTCCTATGCCCACGTCGAGCTGCGAAACATCTACCGCGATATGGGCAAGTACGACCTTGCGATGGAAGAGTGGAAGAAATTTGCGACCCTCGATAATGATCAGGATGAGATGTCCATCGCCAAGGACGCGGCGGAAGTTTATGCCAAGTCCGGAGCTAAAGCAGCGGTGGCACGGGAAATCGAGTTAAAGAAGCAGCTGGCGAGGCGGAGGTACGTGGATCCGAGTGAGATTGCCTACGACTATGCCCTTCTCGGCGACGAAGAACCAACCTTTATCTGGCTGGACAAGGCCCGGGCGGAAAAAGCCGGGGGGCTGGAGCCGATCAAAATCATTCGCGCCCTGGATCAGTGGCACAGCGATCCGCGCTACATCGCGCTCCTGAAGGAACTGGGCCTGCCTCAGTAGGGCGTCTTTCACATCCGGAGAGAAGTCAACCGGTTACCTTTCACTCACATTCGACACCCATCGCCCTCTCCGTCGAGCACAGGTCGGATCCGATCTGCTTATGCCCTGCTTCCGTCATTGCCAGGAGCGGGGGCTACAAGGAGACGTTGACGGCGATGGCAACCCCCGGATGTACGCGGTTGAACAAATAGTAGCCGTCGTTGACGTAGTCGACATAGACATCGTCGGTGCGGTACCAGGCAGGCGACCATGTTTCCGGGCAGGGATCAACCACACTGAACCACAAGCCCCCGAACTGAAAACGGGGGCGACTTTCGACCACTACGACGGGAACATCGTGAACGCGAAACCAGTGTCCGCGGCCAAAATGAGCACGGAAGCGATCTTCCGGAATGCGGTATCCGTGATAACCGCCGCGTTGGTGCCAGGTGCGATGCTCAAGGCGCCAATCGTGTGCCCGTTGGCGTTGCCAGATGTCTTGCCGCACATAGCCTGGTCCAGGCTCGGACCTTCTCACCTCACGCAGTTGCGCCGGTGCGTGTCCGTTACGGGTCTGATGCGCGGGAATTCTCTGGACCGCATGGGGTCCGCGAAGTTCCTGGTGCCGCTGTTCCGGCACGTTTCCCTGGTGTTGGCCGTGTTGCGCTTGAGATTGGTGCGCGCTTTCGTGTTGCTGAGCGCGACCCTCCCGCGCGTGGGGACCACCTTCGTGATCTCGGGCCTCGCCGTGCTCTGCGCCGGCAAACACCGTTGTTCCCAACAACAAAGCCAGTATGAACGCATTTAGGACAGCCGTGATTTTCATGAACCAAGCACCCCCGTGATATCGAATCTAATCGACTCACGCTCCGGCACCCCAGATAACGGAAGACGTGATCCTTCCGGGAAGACTAACGTCTTAATCTGGGAAATGGTTCTTTGGAACTTATAGACAGCATTGCAAGGAAGTCGCTTGGGTGGTCAATGTAGGCAATTACACCACCAGCATGCGGACGCGCACTTAGATCGCTTCCGCCGGGCCTCAGGTCTTCATCAGCTTGGAGAAGTACCGGTTGTCGTAAAACATTGTGCTGTTGTGCACGAACTCGAGCACCTTGTGCATCTTGTCCCGGTCCTCGCGATTCATGTCGTTGAACTGGATCGCGATGCCTGATCCGGGGTCGATGCGCACCACGAATCCCGAAGCCTGAAGCCTGCCATCATCAATCGAGAAGATCACTTTCAACTTGGAGCCGGGAGGCATCAGCGCGCTGGTTTCCACATAGCAGCCGCCCAGGCTGACGTCGATCAGGTTTCCCAGCACCGGCACTTCGCCTTCCTGCGGCCGCAATTCAATTGTGACCCGGCACTTCATGCGCGGATACAAGCGGCGGTTTTTGCGCGAAGGCTGCTTCTGCTTTTCGATGTACATGCGGCGGTCGGCTTCGGCCAGCAGCGCCTCCGCGTCCTTCCCATCTTCGGGATACAGCGCCTGCCCCACGCTTAGCGAAAGGATGTCCTCGCTGCACACTTCCTGGCCGGCATGCCGCGCCAGTTCGCGCAGGCCCTCCGCCTTCTTGGCCGCGGCATCGGCGGTCAGGCCCGGCGCCACCACCACAAACTCGTCTCCACCCATTCGGGCCACGTAGTCGTACTCGCGGCAGCTTTCTTTTAAGGCCTGCGCAAACAGGCGCAGCACCCGGTTGCCTTCCAGGTGGCCGAAGCGGTCGTTGATCTGCTTGAACCCATCCATATCGCTGACCATGACCACCAGGGAAGTCGTGTCGCGCTTGCAGCGGGCCAGTTCACGGTCCAGCTGCAGGAACAGAGACCGGGCGTTGGGCAATCCCGTAAGGTAGTCGGTGACCGCCGAAGTCTCGGCCTGCTCGAACTTCAATGCATTTTCGATGGCCAACGCCATCTTCGAACTGATCGCCAGCAGGATGCGCAAATGGTCGGAAGTGAAGGCATCGGTTTCCGCGTGATAAAGGGCGAGCACGCCCACCACGCCTGCCAGTCCTTCCAGCGGAATCGCCAACGCCGAGCGCAACGTGCTGAACTTGGTCGGATCGTTCAGATACCCCGGCTCCACCGAGGGATTGCCGTTGATGATGGGCTTCCGGTTCTGCGCCACCCAGCCGGAGAGGCCGCTGCCCAAAGGAATGCGTAACGAAGAGAACAGCCGGTGGTTGTCCCAGCTCACCAGTTCCGGCACCAGTTCCTAGCCGCGCTTTACATAAATCGCAATCGCGTCGTAGGGGACCAGGCGTTTGAGCTTTACCGAAAACACCGACAAGGTTTCCATGAGACTGAGCGAAGCGCCCAGGTCCTGGCTCAGTTCGAACAGGGTCTGCGCTTCCTGCCGCGCCGCCGCGATCGAGGACAGGAAAGTCGCTTCATGCCCGGGAGGGTCCTTTACCGTGATGTCTTCGAAGCCCGCCGCCGGCGCGATCCCGGCCTCCACTTTCACCTCGGTGGAGAGCGGCGCCACCGCCTCGCGTCTGAACGTGGATTCCACCAGTTTCTCCAGCTGACGATAGCGCCTCTCGAGCACCCTGACTACTTTGGGATCGAATGACTTTCCCGACTCCGCCGATAGCCTCTTCATGACCTCTTCCAGCGGCAAAGCCCGCCGGTATTGGCGGTCGGACGCCATGGCATCGAGAAAATCTACGGAGGAAAGAATGCGCGCGCCGATCGGGATTTCTTCGCCTTTCAGCCCGAACGGGTACCCCGATCCGTCCCATTTCTCGTGGTGGGCCCGCACAATCGGCACCACCGGATATGGAAAGCGGACCCGCTCCAGAATTTCCGCCCCCACCACTGGGTGGATTTTCATCTTTTCAAATTCTTCCGGCGTCAGTCGCCCAGGTTTCGAGATGATGTGCTCGGGTACGGCCAGTTTACCGATGTCGTGCAACAGCGCAGCCGCGTGCAACGCCTCCATATCTCCCGCGCTCACGCCCAGTTCCTTGGCTACCTCGATGGCATACACCCGTACCCGTTGCAGGTGATCGTGGGTGGTGTGGTCCTTCGCTTCAATAGCCAAGGCCAGCGCCTCAATGGTGCGCAGGTGCAGAGTGGCCATTTCTTCCACATGGCGCTTTTCGTCTTCGAGCTTTCCCAGATACAGGCGATACGACCGGTAGATCAGGTAAATGATGGGTACGATCAGCAGCGACGTTTCCCATCCGAACTCACGGTTGAACCAGCCAATCATGCCGGCAAAAGCAGCACCCACCAGGTAATAGGGGAAGGACCAGAAATAGCATTCCACCCAGATCCGCTTGATCGACTTCCCTTCGGTGAGCGCGATTACCGCAGCGATCGAGCCGGTATTGGCTGCGAAATAAGTGACCGCCGCCAGCCCCAACAGCAAAGGATGGTTTCTTACCTGGGCCCCGGAGATGGCCAGGTGATACAGGCCGTAGGCCACGGCGATCGACATTGCGCTCGCCGACAGATTGAACGTGACCTGCAGGGGGCTGGGGCGATCGCGATAGAAGCACTGCACCAGAATGGCCGCCGTGGCCAGCGCCAGCGTCTCCGCAAAGCCCAGTTCCAATATGCCCAACAAGATGAACAGGAAATTTACCGACATGGTGCCGGTGATCCCGGGCAACCGGACCTTCAGCCGGGCCGCCAGAATCGCAATCAGCAAGTAGCAGATGAACTGCGCGATATTCTTGCTGGTGGGCCGGATGGCTCCGTACAGGAGCACACACGTCCCCGCCATGACGACCAGGCTGATGAACACCTTGGCGCCTGCGGTCAGTTCTCTCCACGACTGAGAGCCGCTACCCACGTCCCTCCGTTATGACTGCGTCCACGATCTAGTTGAAATCTGAGCTTATTGATAACAGCTAACATGTTCTAATACAACAACTTGCAATGTTTTAACCGAAACTTTCGTAACCATAATCAACTTACTTCGGGCCCTTCACCTGCCCGCACGGGTAAACAGGAGCGATTTCAGCCACTTGTGTCAGGTGGGCGCGAGCGTCCCGCTCATGCCTTCTAAGGGTTACGTTCCGGCTTTGAACTGCAAAAAAGTCTTGACAATCTATACTGTGTCTCATACAGTGTATGCCATACACTATGCAGCACACGGTACAAGGTCCGATGAAAGACGAAGTCCTCGAAAACCTGCGCCTCGAGTTGCGACGCGGCTGCCTGATCCTGGCAGTACTGGCCGAACTACGCAACGAACGCTATGGCTACACGCTGCGTAAGGCGCTCGCCGGACAAGGCATGGAGATTGACGAAGGCACGTTGTATCCCCTACTGCGCCGGCTGGAAAGCCAGGGGTTGCTGGTCAGCGAGTGGCGGGAGGAAGACAAGCGCAACAAGCGCTTCTACAGCCTGTCCGCCGACGGCAGGTTGATCCTGAAACAGCTGGCCATCGAATGGAAGAACATCAACGCATCGCTTGACGGAATTCTCTAGGGATCCCGTCCGGGCAGGCATCTTTGCCGATTCCCAAGGAGCTGGATATGGAATTGATCGAACGCTATCTGCAGGCAGTAAAGTTCGCCCTCCCCCAGGGCCAGCGTGACGACATTATCAAGGAGCTGCGCGCCAACATCCTCTCGCAGGTTGAGGAGAAGGAAGCCGAACTAGGCCACTCCCTGGGAGAGAACGAGCAGGTAGAGCTGCTGAAAAAGCTGGGCAGCCCCATGCGCCTGGCCAGCCGCTATCGTAAGCAGCAGCACATGATTGGAGCGACCATGTTTCCCATCTATTGGAAGGTATTGAAGGTTTCGCTGGGGCTTGCATTCCTGGTGCTGGTGGCGGGCAGCATCGCGACCGCAGCCGCGGGCAAAACTCTAATGGAGAGCCTGGGCGTGCTCTTCCGCTATCCCAGTGTCGCCCTGATGACCTTCGCATGGATCACTCTGGTCTTCTCCGCCCTGGAGTTCTTTGGCGCCAGGTTGCGGTTCAAGGACAATTGGGACCCTCGCAAGCTGCCGCCCCTGGTAAAGCACAGTCCGCGCAAGTCGCGTTTCGAGCTGATCGCGCAGCTCGTGGTGCAAACTATCTTCGGCGTTTGGTGGCTGGCCGGGTTGCACTATCAGTACCTCATCTTCGGCCCGGGCATTGCTTTCGTCCATTTTGGCCCGGTCTGGCAAACCATCTACCCTCTGTTTGTGGTGATGATGGTGGCCGATGTGACGCTCACCGCCGCCATGGTGGCTTGGCCGCAGTGGGCCCAGGGGAGAAGCGTGTCGCGCCTGGTCATGGGCGGGCTCGGTCTCGTAGTTCTCTATTTCCTGATCAATGCTCCCGACTTGTTTGTGGCCGCCGACCCGCGCGCGGCGCAACTGCAACCCCTGACCAAGGGCATTAACTACGGAGCCCACCTGGGGCTGCTAATTGCCGCCATCGTGGCGGTCATCAACATCGTGATGGAATCTGGGCGGCTGATCGGGCGGAGGCTCAATCGGGTGCATCAGGCAACCGTCTCGTAAATTTATAAATTGCAGGATTTACGGATCTTCACTTTTGACGATAGAAACTCAAGGCCGCGTCCCCCTGCTCCAGCTTGCGATAGCGAGACAGCGGCGCAAACCGATCGCCGGGATCGAACCTCTTATCGTGCTCGGCGACGATCACCGCATCCGGTGCCAGCAGCGGGGATTGCGACAGGGCATGGAGGACCTGGGCGTAGATCTTTTCCAGGCGGTAGGGTGGATCGAGAAAGAGGAAGTCCGCTATAACATTCCTCGCCTCCAGTTGGCGCAGAGCGCGAGCGACGTCTTCCTTCACCACTTCGAAGCCCGACTCCACTTTCAGCGAGTCAAGATTGCGCCGGATCAGGCCCGCAGCCGCCGTCGAGGATTCCACAAAGTACACCTTGGCGGCTCCCCGGCTCAGAGCTTCGATGCCGACTGCGCCGGTGCCGGCGCAGAGGTCGAGCCAGACCTTGCCCTCGAAAGCGGTCGCATTCCCGGCGGCGAGCACATTGAACAGGGTCTCGCGCAGCCGGTCGGCCGTGGGACGCAGGTCCATCCCGGGGAGTGAGCCCAACCGGCGGCTGCGGAATTTCCCCGCAATCACTCTCACGATTCCGCCCCCCATGGCGGCGCCTCGCCGGGCCGGCACTGGGCCATGCTATTACCTTGGATTTGTTGAAATCGCAGCGCCTGGCTCCAATCTGTTGTCTAAACTATATAGAATGGCAGTAGCGGAAGAGGCCGCGGGTTTTTCATGAGAAGCTGGTCCATCTCGGCAGGCCGCATC
>JBOGLD010000027.1:0-19201 GCA_050745885.1 Terriglobales bacterium
CCACTTGTGTAGATTCCGTGAGTACGTCGCGCCGAGATCCTCGTGAACCAGCGGCAAGTACTTGCGCAGCATCGGGTACTTCGAGGCCCATCTCATTCTCTTTGGCATTTTGTGTTTTAGTTCCCCCGCTTGGCCGATTGTTTTCAGGCAACGGTCTCGGTATTACGGCGTGCGATCTTCTGTACGCAGGTCGTTCGACTCAACGTCCCGCACCAAAGCTCTGTCCCTTGCGCGCAGAGACCGGCCATGCATGGCAAACCCTAGCAGGCCGGCTTGAAGGCGCACAATTTCCTGCTCGTGGAGCATGGCGAGTTTCGAAAGTACTGCTTCACCCCGTGGCGTCAGCGAGACAAATACGTAGCGTCGATCGTGCGTATCGTGCACTTTGCGGACCAGCCTGCGTCTCGCAGCCCGTCCCACAAGTTCCACCACGGAGTTATGGCGCTCTTGGAGGAACTCGGCCAGTTCGGAAATGGTAGCCTTATGGCGGCTCGTATAGCCGGCGATGCCAAGCAACAATTGATGCTGCTGCGGCGTGACGCCGCATTCCCTCGCAGCCTGTTCACTGAAGCGCAGGAATTTGCGCAGTCTGTAACGGAACCAAGCCAGACGGCGCACGGTTTCCTGAGATCGGGAGAAATTTAGGTCTGCCACATGCTTATTGGAAGAGGGTCGCGTCTTCATAAGGCTAAGTATATCGTGATGCGAGACATAACCATACAGCATGTGACGTTTTCACTCAACAATTTTCTAACTCTCAGTAGAGTTTGACTTTGCCTGTTGGCAGGCACTAAATCTGACAAGACCTGGCAAGTGCCGGGGTAGACACGCCGGTGAAAGCCATGCAAGAGTTCGCTTACCGAACGCGCCGGCTTTAAACGCTTAAAACTAGAGCGGTCCTCGATGTGCGCTGCCGGCCCTTAGGAGCCAGTCAAAGATTGGGTACGTGACTTGGTCGGCAGGTAGTCGGCGTCAAACGGGGCAACCGGAGAGATCAGCCTGTCCCCAGGGAAAGGCATGGGTTTTAATCCCACGCCGATCGCACCGGACGTTTTGCCCTGCCGGGTGAGTTGACCAAGAATGCAGGATTTCGCTTGGCGATATGCCTTAACGAATTTCAGCAGACTTCCCAATTCAATGGGGGCCCAGGGAGCATGTAGCGGCTGATACGTCACTTGCAGCAAGAGTTGGATGGCGCCCACCTGCACAAATATCATTGATCAAGCAGCAAAATGTAGATCCGCGAGCATATATAGGTTCTCAGCAATTGCTCGAGGTTGTCGCTTACGAAGCGGGACCATACATTGGAATTGCGCATCGAACGTTCCCTGGGACGCTATCGCGAACGATCAATCAATCTTGTATGCGTAGACAGAGCTACGCCAGGGAAAGTTCCTCTTGCCTTGTCGTCCTGTCCTGCCTCGTCGTACGCCCTAATCCCGTAGTACACCGCGCGATCAAAAAACCGAGTAAGCATCTGATACAACTCGAGTTCTCCATAGAGTTCCACGACATTGCAGGCAAAAGCCTCCCGTTGAAGAAATTGCCACAAATATTCGCGACTGGTGATCAAGGCCCACACAAACTGATCTCGACAGATTCACTCGGCTGCTCGGCGTCCAGCAATTGCCCCGAACCGTCTCTCGATGTCATCCTCTGTTTTTTGCAGTAGCCATTCGCCCAAATTGCGATAAACCTCGGCGGCGGCCAGTTCCAACTCTGCGGGTGGGATCTTGCCGTAGTCAGGCATCCGTGTCGAAGTACGAATCCGTTCAGCTAGCCCCCGCACCAATTCCTCAGAGTTCCTTTCAATCAGACGCACAAGCTTAAGCGCCACCATTTGCTATTCTCCTTCACTCTGCAACGATGTACATATCGTATCACGATATCATTATAAACCCTCGGATAGAGTTGTGCGCGGCGGGTTTATCGGATTCGGAGGAACGGTCCGATGCTTGCGGCCAGTAGAAGTAGTAACCGTGTAGCAGCGGATTGCTTCTCGTTTCTGACGGCAAACTTACTCGAGCGCGTGAACATGTCGGATGTAAGGGCTGCTACGCGGCGCCGGACGGCAGGGTTGCACAAGCATGGAGCTTCCCGACGCTTAGGGGTTTGTGAGCGTGGATAGAACATCCTGAATGGCAGGACCTCGAAACCGATGAGCAAAGCGGCCGGCGGCCGAAAACAGAAGGTTTACGCTACCCGCAGCTGACCCATGATGCGGGCTCACCCGAATGGCGGGGACTCCTCGATCCATGCGCTAGGCACCAGGAGCCACACTGCAATTGGTCAACTCCAGCTCTGCCGTGCTGACTCAATCAAAACAATGCCAGAGAGCCCCTGAAAAAGAAATCGATGTACAATGCGACCTCGGAAGTCCAAAAGGGAAATTTCCCTCGTGACATTTCCGAGTCTGCCATGGCCACTGAATTCCCACTCAAGCGTCGTCCATTTCCCCACTTCGGTCACAAAACCTGGGCTACCCTTGTTCCCGATGGCATTTGGGCACCCCTTACCGGGGCTCTCCTCATCTTTCTGGTTGGTGTTATCAGCCTAGTCGCCCAACGTCCCTGGCTCTTTGCTAGCCTTGGCCCAACTGCGTACTTGCACGCCGAAAATCCCGAGCACCGCTCCTCCCATTTCTACAACACAGTCGTTGGGCACCTGGTTGCGCTCGGTTCCGGCTTTTTGGCCGTCTGGATTCTCAACGCCTGGAGCGCACCTAATGTGATGGCCACGGGCCACCTCACTCTGGTTCGTGTCCTAGCGTGCACTCTCGCGATCGGTCTCACGATTCTCTTGGTTCTCACGCTCCATGCTTCCCATCAGCCAGCTGGTGCTACCACCCTGCTTGTCGCGCTCGGTACATTCCAGACTCTGCACGATGCCGTTATTGTCATCGTTGGTGTGCTCCTGATCGCCGTTGTTGGCGAACCAATTCGCCGCCTTCGCATTGGTCGGCCCGCGGTCTGATTGAGGATCGCTCTGGTCGCGGTACCAGTCAACACGGGTTAGAGGCATACGGCTTTCTCCGTTATGAGGCTTGGCCAGAAGCATCTGGTATAGGTTCAATCGCGCCGAGCGAAATCCATGTGCTCAGGCTGCCATCTACAAGCGCCAGATGCGATAGGTTGTTTCGTCAGTGATACGATCGTGCCTGCTCAGCGTGGGCTTCCAGCCGGCGTGCCCATTGGTGAAGCGTCAAAGCGTAGTGTTCGCGCAAGCTCTCCACATCTTTCACTTCGAATCCGCTTCTTTCCGCCGCTCCGAGGCTGATGTTGAACGGAACCAGATCGCCATCCGGGAAGACGTAGCGGTCAATGAAGGATGGCTCCGGTCGGTGAAAGGTGGCGGACGCAGCAATTCCAGCGTTCACAAACGCACCGCCTGGCTGAAGCAAGTGCCAAACCCGCGAAAAGTACTCTGGCAACCGCGCCTCACTGACGTGCTCAAACATACCAACACTGACGATCCTGTCGAACTGCTGGTCAGGTTCAAAACCTCGGTAGTCACAGACCGCCACGCGGCAGCGGTCATTGAGACCTGAGTCGCTCTTTCAGGGCCAATAAAATGTCGAGTCCGTCGGGTCGGGTGGCCATGACTCCCCCTCCATTTCACGCAGGTTAGTGGCAAATAGGGCTGTCGATCTTTGCGATTCCGAGGAAAGTGACTAACGCGAGTGCGAAGCTCACACGCCCGACACAAGCTGACTCGCCTGTAGGTTGCCGCAATTCACCGTTGCTGTCGAGTTGAAGAGTCTTCCCATTCAGCTGGGAGTTTTTATCCTGAGGTTGCTTGGCCGTCCGTGTGTAGCGTTTCGTGTCGACCGGCAACGTGACTTCGAAAGCTTGCTGCTGGTTGGCATTGATGGCGAGACGAGTCACCCCCCGGATGGCTCCGTGGCTCGGGTTGCTCGACGGAACCCTTCGGGCGGGTTTATAGTGCCCGCGAATCGGGGATCCTACTCGGAAGCCGCTGAACGAAAGCGGATGGTGCGACAAGGATCGCGAACTGCCAACCCCTCATCCTTAGGTTCCAGCCACCCGTTTTCTTTTATGCGAGCCAACAAGAGGTGGAAGTAAATGAACCCAGCATAGGGCTGCCATGCTGCAACCGCGTTTTGTACGCCCTCATAATCCAGTGACCCTTTCCGCCCAAAGAAATGTGCCAAGTTGTTGCGAGCTCCAACGTCGTCTCCCGGAAAGACGTCAAGACGTCCGAGACCACGGAGCAAAACGTATTCTGCCGTCCAGCGGCCAACGCCTTTTAGCTTGATGAGATGATTGAGCGCAGTCTTGTTGTCCAGGATCGTCAACTGCTCTAAATCAAGATCCCGGTCGCGAATTGCCGAGCTCAGCGTAATCAGGAAACCGGCCTTGGGGCCGCTGAAGCCCAACGCTTTTAAGGAACGATTACTGACGCCAGCCAGGTCAGCCGGAGCCGGAAACGTGTGCAATGAATCGTCTCTGTTCTCCGGTGTACGGCCGAATTTGTGTGCCAAGCGGCTAAGCAAAAGAATGCCTACCAAGAGGGACAGTTGTTGGCAGGCAATGCCGTTCACGATCGCCTCGAACACGGTAGGAAATTGCGGCGGCTTGAGGCCTCGGAATTCCTCCACCAGCGGGGCCAACCTCGGATCACGATTAGCCAGTTCATAGAAGGGTGCCAGGTCCCTGCGTATTCCCAACATCCGTTCGAGTTGGGATTTGACCAATACTTGTGTGCGACGCGTGAGTTTCTGGCCAGTTAAGTTCACCTGGAGTCGCGCACGATCGGGCTGTCCGTCCTGTTCAACGGCCACTTCCACGGGTTGATGGTCAATTGTCAAAACACGCCGATATACCCTGTCATCCCAGCAGTCGATCGTATTCACCGGCCGCCTGCGAAGAGCCCAAGTCGTAAGGTCCAGGCGAAAAGGTCGCAACGGAACCATCGAAAATATGATCCGTTTCACAGGTATCCTCATGCTCGTCTGCGACAATGAGATAATTCGGTCGCAGGGTGACCTGCCCCCCATCTTTAGTCCAGGGATGATGAGACTTTCTCCGGCTTTTGTTCGCCCCAACCGACTTCTTCAGCAGCCGGGATAGGGGTACGGGGGAAGGGGCTGGCGTTTGAAGCCCCTTCCTCCGCTCCAGCAATGTAGAAGCTCGCAGCCTGCGCAGCAAACTCCATGGGGGTACGGTACTGCAAACTGCTGTGCGGACGTTTTTCGTTGTAGTCCTGCTTCCACTCGGCGATCTTCCCCCGCGCGTCGGCCAGATCGCGGAACCAGTTCTCGTTCAGGCATTCATCGCGGAAGCGCCCGTTGAAACTCTCCACGTAGCCATTCTCCATCGGTCGTCCGGGGTGGATGGTGTGCCACTGCAGGCCTTGCTCGTAGGCCCATTGATCGACGGCGCGGCTCACGAACTCGGGTCCGTTGTCACTGCGGATCTGCCGCGGCAGCCCACGTCTTTGCTTCAGTTCTTCCAGCACTCGCACCACCCGTACTCCACCGAGTGAGGTGTCGACCTCGATCGCCAGGCACTCCCGTGTGTAGTCATCCACGATGTTCAAGACACGAAACCTCCGCCCCGAGCTCAGTGCGTCGGTCATGAAGTCCACCGACCACACCTGGTTCGCTGCCACTGCTTCCGGCAGCGGCTGGCGCACGGTGCTGCGCTTCCGCCCTCGCTTGCGCCGCAGTGACAGCTTCTCCTCGACGTACAGCCGGTAGATTCGTTTGTGATTCACCTGCCAGCCCTCCCGCTGCAGCAGCACCTGCAAACGCCGGTAGCCGAACCGGCGCCGAGCCTCTGCCAACTCACGCAACCGCACTCGCAGCGGCTGGTCCTCACCCCGCTGCCGGCGATACCGGCAGGTCGCACGATTCAGCTCCATCAGCCCGCAGGCGCGTCGCTGGCTCATCGCAACTTCCACCAGCATCACCAGCACCGCCTCTCGCCGCATCTGCGGGCTCACCACTTTTTTGTTACCACCGCCTTCAACGCTCGAATATCCACCGCCTGCTCGGCCACGATATGCTTCAACTGCGAGTTCTCCTCCTCCAGTTGCCGCAACCGCTTCGCATCGCTCACTTCCATGCCACCGAACTTACTCTTCCACCGGTAAAAGCATGCCCGGGTGATGCCGTGCCGCCGGCACAGTTCTCCCGTCTCCACCCCCGCCTCCGACTCCTTCAGAATGGCAATGATCTGTTCTTCGTTGAATCGACTCTTGCGCACGACTCCTCCTTTTGACCCTGGGCGGGTCATCCTACTCGATGGAGAAGTCACATTTCCAATGGACTAGTTTCTGGGGGGCATATATGGACCCATCCGGTTTGCAAGGGCCTTGACGATAGCGGTGTGGAAAAGAGACGCGTGCATATATCCGGCCTCATAAATGGAAAATGTTTCATCTTCCGGGCCCTGATGGAATCTGCGCTTCTTCTCCTAATCAGGTCAACGGCCTTGGAAGGCCCTGCCCCCCGCAGGTTTTGAAGAAGCTGGTCTCACCACTTTCGCCATCATGTTTGGCTCAAGCATCTCGACGAGGACATTTCAACTCAGAGACAGAAAATCTAGACAGCGGGCCGATACACTTGTTGCTTCGCAATCAGGGACCAGAGAATGCGCGCATTTTTGTTGGCCAGCGCCACGCAAGCCCTGGCGGTTCCCAATCTATGTTGCTTGTCATTGATCCACCGACTCCGACAGTCGGTCTTCGCCTTGGCACGGTAGACCACCGACCTGGCTCCATGCACCAGCAAGGTGCGCAGATAGGGATCGCCCCGTTTGCTGATACCCAGCAGTTTTGTTTTGCCTCCGCTGGAGTGCTGTCTCGGCACCAGACCCAGCCAGGCGGCAAACTGCCTCCCGTTCCGAAAAGCATGACCATCGCTGATGGCGGCCACAACCGCCGTGGCCGTCACCGGCCCAATGCCTTCCACCGCAGCGATGCGCTGGCATTCTGCGTTCTCCCGGAAGGCCCGCTCAATCCTCTGATCGGCGGAGGTGATTTTGGTTTCCAGTTCGATCAGCTCTTCGTAGAGCGAATGAAACAGGTGTCGCGTAGAAATCGTGAGTTCGTTGCTATCGTCTTCCAGCAGTGCAGGGAGATGGCGGCGCAACTGAGCCACATGCTGTGGAAGAACAATCCCGTACTCCGCCAGCAGCCCACGAATCTGGTTGACCAACTGTGTCCGGCAGCCGATCAGCCGCGACCGCACCCGGTGCAGGCACTGCAGATCCTGCTGCTCGACTCGCTTGGCCGGAACGAAGCGCATGCTCGGCCGACTGACAGCTTCGCAGATCGCCTCCGCATCGTTGGCGTCGTTCTTTTGCGACTTCACATAGGGCTTCACGAACTGCGGCGCGATCAGGCGTACCGTGTGCCCCAGTCGGCTCAACACTCGAAACCAGTAGTGCGCTCCACCGCTAGCCTCCAGTCCTATCAGGCAAGGTTCGACTTCAGCAAAGAACGAAGACACCTCCGCTCGTCTCATCCGCTTTCGCAATACCACTTTGCCCTTACAGTCCACTCCGTGCGCTTGAAACGTCTGCTTCGCAATATCCAGTCCAACCGTCACGATCTTCATAGCGAACCACCTCCGGGACTCAGATTACAATCATCCCGGATGGGTCCATTCCATTAGGTCACAGGCACTAGATTTTGGGTTCAAGAAGGATAAGGAGTTCGCACGATCGCGGGAGCAGCAGTCTGGTTTGACCAATCATGACGAACCGGTTCCCAGCCGCAATGGCTCGCGAATACGTTCGTCGGAGACGGACCACAGGAGGAAGAGAGAGGAAACCGGCGAGACGGTGGCAGTGGCAATTACCGGAACCCAACAGAGGGACTGTCAGATCATGGTGCATTCCCAGAATCCATCCGGTGGCAGCCTACGCCTTCCTCCTCCGACCTGAAATCATTTCCAGACTATAGGGCTTGGCGACTTCAGACTCAGGGAATCCCAATTCCTGAATCCGAATTGCGCAATGATTTTATGGAACATCCGGACGGGAGTGTCGGCGGTCACAAGTCTCCAGAAAGCATTCCTGATGCGATCATGAAGGGTGGTCAGAAGCACGACTATTCCGAGATTCGCTCGCCGGTCCTTGCGTTCGTTGTCTACGATACGCCTGATGGGCCTCCCCAGAACCAGATAGAGAAATATCATGTGACGAACGCAGGGCAACGCACCGTCGTTGACGCGGTGTACGGCTTGTACATTGGCATGACCAGAATTCGGATAGAAAGAGTGAAACGCGCCGCAGGCGGTGCTCGCGTGGTCGACTTATGGGGTACGGCCATTTCGTATTCCTCTCGAATGAAGGGGATGTGCTGCGCGAATTGCGAGGTTTTTTGGAATCCTTGCATTAAGTCTGAGGAACTTGACCTGCGGCTGTTCCCCGACTGCCTGAAAAGAGGGCCCTGCGCAGCTGATGAAATATCGCGATTTCACCACCAAACCCGGTTTGATGCGGTTTTTTGGGGTGTGCCGAAAAAGGCCTGTCAGGTGCAACGGCTAAACCGCAGGTTCCTGAGCAACATTTTGTGGAGATTCGATTGTGCTGGAATCAGATGGTTTTGACACGCTAGGCCTAGCTACTGCAGTTTCGCGTACTCTGCCTTAGCTTGCTTCAGGATCGGGATGTCGGAGTCGGCGTCTTTCCATAGGTTGAAAAAGTCCTGATAGGCAGTGCGCGCGCCGGCGGCATCGCCGGACATGGCGCGCCCTCGAGCCAACTGCAGATGCGACAGTGCGTAGAATACCGGGGCCAACGAGTCGGCCAGACAAACCCCGCGATGATCCAGAATCTTCTGAAACTCGGCGGCCGCTTCCTTTCCCTTTTGGGCTCGGAGGTAGGCACGCCCGCGAACGTAGCTCGGCCATCCATGTGCTTTCCAGCCAAATTCGTACAGAGACGTGGCTTTGAGGAGTTCGATGGCCTTTGCCGGATCGCCCCGGCTGACTTCGATCTCCGCCCGGATAGAGGGTACCCAGACGTTGTTGACATAGGTATCCGTGGGAGCGTCTTTTAGCAGTTCGGCAGCGAGCGCACCGGCTCGACCGGGATCTCCCGTCATCGCAAATATGTGGGCCGCAGCTTTTCGAGCGTGCTCACTATTGGGCACGGCCGAGGGTGCCCGCGCATTTCCCAACTCGGTTTCGACGAGATCCAGGTCGACCGCCATGTCCCTGGCGATCCGGTCGAATTTCGCTCGCCGTGCGCTCTCCATTGCCTGGCGGTAAGTCTCTCTGGCCTTCCGCAACTTGCCGTCAGCAGCCTCCACTCCCGCTACGCTCTCAAGCATGAAGAACTCGTACGTGTTTCCCTTGGCCCACACGATCTGCTGCTGCATGCCGGCGGCATCGTTCTCGACCACCGCGATGCCATACAAATCAATGTGAGTCCAGTGGAGACCCAGATTGGCCGCCAGTTCTTTGTTGCGGATGGCTTTGGCGTCCGAAAATCGATTCAGCCCCAGGTAGGCCATGCCTAGATTCTCATAGGGAGTGTAGGCATCGGGACTGAGGCGCAGTGCATCTTGCGCTGACACCAGCGCAAGATCGAACTTGCCCATGTCGTTGTACTCAACGGCGAGGTCATTTGCCGCAGTGGTTTCTCGTGGGTACATCTGCCGCCAGAGCCGAAGGGCTTCGATGCGCTTGTCGGTCTCCCCGGTAGCGAGTTCGTAGTAGCGAGTTGTGATGTAGAATCTTTCCGGCTCGCTGGCTCTGTTGCGGCGCTCGAACGCTTGGCGGATACTGGCCTTGGCAAGATCGTCATGGCTGCCACTGGCGTAGGCCTGCGCCATGTGGGCATAAGCGGCGGCAAAGTTTGGATCCACATCAATCGCGTGCTTGTAGAACGGAATCGCGCTGTCCACCGATCCCTTGAGGGCCGCCGCACGAGCCAGACTAAAGGCCTTGAGTGCTTCCAGGGAAGGCGTGGTTGCCTCTTCGAGCGGGACATCGTATTTCTGCACTGTGGACAGCGATTCGCCCAGCTCCCCGCGCAATTTGGACGCAGCATCGCCGAGCGCGGCAATCACCTTTTCCTTTGCCGGAGCCGTGATCTGTTCCCGCACCATCACGTCGCCGCTCCGGCAGTTCACCGCGTTCAGGCCAAGCACATATTCGGTACCGAGAGCCGCAATTGCTCCGTCAACGTACGCCTTGCTGCCGGTACGCTGGCAGATTTCGCGGGCCACATCGGGAGTCACAAAAGTGTCGGCCGGAAGTGCCATCCGCTTGAGCGTAGAGTCGACTCCATCGTCGGAAACAATGCTCAAAAATGGAGACTGGCGCAGCGCGATGTTCAGGCCTTGTTTAAGAGCGTCACCGAGAACAGGATCGCCCGTGGAGTTGGCAAAGTCAGCGATGACGATCGTGTCCGTTTCGTTCAGCCGGTTCGCGTGCACTGACCGGTAGTAGAGAGCGCCAGAAGCTAACGCAGCAACGGTCAAGACAATTGCCAGACTCCTCCACAGATGCAGCTTTCTGCGAGGAGGTTTTTCAACCTCAATCACATGAGGAACAGGCGGAGTGGTGGAATCTACCGGTTTCGGACTGGCCGCTATCGACAGGCGCTTCAGATCGTCTCGGACCTGAGTGGCGGTCTGGTAGCGAAGCTCGCGATCCTTCTCGATGGCCTTGTTAATGATTCCTTCCAGATCTACTGGAAGATCGGGCCTCACTTGGCGTGCGGGGACGGCGAACTGATGCAAAACAGCGTCATGGATCCCTTGCACAGTGTCCCCGCTAAAGGCGCGCTGGCCCGTCGCTATTTCGTAGAGTACCAAGCCAAACGAGAACAAATCTGTGCGCGCGTCCAGCTTTTCTCCCCGCACTTGTTCGGGCGACATGTAGTATGCCGTCCCCATGGTCGTGCCCGTCAGAGTCAGCCGTAAATTCGAGGAAGGTGACGCGGGCGCGGTGGGGATTGCAGGTTGGGTCAGGACAGTCCGCTCGTGGGCTTCCGGGTTGGGATCTTCCTCGACCATTTTCGCCAGGCCGAAGTCAAGGATCTTGGCCTCACCACGATTCGTGATAAAGATGTTGGCCGGCTTGATGTCGCGATGGACAATGCCTTTCTCGTGTGCCGCTTCCAGCCCTATGACCACTTGCATTGCGAGATCGATCACCTCGTTTGTGGGCAAAGGCTTCTTTTGCTGGCCAGCGCTCTCAATCAATTCCCGCAGCGTCTGCCCCTCCAGCAATTGCATTACGATGAAAGGCTGGCCCTCATGTTCCCCGAGTTCGTGGATGGAGCAGATGTTGGGATGATCCAGAGCTGAGGCTGCCCGCGCTTCCTGTTCAAACCGCTTGAAGGCCTTCGCGTCATGAGCCAGCTCCCCAGGAATGAATTTGATCGCGACTCGGCGGCCCAACTTCAAATCTTCGGCCTTGTACACGACCCCCATACCCCCGCCCCCCAGCAGCTGCAGAATCCTGTAATGGGAGACCTTCTTGCCTACTTGACCATCGGCAGCCTGGGTCGGTGCCTCAGCTGCAGTTGGCGTCGGCGCTGGCATCACGTCTACTACTTGCGCGATGAACCGGTATCCCCTCCCCGTGATGGTTTGCACAAAGCGCGGCTGCTCAGGATCGTCCTTCAGCACCAGGCGAATCTTGCGGATGGCCGCGTTGATGCTGTTGTCGGTATCGAGGAATACATTCTCGCCCCAGATCCTCTCGATGATCTGGTTCCGGGTGACCAGCTGGCCCCTCCCCTTTATCAAGAGGAGCAGCAGTTCCATGGGAATCCGCTCCAGTTTGAGAACTCGGCCGTCGCGGCGCAGTTCATAAGCGCCTAGATCCAGCTCGAAATCTTCCCCAAACCGGATCTGGCCTGCCATTTTGAGCGGGTCGGAAACCATAATCGAAGGCCAAAAACGACGGCTACGATTCTACATCCGTTGTCTAATGCCTCGACAGGCCCAATATGTTCAGTAGGTTACGAATTCATTTGAATTAAGCCAATCTTCAGGCGTGCGCCATTGCCCGCCAGCATCGGCTGGGGCAGGATACGCCAGGCAGGGAGGTAAACATATGAAACTTAGCGCGATCGCCGTACTGATCGGGGCTGCCATGATGACGGCGGCTGCAAGCGGCCAATCACTGCCTAACCTGTTCCCACTCCCAAACCGTAGCGGATTGCTGGAAACATACAACGTCAACAATGCTCCAATTAACTTGACCGGAGCGTTCTTCCAATCGCTCGGGACCAATGGGCGGTCCTGCGCGTCCTGCCACCTACCCACGGAGGGTTGGAGTGTTTCAGCCGCCGAACTGCAATTGCGTTTCCTTCTGACCCAGGGTTTGGACCCGATCTTCCGCACCAATGATGGCTCCAACTGTGACCACAACATCGATACCTCAACCGTGCAAGGGCGTCGCCAGGCGTATAGCCTATTACTCAGCAAGGGCCTGATTCGCATCGCTTTGTCCGTACCTGAAAGTGCGGAGTTCAGAGTGCAGAGCGTTATCAACCCTTACGGATGCAGTGATACGTCGACGCTTTCGATGTACCGCCGTCCACTTCCTGCGACAAACCTAGCGTTCCTCAGTACCGTGATGTGGGACGGGCGTGAGTCCACGCCACCGAGCACACAGAAGATCACCTACCCCAATCAGGGTGAATTGCTGGCAGACTTGGCCCACCAGGCGATGGATGCCACCATCGGGCATGCGCAGGGTACGGCTCCCACGCCGGATCAAATACAAGACATTGTGAGCTTCGAGACAGCCCTGCGCACCGCGCAGGCGATCGACTATCACGCTGGCTTTCTGAACGACAGCCGAGCGAGGGGTGGACCGGTCGCCCTGGCGTCGCAACCGTTTTTTATTGGAATTAACGATTCCTTCCCTGCGAGTTTTGCGTTCAATCACACTGGCGCCCCCTTTACTCCCGATATTTTTAACTTATTCGATGCCTGGACGAACTCGCGGTCTACCTCTCGAGCCAGCATCGCCCGGGGCCAAGTCGTGTTCAATTCGAAACCAATTACGATCTCCGGCGTCGCCGGAATAAACGATGTGCCGGGGCTCCCTGCATCGTTCTCTGGCACATGTGGAACTTGCCACGATTCTCCCAATGTGGGCGACCATTCCGTCTCTGCGGCGTTGAACATCGGTGTGGCGGACTTGACGAGCCCTCTGGATGTCAGCTATCTCCCGGTGTTCACTTTTGTGAACAACGCCACGAACGAGACCGTCCAAACAACCGATCCTGGTCGCGCCCTTATCACAGGAAAGTGGGCGGATATGGGAAAAGTGAAAGGACCCATTCTTCGCGGACTCGCAAGCCGCGCGCCTTACTTTCACAATGGTTCTGCCGCGACGCTGGCAGATGTCGTCGTCTTTTACGACATGCGTTTCAACATTGGTTTTACGCCTCAAGAAAAGGCCGATCTGATTGCGTTTTTGAACTCTCTCTGAGCGCAGGACGTAAGGTGGCGAGTGTGAGCTTGCCACCTTCCCTTTGATTCTGGACGTGTGGTCGGCTGTCCCCGGAAACTGAGCCGAAAGATTTCCTTTCGGCGCAGGAACAAAGAACTCGTCACCAATTCGTCCCCAAAAATAGGCTGTTTTTGGAGTGTTTTGAGGTATGTGGTTTGCGGAAAAGCAAGACAAGCGAAGGGTTTTAGTTTGTTGACCTCAAAATTGACACGGTAGAAGTCAGACTTGGGTTCGATTCAACAGTTGGTGAACCCTCGTGTCATCTTAACACTGATCTTTATTGGTCCTCGTCCACAGCCCATTCGGCGTGAGCATTGCATCACCCACGGCAATCACCCCACGATCCTTCCGTCTCGCCCGCATTTTCTAGCGTTTGGCGGTCCCAAGGCAACCATTGAAGTTGTTAGAAACACTGGAAAACTGAGTTCTGAAAGGCTGCGCTCGACCATTTCAGCATGCAGCACTACGGTTTTGCTTCGGCCGCCGAGGATTTCGAACTACGTAGAGTTCGTCCGCCTTTTCTAAGTCCTGTAAAGTTGTATAGGCGACCTTCTTTCACAGCGATCGTCTCCCATCTGGCATCGGGACCGCGGCGAATGCACTGTGGCCTTTTTGTGTCCTTCGGAATTAGATTCCATTCGATTTCACCAACTTTTCCAACGATTTCGAAAACCGTCCATGCGGGCCTTTTTGTCGTTAAGTTATTGTAACGGCCGCAGTTGTATATCGCGCAGCCTCATCGTGAGATATAACTCTTAATCAGTAGGTTGTAGGTTCGATTCCTACCGCGCTCACCATCTCATTTGGTTTCTTCGCTTCCTCAAGCTTCGTCACGCTGCCTTCTCCAGTTGTTGCAAGGTGTAACAACGACCCCCCACAAATCGCGCTCGTTCGCCGGGTCGTACACGTCCAAGTCGCCTTGCCTGAGCGAGGTGGCTGGATGCAATTATCACGACGAGCGAGGTTCAAGAACTTGCCACTGGGTAGCCTCAGGCAGCAGCCTTAGACACGGCAAAATCGTCGAGGTTGGCCTCCTGCGTCGCCGCTCGGTCCGTCCAGAGCACCAGCAGCGTGCAACCCTTCCCGGTGGTGTGCGGGCCGTGCGACTGGCCGGCCTTGACGTGCAGGGACGTGCCGGGCAGGTGTTCCTTACCCTCATTGATAAAATCGCCTTCGATGACGTAGAGCACCTCCGCAACGCCTTGGTGGAAGTGCGCCGGGATGACCGAGCCGGGACTCATGGTGAGGTGCAGCATCACCGGCCCAAGGGCGTAATTCGAGTTGCGTACCGCCAAGGTGATCCCTCCCTCGCTCGGGAAGGGGAAACGATCGGCCTTAACCTGGGATGCGACAATCTCTTTATCGAACATATGCTCTCCTGTGTTTGCCTGCGATTTTCTCTGGTGTGGTCCAGCGAGGCCGATATGCTATCACCACTGTCAGTCCCCGACAATTCTCATTGATTTTTGCCCGTGGCGATGCAGTTTTACCGACCTCTCGTCACTGTCACAACGAGATCGTTGTTGTAAAACAGGCGTGCCTGTTGAAATTTCTATTCCCCAAAGTTTGGCTATTTGGAGAAAACTGGAGTTTCAACACCCACAGTCGAGTACACCAATTACCTTTGGCGGGTCCAAGCCCTAGGCCCACCTCCCTGCAACGCCTTATGTAGCAACCGAGCCCAAACTGGCCTAGAAGAGTGCGTGAGAGCGCCCCCAAGCCATTGAAATACAACGTTTGCACCGCCCCACATGTGGCAGCATGATTTGAACTGGAATGCCCTGTGCTTGTCGGGATCGGAAGGAGTATAGACCGGGATGAACCTTCGAAGGGACGCTACACTTGGCCAGTCGATGACTTCTTGGGCCTCTCCTTGCCGCCTTCGCAAGAGCTTTTTCAGGCCGCTGTGGATTCCCGGCACAGGTGCTGGTAGTATTCGCGTCCGCGCTCATAGCCTCGCGTGAAGGGTTCCGCTACAGCGGCGTTGGGATATTGAGCCTGAAGGTCCTCGAGCCTGGCCGTCATCTCGCCCACTACCTGATCGTATTCTTTGCAGCGCATCCGGGCGTGGAGCGCGGATTCAAATCCCAGGCGATAAAATCGCTCGTCTTCGCTGAGCGTCTTGCCCGACTTCGAATAGTGTTCCTGCTCGGCACCGCGCAAACCGATCCACCATTGTTCGCGGGCCGCGTCGACGGCTTCCGCTCCTTCAACCCTGAGCAGTTCGCGGAACCGCGCAGCTTCGCTTTCGTCATCGGCCAGAGCAATCACCACGCTGCGGCCCTGGCGGAGAGCGTCTTCATAGACGAAGATCTCGTCTTCGGGTATTCCCTCAGTCATCGCATTTTCCAGCTTTCTGCCTGCAACTGCGCCGATGCCGGCGCCGGCCGCTGCCAGTACCGCTGCTCCCAGCAGTCCGATTGCGGCGATGGGTCCGACTCCGGGCACCAGGGCGGCGATGAGTGGAGGTCCAGAGAGTCCGGCGGAAGCGCCTATCACCGCACCGATGGCTGTGCCAACACCAGGTTGCTCGGCGGCGACGGCGGGTATCGACTGCAAATCGTTCTCGCCCCCTGGGGTTAAAAGCGTAATCCGATCCTCCGGCAGACTGACCGAACGCATCTCGGCCAGAGCATGTTGCGCATCAATTCGCGAGCGAAATATTCCGGTGACGGCTTTCATGCTTGACATCCTACTCTCGCTGGCCGGGGCGCTGCCACCCGGAAAACACTGTATTCCGGCAGGCTGTGGCCTGAGGCGAAGGCAAACCGCACGCTGGAATCAAAGGACTTCGTATCATCGCCGATGAAACGCGAAGGCTGGGTTTTCCCGTAGAAGGGTGGGAAGTCCGGGCGCCCACAGACCCACGATTTGCAAAACGTTAGTTCGCCTGGGGCTGTCGCGGCTTTGATCCCATAAACGAATAGAACGCAATGTAAATGTAAGCCAGGAGAGGAACCGAATAGGCGAGCGCGATGCTGCCGGATTTTTCCGAGATCAGTCCCATCAACGGGGTCAGGACGGCTCCGCCAACAATGGCCATTACCAGCAGCGAACCGCCGATTTTCGTGTTTGGGCCCAGCCCTTTCAGCCCCAGGGCAAAGATGGTGGGGAACATTAAAGACATGAAAAAGCTGGTGAGGAAAACACACCATAGGCCAACCCATCCCGGGAATAACACTCCTATCCCAACCAGAAAGATGCTGGCTACGCCGTACGCCCCCATGAGCTTATTCGGGGCGATGAATCGCATCAGGTAGGCCGAGACAAATCTTCCTACTCCGAATGCGGCCAAGGTTCCGGTCAGGAAGTATCCCGCAACTTTCTCCGGCTGGTGGGCATATTCCTGGACGTATTGAATAAAGTAACTCCAGGTTCCTACCTGGGCGCCCACATATAAAAACTGCGCGACCACGGCGAGCAGAAAGTGCGGGTACCCGAACAGTTCGGTGAAATGTCCGTGGTCGTCCGCGCTGTTTTCATGTTCTCCCTGGATGCTGGGGAATTTTGTGAGCAGAATGAGGACGGCCCAGAGCAAGGCAATCGCGCCGATGACCAGGTAGGGTTTGACTACGCGTAGCGTCTCCGCGCGCAGGTAGGCTTCGTATACGCCCTGGACCTTGCGGGCCGCTACTTCCTGCGGGGTCAGTTCGACGCCGGAGAAAATGAAGATCGTCCCGATCAGGACGCCGGTGATTGAGCCCAGGGGATTGAAGGCCTGGGAGAAATTCAGCCGTCTTTCCGAACTCTCCGGATCTCCCAACTGCGCGATGAAGGGGTTCGAAGCCGTTTCCAGAAACGAAAGGCCGCTTGCGATTACAAACAATGCCAGCAGGAAAAACTCATAACGCCCCACCACGGCGGCCGGCCAGAACAGGAAAGTGCCGAGGGCGTACAAAACCAGGCCGGTGACGAATCCCGCCTTATAGCCGACTCTTCTCATCAGCAGGGCCGCGGGCATGGCCAGCAGAAAATAACCCATGTAGAAAGCGGACTGCACCAGTCCTGCCTGAAAGCGTGAAATCGCAAACGACTTCATGAATTGACGGATCAGCACGTCGTTCAGATTGTTGGGTATTCCCCAGAGGAAGAACAGGGCGGTGACCAGGATGAAAGGCAGCAGGTGGCCCGCGGGAAAAAGGTGGCTAGAAGCGTGATCTCTGGACGGGTTGGCGTTTCCAGTTGTAGGGACGGGCATCGTTCCCTTTCCTCAGACTAGAAAACTGGCATTCCGGCGTTTCTGTGTCCCGCGATGCAGCTCAATCCAGGCGGACCATGATCTTGGTGAAGCGCGAAGGATTGTCACTCCATGCCCGCAGGATATCCGGGCCATCCTCGATGGACACGACGGAACTCACGGCATCATCGACCGGGAAACGACGGTCCTCGAGCATCTGGATTACCTGGCGAAAGTCCTCGGGCAGGGCATTCCGCGAGCCCATAATGTCGAGTTCTTTCTGGACGAACAGCCGCGTCTCGTAAGCCACGGGCTCTTTGGCATAGCCGATATAGACCACGCGCCCGGTAAACGCGACTTCTTCCACCGCCGCTCGAAAAGTCTGGGGCAGGCCGATGGCCTCGATGATGACATCGGGGCCCAGACCGTTGGTCAAATCCAGCAGGCGCTGGTGCAAAGGCTCATGGCTGGTGTTGATGGTCTCGGCCGCACCGGCCTTGCGGGCGAGACTCAACTTTTCATCATCAAGGTCGATCCCAATGACTTTGGCGCCGCGGAAACTTGCCGCCGCAATCGCCCCCTGACCTACACCGCCGCAGCCAAACACCGCAACCGAGTCCGTTCCGGTAACCCGGCCTCGCGCAACGGCATGAAACCCGACGGTCAGCGGTTCGACCAGGCACAGTTCCTTGAGGGTAAGGTTTGCGGCATAGAGTTTCTCCGCGGGCATGGTGATGTACTCGGTCAGCGCTCCATCTCGCTGCACCCCGAGAGTTTCATTGAACTGGCAGGCATTCGGCCGCTGGCGAAGGCAGGATGCGCATTTGCCGCAACTGGTATACGGAGACATGGTCACATCGGTCCCGGCGGCCAGCCCCGGGTTGTGCTTACTTCCGTGTACGATGGTGGCCGCGACTTCATGACCGGGAATGCGGGGGAACGTTACCAGCGGATTCTTGCCGCGGAAGGAATTAAGATCGCTTCCGCACAGTCCAATCATACGGACTTTCAGCAGGAGCTTTTCTTCTGAAGCCACGGGCTCGGCAATCGACTCTACCGTTGCTTCACCGGCTTTCTTGAGGATGAGGGCCTTCATGCTTGTTGGGGTCGCATCAGCGCCGCTTGCCCCTGGTTCCCAGCCTGCCGTTCCGGCCTGCCTCAGCGCACGCCGTATAGCACGCTACCATGCGGCGGCAGGGTTACGGTGACAGCCTCTGCCGAACCCAGGTCCTTGTGCTCCCACAGGTCGCGCAAATTGCGCTTCCCCGCAGGCCAGCCCAGGTCTTTCCATGAATACCTGACGGTCTGAGTGGACTCTTCCAGGTTGAAGATGGCGAGATAGTGGCCGCCCGCCTTGGCGGATTCCGCCACCCACACCACCGCCTTGTCCGTCGTGACAACCGGATGATTGCCGGTTGAGTGTTGATCTACCGCAATGACTTCGGGATTGGTGAGCAGTGAAGTTGTCCAGGCATCGGCCCTAGGTAAGTCGCCACCCACCATCAAAGGGGACGGAAAGATACACCACAGGGTGACAAACGTTCTCTGCTCGTCGTGGGACAACCGCGTAG
>JBOGLD010000028.1:0-6990 GCA_050745885.1 Terriglobales bacterium
TACACCCAGAGCAGATCCACAAAATGCCAGTAGCGCGACGCCGCATTCAGCGTGCTCCGTCGCAGTTCGGACTTTCTGAGTTTCCGGATCACATAAAGCAACCCGCCCAGCCCTCCCAGCACGTGCAACACATGGGCGGCCGTAAGCACGTAGAAAAAGGAACTGCTGGGGTTGGTCGCAAGATAGAGGCCTTCGGCGCTGAGCCGGAGCCAAGCCACGTACTGGCCGACGACAAAGAGCAAACCGAGGACCAGGGTTATGTAGAGCCAGCGTGCCGGACTCTCACCCGGTACGGCCAGGCCGCCCATGAAAGTAGCCACTCGCCGGCGGGCTACCTCCAGCGTAAGGCTGCTGGCCAGGAGTAGTGCCGTATTGAGGTAGAGGATCGACGGCAGGGTAAAGCTCTGCCAGTCCAACGATGACCCCTTGCGCACGATTAACGCACTGGTTAGCGCCGCAAACGTCATCGTAATGGCGTAGACCACCACCCAGATGCCGGTGCTCGCCGCTGGCGGAGAATACTCCTGTATTGTGTGCCGGTCTCCGTCCGCCGGAACAAGATTTCGCCAGCCTCCGTTCCCCGAGTCGCGCGGACGCCGCGCCTGGATCTTGGGTGGTTCGTGGACCGTAGTTGCCATAGTGTTCGGACTCTCCTGTCAATCCCAGGCTGCAGGTGTCAGTTCTCTTCGTGCTCGGTTGCAACTTGCTCGGGCGACGTCTGCATGAGGTAGTCGCCGGTCGAACTCGCCACCCCATATTGGTAGGGATCGTGGTACACCACGGGATGTTTCCCGCCAAAATTATCGAAGGGCGGCGGCGTTGCCGTACTCCACTCGAGCGACGTCCCCTCCCACGGATTGTCTGGCGCCGGCTTGCCCCAGAAACGGCTGTGAATGAGGTTGTACAGAAAGATGAACTGGGCCGCACCGGTTACGAGGGCGGCAACGGTAATAAACCGGTGCACCGGAATCAGCGGCTGCAGGTATTCATCCACAAACGCCTGGTAGCGGCGTACATTTCCCGCGATTCCCAGATAATGGAAGGGCATGAAGATGCAATAGGTGCCTACGAAGCTGAACCAGAAGTGAATCTTGCCCAGGGTTTCGTTCATCATGCGCCCGGTCATCTTGGGAAACCAGAAGTAAGTCCCGGCAAAGATCCCGAAGATTGCCGCCACGGCCATAACCAAGTGGAAATGCCCCACTACGAAGTAGGTGGCGTGCAGCACGATGTCGATCGAGGGCTGTGCCAGGAAAAAGCCGCTTACACCGCCGCTGACGAACACCGAAATAAAGCCCAGGGCGAATAGCGAAGCGGTATTGATGCGCAACCTGGAGCCATACAGACTGCCGATCCAAATCAACACAACGATGGTCGAGGGTATAGTGATAATGAGCGTGGGGAAAGAGAATGCCAGAGAGGAGAACGGATTCATCCCGCTGACAAACATGTGGTGCCCGTAGACCATGTAGCTGAGGACCGCGATCGACCCCATGCAGGCGATGATCACCCGGTGACTGAGTAGTGGCCGCCGCATGTTGGTGATCAGGACATGGGAGACGATACCCATGCCGGGCACGATGGCGATGTACACCTCCGGATGTCCGAAGAACCAGAACAGGTGCTGCCAAAGCAAGGTCGATCCACCGGAATGCGGCTGGAGCTGGTCATTAATCACCAGGTTCGACGGGACGAAGAAGCTGGTGCCGGCCACGTGATCCAGAATCAGGAGGATACAGGCGGGCATTAGCACCGCAAAGGCCGTGAGGCTCATGCAAGACGTAATGAACCAGCCCCAGGCGGTGAGCGGCAATCGCATCAGACTCATGCCTTTGACCCGCATATCCAGAGTGGTCGTGATGAAGTTTAACGAGCCCAGCAACTGGCCTACGCAGAAAATGGCGATCGACGCCGCCCAAAGCACTTCGCCCAGGCCTTGGCCAGGACCCGCAACCGCTCCCACAGCGCTCAGGGGCGCGTACTGCGTCCAACCCGCCAACGTAGGACCATCACCAACGAAAAACGATGACATCAGGACCATAAAAGCTACGAAGGTCACCCAGAACGACATCATGTTGAAATGCGGGAAAGGCATGTCCTCGGCGCCCACCTGGATGGGCAGGAAGAAATTGCCAAATGCGGCAAAAGGCGCCGTGGTGAGCACAAAGAAGACCATGATGGTTCCGTGCATGGTCATCAACTGCAGGTAGTACTCCGGCGTCATGAGGTCGCCGGGGGCCCCGTTTTTGGAAAGGAAATGCAGTCCGGGTATGGGCAGATTCGTCCACCCCAGGTGCAGCCGCATGAGCCAGGAGAGCACCATGCCCACGAAAACCGCCACCAGGGCCAGGGCATAATACTGCTTGCCGATCACCTTGTGGTCGAGGCTGAAGACGTGCTTCCGAATGAAGCCCTGCGGTGGGGTATGGTGTTGCGCCGCGTGTGCCGACACGTCGTGCATGGATTTCACCTCAAACCAGAATTACTTTGTCCGACCGGAGCCGTGCACGGACCGGACCGGCTACTGCAGTGCCGCTTCCTTCTTTAGCCAATTGTCGAAGTCTTCCTGCGAGTAGACAATGAGATAAGCCTTCATGTTGTAGTGCCCCAGGCCGCAAAGCTGCGTACAAACGATTTCATATCTCCCGATCTTGGTCGCGGTGAAATGAATCGAGAGATCCAGTCCGGGGACGAAGTCCTGTTGCACCCGCAACTCCGGCACATAAAAAGAATGACCGACGTCTTTCGCGTGCATGAGCAGATGGATCTCACGATTCACCGGAATCGCCATTTCAGCGGTTACGATGTCGTCTTTGGAGTCCTGGTCATTGGTCTGATCAAGACCGAAAAAGTTCTCGTTGGCCTCGTTGATGAGGGTAGGGTGAAGCGGACCAAACTTCCCATCCGGTCCGGGATAGCGGAAATAGAACGCAAACTGCCCCGCTTGCACCTGCACCGGTAACGCGTCCGCGGCTGGGGGTGTGAAATAAACGCTGGCCCAGGCTTTGGTTCCGAAAATCCCGAGGGCCAGAACTTCAGTGCCCACTAACAGGAAAGCGGCGATGACCAGACCTTTGGCCCCGCCCGGAAACTTCGTGATCTTCGAGTCCTTTGGCCGGTTGGAAAACTTCCAGACAAAGATGGCCAGAATGAACTGCGCCGCCAGGAAGGAGATTCCCGCTTCCGCCATGGTCTCCGACATCTGTTCATCGATCAGGCGCCCGTGAACCGAGATGTCCTCGGGTTCTGGCCAGGTGTGCCGCACGATGGGAATCGCAGACGCGATCGCAATCACGATAATGGTAAGCGCAAAAAATTTGGCCATGATATCTCGTTTCCTGCCGGCGTCCCGCTCCGGCGTGCCCTTTGAGTCGGCACGAACTTGACCGTCCGCGACTCCAAACTCAACTGACGCCTACGCAAGAGACTTGAGTGCGCTGGCTTCGTCGGTCTCAATCTCGAAGACCGTAGACAAGCGGGTCATCTGCAGCAACTGGTGCACTCTTGGGTTCAGACTTGCCAGCTTCAGTCTGCCGCCCTTGGTGCGGATGGTGGTGAGGGCCTTGACCAGTTCTCCGACGCCTGAGCTGTCCACGTATGAGACCTCCGCCAGATTCAATACGATCTTGTTGTTCCCCTTTTCCGCCAGATCGCGAACGATCTCACGGAGCATCACGTTGCCCTCGCCCAGCGTGATCCTTCCGCTGACATCCACGATGACCACTTCGCCCACCTGGCGCGTGACCGTGCGCATTTTGACTGGAGTTCGCCCGTGCATGCCGAGAGCGAGTCGATCGAGGATGGCGCATGCAATGACCGCGGTTTCTTGGGATTCCGTCCGAACCACCACCAGCGAGCGGCCCTCTTTGAGGACCTCCCGGAAAAAAGCGGCATCGTCGGAAGCTTTCTGATCGCTTGTCGGCAGGGGAGCGCCGGACTCGTGGGCGATGGCGCCTACGGTGCTGGCCCCAGCACCCGCACCCGCGATTCCTAGCAGAGCGGCCGCGCCAAAACCCAAAGCGAAAACAGCCCCGATGCCGGGCAGGAGCAGAGTAGCGGCCGCAACACCCGCCGTCATCCCGGCCGCTCCGCCCACAAAGCCCCCGGCGAATGCGCCCAATTGCTTGCCCACAGTTTTGGCTTCACTTTCTGAGCGAGTCAGAAAAACCAGGGACGCTTCCGGAACGCCCTTTTCCAACAATTCCTTTACGCTTTCCTCGGCGCTGTCTCGCGAAGCGAACACCCCGATTGCTGTTTCCATTTATTCCTCCTGTGCCATCGAACACGGCTTTGCGCATATCTCCGGCGCTCGGCCGCTGGTACGGGGTGTCGAAAAAGGGGAGCAATTGTCGGGCTGATTCTTATCCGATAGTCCTCACTTGGCCTTGAAGGTGAAGTCGGCGGTCCCTGGCTTCCCTGCGGCCACGGTCACCTTCTGCGTCTGGGTTCCGTAGACTTCCTGCCACGCGGTGACGGTGTAGTTGCCAGGCGGCACGTTCTCGATGGTGTATGCACCCTTGTCATCGGTCATGGCGTAGGGCCCTTTTACAACCACGAAATAGCCATGCATCCAGGGATGGATATTGCACTTCACGGGTATCGCGACCTCTTCCGTCTTCCAACTGGTCTCGATCGGCGGGGCCCCCGGGGGCTGCGATTTGTTCCAGGGAATATTGCCAGCGAGCGGGTTGGGCAGGGGATGAATGTTGTGGGTCGTCTGATCGCTGGTTATCACTTTGAATTTCTGATTGACGTCCATCGCCAGTACGTGGGGCGTGTACATGCAATTCTTCTGATCAAACACCGGTTCCTTCGGTGGCATTTCGCTGGCCGCGGCACCACTCAAACCCTGGGAGATGTAAAGCACCACGTTCTCCAGGCCCCCACCCTCACCCACCACCACATTTTCCAGGTGGGCCGGGCTGTTCTCGTGTTGCTTGACGCAGAACGGATCCTTGGACATGTCAATGCCCTTCATGTGAGGGGGTGTTCCGTCCAGTTTGACCGTTCCGGTGATCTTGCCCTCTGCGGCCGCACTCACACTCCCGGTGGACCACAAGAGACCAAACCCAAGCACCAGCAGGATTGAAGTCATGCCTGCTACTTTGTAACGGGCTTTCATTTGTTTCTCCGTTTCTTTCCCAGCTACCTCACTCAGAATCGCTTCTATGGCTGCGGAGTCGCTGACGCCGGAGTTGCCATTGGAGCACCCGGCTTCAAACCGATTTGCCGGGCGATCTCTTTCTCTTT
Source organism: Terriglobales bacterium (assembly GCA_050745885.1). GTDB lineage: Bacteria > Acidobacteriota > Terriglobia > Terriglobales > Acidobacteriaceae > JAIQFF01. Next base: position 5,251 of record JBOGLD010000028.1, read on the forward strand.
GCTCTTCATGGGCTGCAGGGTACGCAAGTAGAACACCAGGTCCCAGGCCTCCTCCGGCTTGATGTTGTCCGACCACGAAGGCATGGGTGTTCCGTCCAGTCCAGTCATGAAAATCTTGTACAGATCTTCGTCGCTGGTGCCGCACTTGAAGCGATTGTTGTCGTGAAAATCATAAGGCAGAATCGGGCGGTTCTGATCGTCGGTAAGGGTGGCGGCGGACGGACCGTTTCCTCTCCCCGTTGGCCCGTGGCACTTCCAGCATTCCACGCGCTGAAAGACCTCCTGCCCGGCCTTGATTCGGTCGGCGGTGACCTCCGGCCTGGGCGGAACTGCAATCGGTGTTCCCGGTTTCTCTGTGACGAAGCGCGCCGAGAAATGCTTCACATACGCCACCAGGTCCGCCCGTTCCTGCGAAGAAAGCGGATTCCACGACGGCATATTTGAGGTGATTAGCCCTCTGCCGACGGTCTCGTAAAGGTCCGAGTCCAGAGGTAGAGTTCCAGTCGGGGTCGAACGGCATTTGAATATCCCCAGGGTAAAGTTGCGCGGCTTGGGGTCGATCCATTGCGCGTTTTCTCCCTCCCCGTCTCCCAGCTCGCCATGACAGCCAAGGCAGTACCTGCGATAGTTGCCTTGAGCGGCGGAAGCGTGGCCGGTCAGCTTGCCGATGTGGCTCTCCATTCCCAGCCGCTGATGTTCTTGATACTCAGTCACCTGTGCCCAAGAGAGGCTGCCAAGAGCGAGCACAGCCACTGCTGTCAGAATCAGCGACCCGTCAAATATCATCTTTCGCATTGGCGTTCCCTCTCTTAGAAGTCGAAATCGAATCCCGCAAACAGACTATTACTGGTCAAGTCACTGCCGTCCGGCGCACCACCGCGTTGGCGGATCCAGGAGTATTCGTTATGAATGGCGAACCCGGCACGACTGTTCATGATGGGATAGAACCTGTACCCAACCACATAATTGTCGATGTCGCCCGCATTAGAAGGCGTGCCTGGAATCGCCTGCTGTGACATTCGTATCCACTCCGACCGCTGAATGAACACGAGCTGTGGGCTGTATACGTAGTGGGTCTCGACGAACGCGCCATTCCACGTCGCCGATCGCGCTCCAGCCGGAAGTGGGTCGGGGGACGCCGTACCGGTGGCAAAATATGCGTTGTCCGAACCGTGCTGGGTCACTACCTGGAAATCCAGCTTGCCGAGATAGAAGATTCCGTTGAAACCCACCCGGCTGAAGCCCTTGTTTCCGAAGCCGCCGCCCGGGGAGATCTGAATTGTTCCCGAGGTCAGAAAATTGGTCGGCGCCTGTCCTACCATGGCGTAGAAGCCGACGCGCTGGGTCCCAAGTTTACCCGCTTCGAAAGCATGACTCCCCGCAAAGAATCCGGTGTAGGAGGAATTACCTTGAGGCAGGTCCACATTTCCGGCGCTCGAATTCAACAGCGAGGCCGAGATACGCGTACGATCATTCGCCGAGTGCCCCATCCATTCCAAACCAAACTGGTTGTCGCCGATCTGCATGATGTTGCTGTCTCCGAGCGGGACGAAGTGATAGAGCTGGAAGCCTCCGCCATCCGCCGAAAGGGTCAACCCACGCTTCTCAGAAATGATGTTGTCCAGTTCGAATTTCCCCACCTTGAGATTGAGCCAGGGGCTGCCAAACAGGTTATCGAACCGGGCATTGACCGATTCAAAGTGGAAGGCTGCGGTTTCGTCCGATGACAGAACGAAGAGG
>JBOGLD010000029.1:0-6737 GCA_050745885.1 Terriglobales bacterium
TGCTTGATCTCGTCCCGGACTTTGGCGGCAACGTTGTCCGGAAGAGGTGCGTAGGCGAGTTGGGAAGTCATACCCTCTCCGTGATCCAGCATCCAGTTCAGAAAATCCACCAGGATCTTGCCCTTGGCCGGGTCCTTGGACTGAACCGGAATCAGGAGCCAGGTGAAGCTGGAGATGGGATACGCGTCTTTCCCCGGGGCATTGGTGATGGAAACCCGGAAGTCGGCCGGCATCTCTTTTACCGAGGCGGCGGCTGCTGTCGCCCCCTCCAGACTGCCTTTGAGCCAGGTCCCGGCTGCGTTTTCGACGATCCCGTAGGGGATGTTGTTCTGCACCGCGTAAATGAGCTCCACGTAGCCGAACGAACCATCCATCTGCCGGACCATTCCTGCTACGCCTTCGTTGCCCTTGGCGCCCAAACCCACGGGCCATTTCACGGATGTGCCCTTACCCACCTCACTCTTCCACTCCGGACTCACCTTGGACAGAAAATCGGTGAATATGTAGTTGGTGCCGCTGCCATCCGAACGATGCACAAGAATCACCGGCTTGTTGGGTAATTTGACTCCGGGATTGTCGGCTGCGAGTTCCTTGTCATCCCAGTTTGTGATCTTCCCCAGACAAATATCGGCAATTGTCTTCGGAGAAAACCGCAGATCCGCAGGCGCGCCCGCGACGTTATACGCCGGAACCACTGCGCCCAGCACGGTGGGGACATGCAGTATCTTGATCTTGGCCTCGGAAAGCTGCTCATCGGTCATGGGACCATCACTGGCCCCGAAATCCACCGTCTGCGCCAGAACCTGGCGAATGCCGCCACCGCTGCCAATCGACTGGTAGTTGAATTCGATCTCGGGATGGGCCTTGTGGTATTCGCTGAACCACTTCTGGTATATGGGATTAGGGAAAGTAGCGCCGGCCCCATTCAAGGTCGTCTGACCGAAAGCGGGCACAGCCAGAACAACACACAAAAGCGCAATGCGGCGTATCACGCGATGGTTCCTCCTTATTAATTTGATGGGGCAGTTTTACGCCGCGAATGTTACAGGACTGTTACAAGGTGGTGAATTTCCGATGAACCGCTATGCAGGCGCTGCGCTACTTTCAGACCCTGACCAGAGATCTCCGAACTTGTGATCAGAAACCGCCGGCCAGCTTTACGCGCACCCTCTTAATGGCCGGCATCCAGGCGGGCGATTTCGCGCGCGAATAACGGGTTGTTGGGAAACTCGTCACGCAACGCGGCCAGCACTGCCCGGGCCCGGCTATTGTCCTTCTCGCGGACGTAGGCAATGGCCAGCAGGATGCGCGCGAAGGGACCGAGATAGCGGCCGTGGTCGGCGGTCATCTGCAACTCTGCCATCCCCTGTTTCTTGTCGCCCGAAACTCCGCCCAGTCGCAATACCCAGCGCACCGGCGCGGCCATGCTGCCAATAATGTATTTGCTGAAACCCGTCGCCACCCGTGCGTCATAGCACTTGGGGTCCACCGCCAGCAGTTTGTCCGCCCAGTCATTGGCGTCGCGGGTGTAACGCAGGGACGACATATTCCGCTTTTCTATGAGCGCCGCATAATCGGCTTGCAGGCCGGACGAAAGGGTCATGGCAAACAACGCGTCCCAGTCCTTGGGGCTGACCGCCAGCCGGGCGCTGGCGGCGCTTTGCGCGCGGGTCAGCGCCGCGTTAAACCGGTCGCGGGCGCCGCTATCCGGGTCCGGTTTGTTGCGGTCTAGAAAGGTCTTGTCATTCTCGTAAAACTGCGATTCCAGTACTCCCAGCCGGTGAAATTCCGCGAACAGTATTCCCGCCGCCTCGGCCGTGGGCCCAACCGGATCCTGAGGATGCTCGTGCTGCCAGGAAAGAAACACTCGATTGGCCTGGTCAAAATCAAGGTTATAAAGGAGACGAAACCCCTGGTCCAAAGAGGTGCGTGGAATGGGCACATCGGCCGCGAACGCGGACCCGAGCATGATGGTCAGGCAGACCGCGCCGGTCAGAACTGTCTGCTGTAGGGGTCGGGGGCGCACATTCATCGTCATATCAAGCAAACCGCAGTATTGTGCCTGTCTTTAGGCTTCAGTGCAACTTACTTTCAGCTTAGATGCCCACGGTCAAAAACGCGTCCGGAAATTGCAAAAAGTTTGCAAACCTGTCCCTGGCTGTGCGGTATGCTGCCGGCCCGGGACGATGGGTTCGGACTCCATCACACCCAAATCGGTCTCGAATCAAATTGGTCCTGCTTTGTGCCGCAGGCGAGCTTGTGCGGAAGAATCACAGATTGATCACGTGCCCTGCCCTATGGGCCGCCTACACCTGTGCGAAGCCACCATCCACAAAGAGTTCCGTTCCTGTGATGTAACTGCTGTCGTCGGATGCCAGAAACACAACCGCCTTGGCGATGTCGTCGGACGTCCCTACCCTGCCCAGGGGAACGATTGCGGAAGCCCCTTTGAAGCTCTGCTCGGCTCCGCCTCGGGCAGATAAGAGTTCCCTCAACCCGGGTGTGTCGGTGAAGCCGGGGCTCACGACGTTCACGCGAATGCGACGGTCTTTCAAATCCACCGTCCAGGTGCGAGCAAATGAGCGTAGCGCCGCCTTGGTTGCGCTATACACGCTGTTGGCGCCGCCCAACCCTTTACTGGCAACAATAGACGCGTTCAGGATGACGGAAGCGCCGTCCGGCAACAGAGGTAGGGCCTTCTGCACCGTGAAAAGCACGCCTCTTACGTTAATGTTGAAGATCGAATCGAAGTGTTCTTCGGTGATTGTGCCCAGGGCGGCCAGGGTCGCAATACCAGCATTCGCGAACACAATGTCGAGCTTGCCCTTCTCCTTCTGGATTTGCGCGAAGAGGAGGTCAAGATCGCCAAGATTCGACACGTCGCCTTGTACGCCGGTCACATTTCTCCCAATGTCTTTCACCGCCGCTGCCAACTCCGGACCACGGCGCCCCGTGATGAAGACATAGGCGCCTTCGCTTACAAACCGTTTCGCGGTCGCGAGGCCAATCCCGCTATTGCCGCCAGTCACGAGCGCAATTTTTCCCTCGAGCTTTCCCATAGGGTTCTCCTTGGGTTGTCATCTTGTCGCTGTTCTGCGACTCAAGGCGCTACCTTACACTGATTAACCTAGGGTCGTGAGCGGCAACGCCTGATTTCAACATCAGTCATGCCCTAACAGTCTCTCTGGCAGTATTATTGGCGGTCCCATGCGTGTGCTGAAACTCATGCTCGCTGGTGGATTTGTTCTATCCGTAGTCTCCGTGTTTGTGAGGGGTCGTGCCGCCAGTGGTGGCTTGGAAACCCTATTGTCGATTCTCAGCGCGGCGATTTTCGGTGGTGTTTTCTACGGTATCCATACGCGTGCCCTAGTGATGTGGAAGCTCGGCTTTTTCGGAATCGCCGTTGGAGCTGCAAGTTTTTTCATTCGCGGGCTGTCCTTGGTAAGGAGCGACTCGGCAACAGCTACCAATGCGCGAATTGAATCCGCCTTTCTTGTGGTTGCGACCACCGTCGTCACAGTGTATTGGAGTTTCTGGTGGAGCCGACAGAAACGCTACTTCAGCAAGCCTTCGGAATAGTTGGCGGTAAATCCCGGTTTCACTCATTGACTTGGCCAAAAGGCGAACAAACGGCACAAGCTTGTGAGAACGCTTGGTTGCGACAGTTAAGCCAAGCCGCGACCATTGCACCTCGGGTCACCGCCAAAGACGGCTATCTTAATCCGGCGTCGTACAGAACCCATGCAATGAGGGCCAATATCCCTGCTCCCAACAACCGAACTTGAACGGCACGCCAGCCGCTTCCATACCTCTTCTCCGTCAGTGTGCCTTGCAACCGTATCCACGTGGGCAATCGAAACCATAACCCCGGTGAGGCCAGCATGAAAGCAGCGTTCAGAGCGGCTGCGAGTCCAACTAGTGCAATGACGCACCAGCCGAGGATATGTAGCATTGCGGCACCCGTTTGTCAGGTGAGTTTACTCCAGTGCCTGAACGGGCGTAATATCGCGATATCATTCGTTGACTCTCAACGGTCCTGTTAACGGTGAGGGCAACCGGGCCAGCAACAAGGTCTGCGCATTCCTTCTTTTAATTCCGTGCGCACCCTCTCGACATGCTGCCTTCTTGTTTCGGGCTTCTTAACGGAGATAACCCAGCAGATCCATTCATTGCGCGCGAGCGGGGTAATATCCTCCCACTTTTTCCACGCTGCCCGGTCGGAAACGAGTGTTTTTCGTAAATCCGCTGGCACGCTATGGACCACGCCAGCGGAGAGCTTTCTCGTCATGGCATTATTTTACACTTGGTCTCTTGACCGCTACGCAGAGAAGCAGACAGACCAAGGCTCCCTCAACGCGCGCATTTCACGGCCATGATAGTCCCCGATCCGCTCTAGCTGGGTCGTCGCTCAATTGGTGAAACATCGCGATTGCACTCATTGACATTAGGAAATTAACGGAACGCCCCGCCGATTGAAAACCTTATCACTGCAAAGAGAACCGGCAAGCTCTCGATCTGTGGCAGCCCGCCCTTTCACTATCCGAAATCGTTCTCAAGGCTGGTTTGACTGCTCTCCAGCCCTTTGTTACCTTCAAGAGTTTCCCTGAGGGTTTCGCACTCTCTGAGTGCCTGCCCTGTTCGCGGGTGAAGAGCGCCGGAGAGGCATACCGGTGAAGAAAACAGAAACGAGACCCTGATGGCCATCAAGTTCCGGGGAGTTGATTTCCTCGAATTCGATTCCCTGCTCACTGACGACGAACGCCTGGTCCGCGATACCACGCGCAAATTCATCGAGGACAATCTCATCCCCATCATCGAAGAGTGCAACCGCGCCGGCCGCTTCCCTCGCGAACTGGTCAAGCCCATGGCGGACCTGGGCCTCTACGGCGCCAGCCTCAAAGGCTATGGCTGTGCCGGGATGTCGAACGTCGAATACGGCCTGGTGATGCAGGAGCTGGAGCGGGGTGACAGCGGCGTTCGCTCTTTCGTCAGCGTGCACTCGGCGCTCGCGATGTATCCCATTTACGCCTTCGGCAGCGACGAGCAGAAGCAGGCCTGGCTCCCGGCGATGCAGAAAGGCGAAAAGATCGGCTGCTTCGGCCTGACCGAGCCCGATTTCGGCTCCAATCCCGGAGGCATGCGAACCCGCGCCAAAAAGTCGGGCAAGGAATACATCCTCAACGGCGAAAAGATGTGGATCACTTCAGGCTCCATCGCCGATGTCGCCATCATCTGGGCCAAGGCCGAGGACGAAGACAACAAAATCCGCGGCTTCCTGGTCGAAACCGATCGCCCCGGCTTCCGCGCCGAAGATATTCACGGCAAATGGTCGCTGCGCGCTTCGGTCACGTCCAGCCTTTCAATGCAGGACGTACGCATCCCGGAATCAAATTTGGTGCCTAAGACCGGAGGCCTGAAGTCCCCGCTGATGTGTTTGAGCCAGGCCCGTTACGGCATTGGCTGGGGCGCCATCGGCGCCGCCATGGCCTGCTATGACTGTGCTCTGCAATATTCGCTGTTTCGCAAACAGTTTCACGATCAGCCCATCGCCTCCCACCAGTTGGTGCAGGAGAAACTGGCATGGATGATTTCCGAAATCACCAAGGGCCAGCTCTTGGCGCTGCAAGTGGGCCGCCTCAAAGATAAAGACAAGGTGCGCCCGCAGCACATCTCAATGTCGAAACGAAATAATGTCTGGATGGCGCTGGAGTGCGCCCGCATGGCCCGCGACATCCTGGGCGCCAACGGCATTGCCGACGAATATCCCATTTTCCGCCACATGGCCAACCTGGAGTCCGTGAAGACCTACGAAGGCACCCACGACATCCACGCCCTCATCATCGGGCAGAGTGTAACCGGGATTGATGCGTTCTAGGGCCGGCAGGGCGGACACTCCCTTTGCGGTCTTTGCGTCCTTTGCGGTTAAGAGGTCAGCTGGTTGAGAATGGCGCCAAAGTCTTGAACCGCAAAGGACGCAAAGACCGCAAAGAAAAGCTCGACTTGGGGCGCTTCTCTCCCCGCTGGTAACTTTCTCTTCACAGTCTATCGGCGTTATAGTCATTGACCGCGCTTGGGTACAATTTTTATCTATCAGGGGGCGTCATGGCGACTACGACTAAATCAGAAATCAAGGCCCGGACGTTTGGCCGAAACATTGAAAGCGATCTGGCTTCAAGATTCCTGCGGGTAGTGGAAACCGCGGCCATCGCCTCGGCCCACACCATGGGCCAGGGGGAACGCAAGCTTTCCGACCACGTAGCCACCGAAGCCATGCGCAAGACCATGGACTCGATTCCCATGCACGGCACCATCGTGATTGGCGAGGGCGAACGCGATGAAGCGCCCATGCTCTACATCGGCGAGAAAGTCGGAGCCGAGTTTCCCGACGGCACCGAGGTCCCCGAGGTGGACATTGCCGTTGATCCCCTGGAAGGCACGAATCTGTGTGCCACCGGCGCGCCCGGCGCAATCACGGTGTTGGCCGCGTCCGAAAGTGGAGGGTTGCTCAATGCGCCCGACTGCTACATGGAAAAGATCGTCGTCGGCCCGTCCTGCAAGGGCGCCGTGGACCTGGACGCCCCCGTGGTCGATAACCTGAAGAACATTGCCAAACGCATGCACCGCGACGTCGAAGACCTGGTGGTCATTGTGCTCGACCGGCCGCGACACGAGAAACTGATTGCCGAGATCCGCAAGGCGGGAGCAAGGATCCGGTTGATCGGCGACGGTGATTTGTC
>JBOGLD010000030.1:0-3650 GCA_050745885.1 Terriglobales bacterium
TTTCAGGGTTTCACATACTCGCGGAGATGATGCGCGAAATTTTGCACGCCATCCCGGAAGAGCAGCGACGGGCAGTGGAGAGCGTTGAGATGCTCGTATTGGGACCCAAATGGACCCAGGTTCAGGCTTCGGCGCGAGACGCATCAACGAGAGTGAATTGAAAACAAAGAAACAATTGGTCGGGGCGTCCGGATTTGAACCGGAGGCCTCCTGCGCCCAAGGCAGTTGCAAAAAATCTATCTTGTTGGTTCGTCTAGCTTTGTTCTGCGTCATAGTACACGGTTTTGGACCTAAATTGGCAGTTGTTGGACCCAATTTGGACCTAAGCTTTTCTTTCCAACTAGGCAGACGGCAGGCAGGCGCAGGCCATGATGATTAGTGGCCTCCGGTCTTCGCATTTATTAGGTACTGGTCAATTGGACGGCGATATTCGCTGTTAGCATTGTAATCCTTCCGCAATGGACGAAAGTTCGGTTTGGTTTCCATCCGCATTAGCCCTAAGATTCAACTTCAAGGAGGTCTACAGATGCGCGTCCTCAGTGCGGGAGAAGTGGCTGAATGGTTCCAGCGATTTGAGAACCTTGGAGTTGAATCTGATTACGCGCATGCTGATAAAGATGGGCTTTTTTTCACTCATCCCGAGGCCGCTTGTATCGATTTGGAATACCCACCAAAACTTGAGCGGCTGCCTTTTTTTGCGCGTTACATCGCAACTATAGGCTATGAAGATCAGGACTTTGATGGAGCTCTCCTTTGGTTTACCAACTGGGGTGTTTGGAACTCAAGGGAAGAAAGTCTCGGGTATCGCATCATCGAGCGAATGAATGCTGCTGCTGGTCAACCAAGGTCATTTGAAGTGGCTCCGGGTCATCGCTTTCGAGGAGATGAACTTCCTGATGCCATTGGAATGCTGCTGCAGCCCATGTTATTCGCGTGGGACTGTTATTATCAGCCCACGTGGTCATATGGCACAGGTGAGTTCTTCTTATTTGTGAGCCATGATTCGTTCGTAAGTATTGTTACTCGAACCAAAGCCTTTTACGAACGGGTATTTCCGCAGCTAGAAAAACTCGACCTCAACCCAAAGGCCGGAAACGATACAAGAACGAAACGTTTCTGCCGCCGACCTTAATCGCACGGCCGTCGCAGAACAACGATGATAACTGCCAGTCCGGAGCTACTTGGCGAGGTTTTATTAGTCGGTTAAGCAAAGTCTAGTACACCATCGCAGACTACGGCGGGTGGCCCGCCCTTTCCTCGCACTGTACAACCAAACCTGGGGTGCCCCATCCTTCGCGTTCTTTGCGAAGGGTGGGAGCGCGGAACCTCACGAACACTTTGAAATTTGGTCGGGGCGCGCGGATTTGAACCGCGGACCCCCTGCGCCCAAGGCAGGTGCGCTACCAGGCTGCGCTACGCCCCGACTTTGATGAAACATCTGTTTCGATTATAGCCGACCTCTTCCCGCCGGTCTCAGGCCCAATCCCCTGCTCCGCTTACCCGCGCGCGGCGTATAATTCCGTCTGGATCATGCTGACCCCGCGTTATGCCTTGGTGGCTTACTTAAGAAATCCTGTCGGGGAATTTGTCGAACGCCTCCGCCGCCAGTTGCACCCCGAACTCCCTCATCTTGCGGCTCATCTGACCGTGCTCCCGCCGCGCCTCCTGCAGGGGACGGAGCGGTCGGCGGTGGAAATGCTGGAAGATGTATGCAGTCAGGTCGCGCCTTTTCAGGTCACCCTGGGCGATGTCGAGACTTTCATCCCGCGGACGCCGACGGTTTATATCCGGGTTGCCGAAGGGTCCTACCGCATGCGCGAGCTTCACGAACAGCTCAACACCAAAGCCCTGGCCGCCCAGGAAGAGTGGCCCTACATGCCCCATCTGACCATCGTGAAGATGAGCGCCGAGCCCCTGGCGCAGCAGGCCTATCGCGTGGCCTATGAGCGCTGGGTCCATTTCGAATGCAGTCGCGACATCCAGGTGAGCGAACTGACTTTCGTACGCGAAGACGAACAGAATTGCTGGGTGGACCTTGCCGGAGTCCCGCTGGGCCGCCAGTTGGTGTCGTAAAGCGGACCTCGGACCTCAGACCTCGGGAGAATCACGCCACGGATTTCGCCAATTTTCAGGGATCACCATCTCTAGCCTTTGTCTCTTCTTTTGTGGCCTTATCCGTTTGAACCCATGAAATTCGTGGCTGAGTTTCTCGTGTTTAGAATCCGAAGTCTGAAGTCCGGCGCCCGATTTCCGTCCCCGAGGTACATGGCCTTCCCGTCTATTGCCAAGGTCCGTTTCAGGGCGTACACAAGAGGTTGGGTTGCTGCGCAAAGGCGCTTCCCGCGCGGGTTCCAAGACATTACAGCCAGGAGGCTTAATGCAGACAGGAGTTTACGGGTCGGGCTATCTCGGGACTCTGGTTTCAGCCTGTCTGGCGGACTTTGGAACTCCAGTAACCTGCTGCCATCCCGATAGTTCTCGCATGGTCGAGATGGCGCAAGGGAACGTGCCCTTCTTCGAGAAGAACCTGACCGAAGTAATCAAGCGTAACGTGCGCTCCGGACGCTTGGCCTATTCCACCGACATGGAGTCTTTTGCCCGCAAGGCCCAGGTCATCTTTCTGGCGGAAGACACGCCGCAGCACCTCGCCGACCTGGCAGTTCGAATCGCGCGCCTGGCCCCGAAGCCCCCGATTCTGACTATTATGACGCCGGTGCCGGTTGGGACCGCCACCAGCGTGGAGAAACGCCTGAAGGACGCCGGCCTGAAGGCGACCATTGTGTCGCAGCCCGTATTTCTCACTCCGGGCTGCGCGGTTGAGGACTTCAACTGGCCCGACCGGATCATCCTGGGCACGGCCGCGAGCGACGCCGTGCTGGCGCTGAAACAGATTCTGCATCCCCTGGTGATGCGCGGGGTTCCAGTCATCGTAACCAATCACGAAACTGCGGAGCTGGTGCGAGAATCGGCCACGGCGTTTGTGGCGACCAAGATTTCCTTCATCAACGAACTTTCGAGTTTGTGCGAAAAGGTCAACGCCGATGCCGTCAGTCTGGCGATGGCGCTGGGGCTGGACAAGAAAATCGCGCCCCGCTGCCTGCAGCCGGGAGCCGGAATGGGCGGAATCTTCGCCGAGTCTGACATGGAGTCGCTGGCCGAACTGGCGCGCGACAAAGGCGTCTCGCTCAAGGTGTTGAGCGCGGCGCGGGAAGTGAATCTCAGTCTCGCCGACCGCATTGTCGACAAGATCTCGACCATGGTGCAATCGGTGCAGAACAAAGACGTCGGAATTCTGGGCCTGGCGTTCAAACCCAACACCAACTCGGTGGCCGGCTCTTCCTCGCTGCGGCTGGCCCAAAACCTGGTGGCCCGGGGCGCCCGGGTTCGCGCCTATGATCCGGTAGCCATCCCGGAGGCGCGCATGGAACTGAATGGCACCGTCCACTATTGTGAAACCCCTTACGCTGCTGCCGAGGGTATGGATGCGCTGGTGGTCGGCACCGGCTGGCCCGAATTTCGCGGCCTCGATTTCGACCGCATCAAGCACCTGCTCAAACGGCCTCTCATCGTTGATACCAAGAACCTGCTCGACTCGGTCCGCCTCCGCGCTCTGGGATTTGAGTATGTCGGAATGGGCCGGGGTTAGCACC
>JBOGLD010000031.1:0-39602 GCA_050745885.1 Terriglobales bacterium
TTATCAGCATGCCGGAATTACCAGATATCGCCGCTTACATTACGGCGCTTGAAGAACGCATCGTCGGACAGCCGCTCGAGCAGGTGCGCCTGGCCAGTCCTTTTCTTCTTCGCACGGTGCAGCCTCCAATTGCGAGCGTGGAGGGGCGCCTGGTGCGAGAGGTGCGGCACATCGGCAAGCGAATCGCGATTGGAGTCGAAGGCGATCTCTGGCTGGTGCTGCACCTGATGATCGCCGGACGGCTGCACTGGAAGATCCGGGGGGCAAAGCTGGGTGGGCGCAAAAACCTGGCCGCCTTCGATTTTCCCAACGGCGCGCTCGTGTTGACCGAAGCCGGCACCAGGCACCGCGCATCGTTATCAGTTCTCGCGGGTGAGGAGGGATTACGTTCCGTGGACCCGGGAGGAATCGACGTCTTCACCAGCGATCTCAGCGCGTTTCGCGAAGCTCTCACGGTCGAAAATCGCACGCTCAAGCGGGCGCTTACCGATCCCCGCATCGTTAGCGGCATCGGCAATGCGTATTCGGATGAAATCCTGCATGCGGCGCAACTCTCGCCCGTCACTCTGACGCGTAAGTTGCAGCCGGACGAATGGCAAAGGCTATTTGCTGCGGCGAGAGACACGCTCAAACTGTGGATCGATCGCCTGCACTTAGAGGCCAAGTCTGGCTTCCCCGAGAAGGTGACCGCATTTCGCAAGGAGATGGCGGTTCATGGACGCTATGGAGAACCGTGCCGGAGATGTGGCGAGAAGATCCAGCGCATTCGCTACGCGGACAACGAAACCAACTACTGTGCGCGATGCCAGACCGGAGGAAAGCTTCTTGCCGATCGCAGTCTGTCCCGGCTATTGCGATCGGATTGGCCGCGTACGCTGGAAGCGCTGGAGTCTCTCAAGCGCCGCTAGAACCGGCAACGTGTGGGGCGGGCGCCCCGCCCGCCGCCTTTGCTTTTGACTTTGACTTGTCAGTACTGACCAGTGCCCTCATCGCAAAATACCAAAAGCAAGAGCGAAGTCAAAAGCGGCGGGCGAGGGCGCCCGCCCCACACAACCTATTCTTCCTCTTCCTTCACATCCCCGCGCGCCGCTTTCGCCTTCTCCACAATCTTTTCCTGGAGCATGCCGGGGACGGTGTCGTAGTGGTGCATTTCCATGTTGAAACTGCCGCGGCCCTGGGTCATGGAGGTGAGATCGACGCCGTAGGTGAGCATCTCGGCCATGGGCACTTCGGCCTTTACCACGGTGTTGCCACCTTTGTTGTCCATACCCTGGATGCGCCCGCGGCGGCTGTTCAGGTCGCCCATGATGCTGCCGGCAAAATCGTCGGGCACCGTGATTTCGACCGCCATGACCGGCTCGAGCAGCGTGGGCTTGGCCACTTCCATGGCCTTTTTGAAGGCGATGCGGCCCGCCATCTGGAATGACATGTCGTTCGAATCAACGTCGTGATAGGAGCCGTCGTAGAGGATCACGCGGAAATCCACCACAGGAAATCCTGCCAGATAGCCGCGGGCGGCCGCGTCCTTGATTCCTTTTTCGATGGCCGGAATGTAGTTCTTGGGAATGGAGCCACCGAAAATATCGTTGACGAATTCGAACTCACCGCCACGGGCCAGCGGTTCCATTTTGATTTTGCAGTCGCCGTACTGGCCGTGTCCGCCGGTCTGCTTCTTGTGCTTGCCCTGGACGTCGGCCTTGCCGCGGATGGTCTCGCGGTACGGCACCTTGGGAGCTTTCAGCACCACCTCGGTGTGGTACCGCTTTTTCATTTTGGAGACCACCACTTCAATGTGCTGTTGGCCGGTGCCGGCGATCAGGAACTCCTTGGTCTGGGGATCGCGGAAAAAGCGCAGCATGGCGTCTTCTTCCATGAGCTTGTGGATGCCGGGGCCCAGCTTGTCCTCATCCGCGCGGCTCTTGGGTTCGATGGCGAAAGTGATGGCGGGCTCGGGCAGATTCACCCGGGGATACTGGATGGGGGCCGATTTGTCGCCCAGGGTGTCGCCGGTGAGCGTGTCTTTCAGCTTGGCCACCGCTCCTATGTCGCCCGCATGCAACTCCGTGACCGGCACGGCAGTTTTTCCCTGCATGATGGAGATGTGCGCGAACTTTTCCTGGGAGCCGCGACTGAAATTTACCAGGGTCGCGTCGTTCTTGAGGACCCCGGAAAAAACTTTGAAATAAGAAATGCGTCCGGCGAAGGGATCAGACACCGTCTTGAACACGTAAAGAGACACGGGCTCGGCATCGGTTTCATGCCGTCGCGGCGGCTCCCCGTTGCTCGACCCCGACGGGTCGCCCTGCACCCACTCATGCTCCGAAGGCGCGGGCGTGTAATCGACGATGAAATCCATCACCCGGTCGGCGCCGATGTTGCCCAGACCGGAGCCGAAGATCACGGGAAAGATCTTGTCCTCGCGAATGGCATTGTGCAGCGCCGGGATCAGGTCTTCCTCCGGAATCGTTCCCTTCTCGAAGAATTCTTCCAGCAGCGCGTCGTTGCCTTCGGCCACCAGTTCCACCAGCTTTTCGTGCTGGGCCTGGACTTCGTCCTTCATGTCGGCGGGAATCTCGGTCTCCTTACCCTTGCCATCGCCGCCAAGTTCGTAGGTATAGGCCTTCATGGTGACCAGATCGACCACGCCGCGGAAGTTTTTCTCCGTCCCGATGGGTAACTCCAAAGGAATCACGGCCCGCCCGAAGGCGTTAGTCAGCGATTCCAGGACGCGTCCCGCGTCGGCGCGGTCGCGATCCATGCGGCTGGCCACGATCAGGCGCGGCGTCTGAAATTCTTCGCAGTAGTTCCATACCCGCTGGGTCACAACTTCGACGCCGGCCACGCCGTCCACCACCACGATGGCCGCATCCACCACCGGCAGCACCAGCTTGGCTTCGTGGACGAACATGCTGAAACCGGGCGTGTCCACGATATTGATTTTGGTTTTACCCCACTCCACATGGGCCAGGCCGGCGGAAATGGACATCTTGCGCGCGATTTCCTCTTCGTCGTAATCGGTGGTGGCGGTGCCGTCGTCCACCCGGCCCATGCGCTGGTTCGCGCCCGCGGCGTACAGCATGGCGGAAACCAGCGAGGTTTTGCCCGCGTGTCCGTGCCCAATCACCGCTACGTTCCGGATATTCGCGCCTTCGTATGCCTTCACGGGTTCGCTCCTTGAGAAAAGGCGGGCTCCTATAGGACTTATAGAAGAGGACAACTTATAGACCCGAGCCCGGCAGCCTGTCAAAACCTACGATGCTACCACAGCGGAATTTGGCCGCTCAAGCCGGTCAGGGATGCGGGCGATAGTCAGTCTGAAATTTGCGTCATCAGGCGGTGTTCCACGTCGAGCTTGCGAAAATCTCGCGGGGAGCGGATAGGCTGGCAGGATTCCTGATTCACTCACTTCGCGGCGCTGCGAGCGTAAGTTCCACAGCCTGGTGGTCATGCTCGCCGAGGGTGACGGCCTTCGGTTCTGAAGTAATTGCCGGCGCCTCTGATGAAACCGAAGGCAGCTTGGCGGTGATCCGGTATTTGCCTGGGGCCAGCGCGCTGAAGGTGAAGTGACCATTCTGGTCGGTGGTGGCACTCTCCGAACGTGTTCGGTTGAAAAACGTTTCAGGGTCCGGTCTTGCCCGAACCTGCGCGCCGGGTACCGGCTTCTCCTGCCCGATGACAGTCCCTTCCAGTTGCGCGCTCGCTGAACTGAGGACGATTTCCAATGTTCCGCTGGTTGAGCCTTGTTCCACCTCCAGGCCTTTCTGCAGGACGTCTTGCCCTTCCAGGCGAGCGGATTTCACGTGCCAATCTTGTTTCCCGGAGACCTGGAGTGCATAGTTGCCATCGGAAACGTCGGTGATCTGGAATGAACCGTCCTGCTTGACCTTAGCGACCGCAAAAATCCCGGTATCGCTTTCGCTTGCAGACTCCAGCCCAATCTGAATGTGGTCGAGGGCGATCACGCCTGGACTGGCGGCCACGATACGTCCGGGTATGGTGGTTCCCTTACCGAAGGCGATTACGATGGAGTCAAGATTGTCGTTGCCAACCTCGAGCTTCTGCTGCGCCCTATGAAAGCCATTTTCATCGCGTTGCTGGGCCTCCAGGACATAGCTGCCGGGGGGAACGCCTTTGATGCTGAATTCGCCCTTGGCACCGGCACTCGCGCCTAGTTCGTCCCCCCGGTCGGCGATCTCGGGCACGGAGAGAGCAACAGACGCATGGGTCGCCGGCCTGCCGTCGGGAGCGACGACGCGTCCGGCGACTTCGACGGTCTTCACCGTCCGCATGGTGAAGTCGGCCTCAACTTCCTCGCCGGGGCCGAGTTGAAGGGGCTGCGCCTGGTCAAGTTGGATCACTCCAGGGTAGAAAACCGCAGCATAAGGGCTGCCCAGATTCTTTCGGACGTTCCAGTTCGTACCATCGTCCTGGTCGTCAATGCCGAAAGATTCGAACAGGTCGGAGTCTGCGGCCTTCAGATAGTACTCGCCAGGTTTCAGCCCGAAGATACGGTATTCGCCGCGATCATCAGTCATCGCGGCGGTCGAGCCAATGAACTGCAATTTTTTGGCTGCGGGACCCCAGTCCTCCTTCTCCTCGGCGCTGGGCTTGCGCAACGCCGTAACTGCCAGCTTCGCCATCGGCTCGCCGCTCTCATCGACGATGCGCCCCGAGACCACGGCCGCCCGCACCAGGCGGAAAAGAACGTTATTCACCTCCTGGCCTGGCGCCAGGGTCAACACCGCGCCCTGGTTCACGCCTTTGGCCCGGTATTGCTGACCGATGTAGCCGGTGTGGGAAGCCCAAAAGCGGTACCGTCCAGGGGCGGCCTGCTTGATCTCAAAGCGGCCGTCGCTGCCGGTAGTAGTCGCGAATACCTGAGAATGGGAACTTACGTCCTGTTGGATCAGAGCAATTCGCGACGATTTGAGTGGGGCGCCTTCCGCCGCCGTGACGACTTGCCCGGAGACGGCGCATGGAGCAGGCTGCTTTTCAGCGGCCTTGGTTTGCGCGGCAGGCATCTGGGCGGCGGCACCCAGGGCCATGAGCAGGCAGATAATCGCCAGGGTAATCGTGCGCATTGCAAGCAGACTCCCTCGCTGTCGCCCTACATTTTCGCAAGCACGAGAGCAAAATGGAAGGGCGAACCGCAGTCTTCAGCGCGTCGATCTGCGTCCCCTTGGCCCCGGACTGGACCTCACCCGCCTGACAAGATCTACTGTCCCTTGACTCGCCCCGCCACCACCCAAGCTGCCCCACACATTGCCAGCGCCACAAACATGCTGGTCCATTCGTTTCCATTGTGCGCGGCCGCAACCACTCGAGGCAGATGAAGTACAAACACCCACAAGAAAAACATCAGTCCCAACAGCGTAGCAGCCAGGCCGGCATGCTGACGGGCAACCATAGACAAGGCGGCAGCGACAAATGCCACACCCACAAATATTGCCCAGAACAGGTGCCAGGGAATCCAGGCCGGCAGCAGGGTGGCTATAAAGCGCGCATACAGGAAGTGTTGCGTGCCGAAAACCAGGAGTGAAATGGCAAACAGGAATCGGCCCAGCCAAATCAGCGTTCCCGCCAGTACCAGCGCCGCGCCACACATGGCAAGAAGCTCAAATCCACTGGTCCACGGGCCGGGATCGTGAACATGCGCGATCAGCCGGGGCGCAAATACCAGCAGCGCGCGCAGCAGGAGCAAGATCGCCAGCAGCGCCGCAGCCAAGAGCATTTTCTTCGCGGAGGCAATACAAACCGCCGCAACAATGATCAACACCATCGCGATCGCGTACGCCCACAGCGGGCGCCCCGGACTCCAGGGAGGCCCGGGCACCGGTCCCGCCAGTAAGGCATGGCCCAGGTATTGAAAACCGAAAGCCGCCATGGCGATGGCAAAAAGCAAACGGCCAAATCGGGTCAGCTTTTCCATGGTGCTCATCGTCGAGTCCCCAGCGATCAGGGAATGACGGTTCAAGGAATATAGTTCCAACTCGATTCAGTCGTCCAGGCCAAGCCTGGAGGCCCGATTCCCACGCAGGCGATCCATCGCAGAATGGCTGCTGCTTCACCACTTCTTGAAAATCACGAACACCGCCGCCACGATCAGGGCAAATCCCACCAGGTAGTTCCACCGGATCTGTTCGTCGAGATAGAGCACTGAGAACACCGAGAACACGGTGAGGGTGATGACTTCCTGAATCGTCTTGAGTTGAACGGTGCTGAATTCGTAGGACCCGATGCGATTTGCGGGTACCTGAAAACAGTACTCGAAAAACGCGATGCCCCAACTGATGACGATGACTTTGAGCAAAGGCGCCTGCCGGTATTTCAGATGGCCGTACCAGGCGAAAGTCATAAAAATGTTGGAGATGGTGAGTAGGACGATCGTGGTCATAGGGGCTAGGCTACCTCAAAATGGTGGAGCCTTCTCCAGGTCTGCAGCAAAATCGAGTTCAATATTCCAAAGCGGTTGGCGCCCGGAGGGCTTTGAGGCGTACCATCAGCGACGCGTTGCTTGCCGGCTTCAGGAAGGAAACATGTTTCCGCAACTAGCCCGATTCACGGACGTTGGATTTCTGCTGCTCCGGTTCATGGTCGGCGTGGTCTTCATCACCAGCGGCTGGAACCATCTCAAGCATTCCGAAGCGCGGAGCAAAAGCATCGGCATGAGCCAGGGCTTTACGATTGTGTTGGGGGCGGCTGAAGTGGCGGGGAGCCTGGGTGTCATGCTCGGGGTTCTGACTCAACTGGCCGCGCTCGGGCTCATCCTGATTATGCTGGGGGCGCTTCAGAAAAAGATTTTCGTGTGGCATACCGGGTTCTGGGGTCAAAACACTTACGGCTGGCACTACGATCTTATGCTGGTAGTGATGAACCTGGTCATCTTGGTCACCGGGGGTGGACGTTGGGTGCTGCTGAAGTAGCCATCGAGCCTGGCAACCGACGGCCGGTTTTTGGGAACCAACCTTAGTCCGTCAAACGATCCACTACCTAACCTGGTAGTGCCTTGCGCGTTGGCCTGGTGTCACTTATTCTTGTGGGGAGCGTTCGCTGGCCACGAACTACCGAACTGGATCCAGCCGAACCCCGACTCAGCCAACCATCCATGTATCGCCTGACCGCCAGATTGTTGCTTGTGCTGCTGCTTGCGGGTACGTTTGTCCCGGCGGCCCTGGCGATCTCCGCTCCCCTGCCCCAGGCCTGTTGCATGCGGATGGGGATGCAGGCTGCGGGTGCGCATCCCTGCTGTCCGCGCAAGGCGATGCACGATCGCGGCAGCCGCAATCGTGAAATCCAGGCAGTTGGGTGCCAGCATCAGAATTGTTGTACCCCGGTAACGACGAATTCCTGGGCCGAGTTGGGATCGGGAATCGGATCGAATACCCATCCGCTTCTGGCCTATCTGTCGTCCGAATCGCATCCGTACCTGCACAGCGATCAGGCCAACGCTCTCCAGCCCGTTCGCGGCCCCCCGCTCCGCTGACCAACCCACTCTAAATTCTGCACCTGGTTTCTTCCTGGCTGCGCTCGTCTCCGCTTCGGTGGAGTACCAGTGCGCCTCATGAACCTCTCGCGCCTTTGCATGCGAGATCGGGTGCGAACGCGGAATCGGCGTCCTGACCGCTGACCGCAGATGTCCGGCGCCGTCGGCGCAGAGTCCTGGCCGATAGGGAACAAATGGGATTAGGGAGAAAACATGACTTACAAGAGAACGAAAGCGCTGGTTGTGGTCGGCCTGCTGTTCAGCAGCCTGACCGCGTTTGCCACCATCTTTGGCACCGTCAGCGGTCTGATCCACGACCCGCAGCACCGTCCGGTGCAGGGCGCCCAGGTTACGCTGCGCGCGGCTAACTCCGACTGGACCAGGTCGGCCACCAGTAACGACGCAGGCGAATTCCAATTCGACAGCGTACCGCTGGGCGAATATACGATAACGGTGGAATCAGCCGGCTTCGCCTCGCAAGAGCAAAAACTTACTCTCAGCTCCGGCCGCGACGCTCGCACCCACTTTGCCCTTTCGGTTGCACAGGCCAAAGAGACGGTTGAAGTCAAGGACGAATCCGTCGCGGTCAACCCCGAGTCTTCTACCACCGAAACCATGGTAAGCCGGCGGCAGATCGCACAAACTCCGGGCGCCGATCAGACCAACAGCTTGAGCATGATCACGAACTATGTCCCCGGCGCCTACATGGTTCACGACCAGCTCCACATCCGGGGTGGACATCAGGTCTCCTGGCTGATTGACGGCGTTCCCGTGCCCAATACGAATATTGCTTCGAACGTAGGGCCGCAATTCGACCCCAAGGATATCGACTACCTCGAAGTGCAACGCGGCGGGTACACCGCGGAGTACGGAGACCGCACCTACGGCGTTTTTAACGTGGTGACCCGCTCCGGCTTCGAGCGCGATCGCCAGGCGGAGCTGGTGACCAGCTATGGCAGCTTTAATCGCACCGAAGATCAAATCAGCATCGGCGACCACACCGACCGCTTCGCTTACTACGGCAGCTTTTCCGGCAACCGCACCGATCTCGGACTGGAAACGCCGAGTCCCGAGGTGCTGCACGATCTGGGCGCGGGCCTCAGCGGCTTCACTTCACTGACTTTCAACAAGACCCCAAGTGACCAGTTGCGCCTGGTGGCCTCGGCTCGCGGCGATCACTATCAGGTCCCCAACGATCCCGATCAGCAGGCCGCCGGCATTGGCGACGTGGAAGACGAGCGCGACGATTTGGTCAATTTTTCCTGGCTGCACACCATCGACCCGGGAGCCATCGTGACGGTTTCACCCTTCTACCACTTCAACCGGGCGCACTACACCGGCGGATATACGGGCCAGCCCGATCCCGACGTGGTCATCCCCGAGGATGACCGGGGCTCGAATTACGTTGGCGGCGTGGTTTCTCTGGCCGTCAATCACGGCAAACACAATGCCCGCGCCGGTTTCCAGGTCTTTGGAGCGCGCGACAACCAGCTGTTTGGAATCGTGACCAGCGACGGCAGCAATCCACCGCTGAATCAGCGCGAGATGGTCTGGGGAAATGTCGAAGCGTTGTTTCTGGAAGATCAGTACAAGCTGACCAGCTGGCTGACCCTCAACGGCGGAGTGCGGCTTACCCATTTCGGCTCAACCATCAGCGAAAATGCGGCGGATCCACGGATCGGCGCGGCCGTCCGCATTCCGCGCCTCAACTGGGTGCTGCGCGGGTTCTATGGACGTTACTATCAAGCCCCGCCACTGCTCACCGTGAATGGTCCGCTGCTCGAGCAGGCCGCCCAGCAGGGATTCGGCTTCCTGCCGTTGCGGGGCGAACGCGATGAGCAGCACGAATTCGGTCTCACCATTCCTCTCGCCGGCTGGACCTTCGATGTCACCAACTTTCGCACCGGAGCGAAGAACTTTTTCGACCACGACATCCTGGGAAATTCCAACATTTTCTTTCCGCTCACCATCGATCGGGCCCGCATTCGCGGCTGGGAAGCCACGGCAAACTCGCCCCGCCTCGCGGGGCGCGCCCAGTTCCACGCGGCCTATTCCCACCAGTACGCGGAAGGCGCGGGTGCCGTTACCGGCGGCCTAACCGATTTCGAGCCTCCGGACGAAGGCTATTTTTTCCTCGACCACGACCAGCGCAACACCCTCTCTGCGGGCGTGAATCTTTCGCTGCCCCGGCGGGTGTGGGTGGACTTCAATGCAACTTACGGCTCTGGTTTTGTCGATGGCGAAGGGCCGGAACACTTGCCCTCGCATGATACCTTTGATTTGTCGCTGGGGAAATCGTTTGGTGAAAACTGGGACGTGCGGTTGACCGGTCTCAACCTGTCCAACCACCGCTATCTGCTCGATAACAGCAATACCTTCGGGGGCACGCACTATGTAGATCCCCGGGAGATCTCGGTCCAGGTGAAATACAGGTTCCGCTTTTAGAAAACGGACCCCGGGCATCAGACCTCGGCCCGAGCGGGCCGCCACTGCCGGCCCGCCGAGTCCTGGGGTCCGAAGTCGGCAGTCGGTTTCGGCCCAGGTCGTCGTAAGATCTGGAGAAGAGGGGAACCACCGATGAGATTCGTTCTGGCGTTTCTGGCTATTCTGGGTGTTGCCGCCTCGACGCTTGCCTTGCGCGAGCATTACCGGACCGACACGTCACCTTGCAGTATCAATGAAAGATGGGATTGCGGGATCGTGAACCACAGTCCTTATGCGGTCCTCTGGGGCGTGCCGGTGGCGGCCATTGGGATCGCGGGCTATCTGCTGCTAGGGGCGCTGGCGCTCAAGCGCTGGTATTCGGCTTTGTTGCCGCTTTCGTTGGGCGCGCTGGCATTTTCCCTCTACCTCGCCCACATTGAAGCGCATCTTTTGGGAGTCTGGTGCGTTTACTGCGTGGCCTCACTGGTCGTGATTTCGGCTTTTACCTTGCTGGTCTTGGGGACGGTTGTGAGCCGCCTCCGGAGTTAGCCTTGCGCCCCGATGTTTTTGAGCGCTGTCAGGAGTTCCTCGTTGTTGGGCGCCTGGTCCAGGGGATATATTTTGGCGAACGCAATCTTTCCCTTCTTGTCGACGATAAACACGGCGCGCTCAGAAATGCCAGGAAATGGCTGTTCCTTGCGCAGGATTCCAAACTCTTCCGAAACCTTGCCGTGGGGATAAAAATCCGCGCACATGGGGGTATGCATCATCCCGATTTCTTTCTTCTGCCAGGCAAGTTTGCTGGGAATCGAGTCGACGCTGATGTCGACGACTTGGGCATCGAGGCGGGCGAATTTGTCGCGGTCGGCGTCGAAGGCGGGCACCTGGGCGGCGCAAGTCGGCGTCCAGTCCAGGGGATGGAAGCTCACCACCACGTTCTTCTTGCCGTGGTAGTCACTGAGCTTTACTTTCAGAGGGCGTTCGCCGTCGACCGCAGGCAACTCAAAATCCGGGGCTGTGTCTCCAACCTTCAGGGGCATGGCTTTCTCCTTGAATATTCATGTTAATTGACCTGGCTGCGGCGCGATACAGGGCTTTGCCTGTGTTCCGGGACAGTTCCAGCGGCCAAGGGGCGGCTGCCGTGCCAAAATTAACATTGCTTTAACATTTGCCAAAGCGCCGGACGCTAATATCTCCGGATGCCACAGGAGCCTTTGACCATCGAAGACATCCCTGGCCCTAAGGAAGGACAACGTATTCTCCGACTGACCGGGCCTCTCACCATGAGCACGCTGTTTGATTTTCAATCCAAGGTTCGCACCGACACTTCGCGCGTGCTGATGCTGGATTTCACCAACGTCCCCTATGTAGATTCCGCCGGAATTGGGGCGCTGGTCGGCGCTTACGTCACCCACCAGAAGGACGGGCGCAGCTTGTACCTGGTCGGAGTAAGCGAACGGGTTCATAGCGCGCTCAAGGTCACTCGCGTCGAGCAGTTTTTCCGTTTTGTCGATTCGGTAACTGCGGCGGAGCAAGCCATCACCACGTAGGACGCTGTCCTCCGACGGGGTTTATCGTCGGGTTTATGATGGGGCATGGGTTTCCGCCGGGCAGTCATTGTTTTATCCATTCTTTTGTTGTTCTCGACGGCTTCGTTCGCGGGCATATCCGACGACGTACGTACCGCCCTGGCGCGTAATAACATTGTCGCCGCCGAAGCTGAACTGCAGAGTTACCGCGCGCGCCAGGGCGTAACGCCGGACTATGTGGAAGCTCTTTCCTGGATGGCTCGGGCCAGCCTTCTGTCCAACCAGTTGGATCGCGCGGGAACCTACGCCAGGCAGACAGAGAGCCTGTCCCGCCAGTTGCTCGCCAAGCGCGCGCTGGATGCGGAGCCGCACTTGCCCACCGCTCTCGGCGCTGCCATCGAAGTCCAGGCCAACGTGCTGGCCGCCCGGGGAGAGCAGGCTCAGGCGGTCGCGCTTCTCCG
This sequence comes from Terriglobales bacterium, assembly GCA_050745885.1. Lineage (GTDB taxonomy): Bacteria > Acidobacteriota > Terriglobia > Terriglobales > Acidobacteriaceae > JAIQFF01. The sequence goes on from JBOGLD010000031.1 coordinate 11,898, forward strand.
CCGCAGCCTGGTCACCTACCGGAATACTTCCCTCCGGGCCCGCTTGCAGAAGAATCTCAACGTGCTCGGGCTCACGGGACAACCGGCGCCTGCGTTAAGAATCGCGCAATACATCGGGCCGAAACCGGTATCCCTTGCCCAGCTCCACGGTTCCCCGGTGCTGCTTTTCTTTTGGGCGCACTGGTGCCCGGATTGCAAAGCAGAAGGCCCGGTGATCGCCCGCCTGAGCACCGAGTTCGGTGGCCGCGGTCTGATGCTTCTGGCGCCCACGCAACTCTACGGATATGCGGCGGAGGGAGAGGATGCGCAGCCCAAGGATGAGCTTCCCTACATCGAACGGGTGTGGCAGCATTTCTATCCTGGACTGCACGGCGTTCCCGTCCCGGTCAGCCAGGAGAACTTCAATCTCTACGGCGCCAGCACAACCCCGACCCTGGTCCTGCTCGATCGCCGTGGCCGCGTGGCGCTCTACCATCCCGGCGCAATGCCCTACGAGGATCTCCGCTCCGCCATCGAGAAAGTAATCCGCTGAACTGAGAACCGGGAGCGGGTAACTGCAAACTGGTATTTTTGCTTTCGGCCCGAAGCCAGTTTCCGGGCATTCCGCGGTTTAAGATTTCCTGTTCAGCATCTACAATCTGCAATCGCATGGACGAAGCCCGCATCGTGGAGTTGCTCGCGCCATTCCTGAACGAGGGTGTGGAAGGGGGACCGGATCAAGGAATGGTGGCGGGCAAAAACTCTGCAGTTCTCTCGCCCGCGCAAGCGGGAAATATATTGACGTATATCGATCTATTGGGCCGCTGGAACGATCGAATCAATCTCACTTCGGTGCGGGAGCCGGACGAAATTGTCACGCGCCACTTTGGCGAATCCATTTTTGCCGCCCGGCAACTCTTTCCCCAGGCCGGCGGGGCAGCGGCTGGGCCCCATCTCATTGATGTCGGATCCGGAGCTGGTTTTCCTGGCCTGCCCATCAAGCTCTGGGCGCCGCAGCTACACCTGACGTTGATCGAGTCGAGCCAGAAAAAGGCCACCTTCCTGCGGGAGGTGGTACGAAGCCTGCGATTGGAGGACGTCGACGTGTTTGCCGGGCGTGCGGAGACTTTCCCCCGGGCCACGGGCGATGTCGTTACGCTTCGTGCCGTCGAGCGCTTTGACTCTATCCTACGGGTCGCGGCGAGGTTGTTGAGGCCGGGCGGTCGCCTGGCAATCCTGGTGGGAGAATCTCAACTGGACCGGGTTCGGGAGCTAGTGCCAGATCTGAGGTGGTGCGCACCGGTTCGCCTTCCGCTGTCGTCCAGTCGCGTGCTGATCATCGGAAGTAACGAACCAGAATAGTAAACACGGCTACCAATTGTGGGACGCAGCGCCACATTCAACCACTGGCGACAGGATTTTCAGCCGTCATTACGACTCTACTTCGGGTCATAGTGGGAAGCAGCATGGGTATTGGCGGTTGCCACGGTGATCCGGTCAGTCAATATCCAACATAGTAAACACATCCGCACCGCGATAGTAAACAGTGGGAACACTAAGGCTTTGTATCAGAAATGTGATGTCGTATTGCGCTTTATTCTGGCACAAAGTGGTAAGTTTGGTCGATATTTCTACCATCAGTCCGGTTCTAGATACCCGAACCATGATTATGTGTAGGCCCAGTGCGAGAGCGATTGAGTGTTCCACATGGAACACTCGAATCCAAATCGTTTCACGTTGGGCTGGCTCCTGGTCTCGGGGGGACTGTTGGATTCAACCGTGGCTGACCGTCAGTAGTTCGCCATTCGCTTCCATCCCAGCCCTCGCGGGATTCTGAATTCTGATCCCGTCGATCAAGCTTCCCACAAAACTGTTCCACGTGGAACATCCCCATTCGACGTCCCCTGGAAGTGTGCGAGTGAATGTTCAGCGGGCAACATTTCTGTGGAAAGCTCAAGATCGGATTTGCCTAACCCGCACTTGCTAAACAGAGTGACGCGATCTCGAGTATTGCACCAAAATACGTCATTGCAATCGCAGGTTGGTTCGGCCTATTCTCGAAACATCTCTCGGTTCTCCATAATCTAAATGGGACGCATTATTGCGGTAGCCAACCAGAAGGGCGGCGTTGGCAAGACTACGACCGCCATCAATCTGGCTGCATCCTTTGCGGCCGCCGAAGTCAACACATTGCTCGTGGACTGCGATCCGCAGTCCAATGCAACCAGCGGACTGGGCCTGGTCAGGGATCCGGAGCGCATCAGCACCTACCATTTGCTCATGGATGGGACCAGCCCGGAGCAAGCGGTGCAGCCGACCGAGCTCGAACAACTATGGCTGGTGCCCGCGCACAAGAATATGATCGGCGCCAACCTCGAGCTGGTGGACGCCGAGCGCCGGGAATTTCGCCTGCGAGACGCGTTATCCACTCTTCGTGACCGCTATCAGTTCATTGTGCTCGACTGCCCACCCGCGCTCGATCTGCTCACGCTCAACGCCCTGGTGGCCGCGGATGCGGTTCTGATCCCGATGCAAGCGGAGTACTTCGCTCTGGAAGGAATCAGCGAGCTGATGGATACCGTGGAGCGTATCCGCGCCAGCTTTAATCCCGAGCTTGCCATCGAAGGCGTGGTTCTCACCATGCTCGACGAACGCACCAACCTGGCCCAGCAGGTGACGGCGGAACTGAAAAGATTCTTTGGCGACAAGCTTTGCGCGACCACCATCCCGCGCAATATCCGACTGGCCGAGGCGCCCAGTCACGGACGCCCGGCACTGCTGTACGATCCGCGATCGAAAGGGGCGGAAAGCTACATCCGCCTGGCCAAGGAGATCATCTCGCACCATCTGCCGGCGGAGGCTGGACCGCCGGTGCAGGAGATGGACCGGACGGCCTAGTATATTGACAATTATCTATGTACTAGATTGATAGTTATCGATGTATTTTTGGCGACCGCCGACAGCGTTCGGCGGTGAGCATAAGCGGCGCGAGCAACCAGATTCGAGGAAAGCATGACGACGGCAGAGAAAGCGGTTATGACCGAGGTTGAGAAGGTAGCTCCCGAGAAGAGAAAAGCGTTGGGTAGAGGCCTGGAGTCGCTCCTTCCCAGCGGGCCACGTGTGCTTGGACCTGCCGTGGTGACCTCTTCGGGACCTGCGGCGGCGGCAACGCCGGCCTCGGCCGGGGCGCCCTCGCCGCCCGTGTCCGACGGCCGGGACGCAGTTGTCCACATTGCGCTCGAAGAGATCGAAGAGAATCCCTACCAGACGCGTTATCAGTTCAGCAACGACGCCTTGGAGGAGCTAGCGAATTCGATTCGGGCCAACGGCGTGGTCCAGCCGGTGGTGGTGCGTCCGAGCACGGATGGGCGTTATCTGTTGATTCTGGGGGAGCGGCGCTGCCGGGCGTCAAAGCTGGCGGGGAAGACGACGGTTCCGGCGATTGTGCGGCGGGTTTCCGATCAGCAGGCGGCCGAGATGACCGTGGTCGAAAACCTGCAGCGGCAAGACCTGAACTGCATCGAGCAGGCGGCTGCGTTTTCCAAGCTGAGCCGCGATTTTGGGTTGACCCAGGAGCAGATCGGACAGCGGGTTGGAGTTTCGCGGGAGTCGGTATCGAACTACATGCGGCTGCTGAAGCTGCCGGCGGCGGTGCTGCAGCACCTGCAGGAAGGACGGCTCGGGTTCAGCGAGGCCAGGGTGCTGTTGCAGTTGCTCGACTCCGGCCAGGTTGAGAAAGTGGCCGACGAAGCGGTGCGGAAGCATCTTTCGGTGGCGCAACTGGAAGAACTGGTGGACCGGACCAATATTCCCCTGGTGAAGGACGAGACACCGCGTCGGGCGCGCTGGGTCGATCCCAATGTACGCGCGGCGCAGACCGAGATGGAACGAGTGCTGGGCATGCGAGTGCGCATCCGCGACCGCAAGGGAAAAGGAAAGATCGTGATCGAGTACGCCACGCTTGAGGACTTTGATCGTGTGGTCGAGATGTTGAAGCGAAATTAGCCGGCTTTACCATTGCGGGCGCCCAAACTCGGGCAACGACACTCCGTATGTCCGCTTGTTTTAGGGCTCGAGAGCCTAGCTTCCGGCTGAGAATCCGCCCACATTCGCGACCGTGAGTCGCAGATATTTGTGGGGGTTTACCGGGGTGTCGTTGATGCGGACTTCGTAGTGGAGGTGGGGACCGGTACTGCGGCCGCTTTCGCCCACAAATCCGATGGTATCGCCGCGATGCACATGTTGTCCCGGCATGACAGCGAAGTTTGCCAGGTGTCCGTAACGGGTAGTAATGCCGTGGCCGTGGTCGATCATGATGGCCCGTCCATAGCCGCCCAGGAAATCGGCAAAGGTGACTACGCCGTCGGCGGGCGCCACTACTGGCTGCCCATCAGTCGATCCGATATCGATGCCGCTGTGGAAAGCGCCTTCCCCGTTGAACGGGTCGATACGCTCGCCAAAGGAACCGGTTACCGGGCCTTCAACCGGCCAGAGATTGGGAGCTGAATTTGCCCTTTGCCAGTCTGCCGTGGTCACGTTACGCGTAAGCCCCAGAGAAAGGCCAGTCATGGTCGCGCCGCTCAGCGCAGAATTCTTGAGCGCGCCGAGTTGGTCCAACGAAGAGACGACTTGAGAGCCCACAACGTTTTCCGAAGACGCAGTTACCAGGTTGGGGTCGGCCTTCAGCCCGTAAAGGGACGAAACCTCTCCAGCCAGTGAGCCCAGGGACGCCACCTGGATGTCCCTCTCCTTGGCCACCTGCTCCAGACGCGAATAGCGGTTCCTGAGGTCCTCCCGCTCGGTGCGGAGCTCGTTATAGTGCGATACCTTCAGCAGCATGCGCAGGTACGAACTGGCGATACCGGTCAGGCTCAGGCCCACGATCGACGCCCCCACCAGAAACACGTAGAGGTAGTGAACGGGGATGGGGACCTTGCGGATCTGACCGTCGTCACCGCGTGCCACAAAAAGGATGTAGAAGCGCTTTTGCAATTTGTTCCTTCCGTTAGTGATCAGGATCGGCCCAGCAAGGGCGGCTCGCGGTTACGAGAGCCCTGACTGCCATCCTGAATCCGGGCCAGCTTCCCATCTTGGAACTAGAGCTGTTTTGCGCGCCCGAACCCTACCGGAACCGGGGTGGCCAAAATGCCTCGTCCGCAATCCCTACTGGATGCAGCACTTAGTTCGGCCACAAGTGTTTGGACAGCTCCGCAACGGTAACAAAGTAGGTTCCCCCCTGTCAACGTTGGCAGGCTTACCAACGCCGGGTATGGAGGACTGCCCGATGGGACCTGTTACTCGGTGGTGACTTTGGGAGGGAGGGTAACGTGCACCTGCCAGTTTCGAACGCTGCCTGCACGAGCGGGACGCTCGCGCCTACACTCGACCCTTGCACCTGCACGAGCGTGGACGCTCGCGCCTACATGGAACCCTTGTATATTTGATGGCGTCGTGCCCCTGCATGAGAAAGCGCTGATCGGCCGCATTCGAGACCAGGTTGCAAAGCGTCGTGGCGCCAGTTTGCGTGGCGGAATCGGCATGGGGGACGACGCGGCGGTCGTCCCCATTCCGCACGGTCACGAAGCCCTGGTGACGACCGATTTCAGCCTCGAGAACGTGCATTTCAAACGGGCATGGCATCCGCCGGAGAGCGTCGGATACCGCTGCATGGCACGCGGCCTCAGCGACATCGCAGCCATGGGAGGGGAGCCGCTGGCCGTGTTTCTTTCGCTCGCCGTACCGCGCAGCTTGCCGCAGGCCTGGGTGGACGGCTTCGTGCGTGGTTTGACGAAACTGGCGGACGCCTTCAACGTGAGCCTCGCCGGAGGCGACACCGCCGAGTCTCCCGCCAGCATCCTGGCTGACATTGTGGTGCTGGGCTCGGTGCCGAAGGGGAAGGCGGTGCTGCGCTCGCGTGCCCAGCCGGGTGACCTTATCTACGTGACCGGCGAGCTAGGCGCTTCCGCGGCCACCCTGGATTTGCTTTCCCGGGGGCAGAAGCTTCGCCGTCCGGACTTTCCCCGTCACTTCCATCCCATGCCGCGAATTGATGTCGGCCGCTTTCTCCGGCAACAGGGATTGGCTTCGGCCATGATCGACATCAGCGACGGCCTTTCCACCGACCTCGGCCATATCTGCGAAGAGAGTGGTGTAGGAGCGGAGCTCGAAACCGAGGCCATACCCCTCGCCAGAATGAAGACGGAAAAGATGAAGACGGAGAAGCCGGCCAGGCAAGTTGCTCTGCGCTTCGCCCTGGACGGAGGCGAAGATTATGAATTGCTGTTTACCGTCCCGCCGGGTAAGAGAGTTCCGTCCCGGATCGGGGGAGTTGCCATCCGGCCGATTGGACGGATCACACGCGGCCGGAAGGTCTTTCTGCAGGGCAAAGGCACGAAGCAGGAATTGCGGCCGCGGGGCTGGGAACATTTCAAGCAACAACAATAATTAATGATGACCGTGGGAAATACGGACTGTGGGGGGCCGGGTCAGAGACCCGGCCTCACATGGACTTAGCGTTCCTCGGTCACCTACTGTGTCTCTATTCTCCGGAATCGAACAGGACTACAGTAGACCCATGCAGTCTCCCAATTGCTTGCACTTGATTCTCGTTGGCATCGTACTGTCATTTTCGGCATTGGCTCAGCCCGTTCCACCGCCATCGAAGTCTGCCGTGGACGACGGTTTTATTCAGAAGGAGTTTGGATCGACTTGCAAACTGATGCCAGGGCCGCCGCAACTCAAGGCGGACCTTAATGGCGACGGCGTCGAGGATCTGGTCGTCGCTGCCCGCTGCACCAATCCCCTGGCAGACCAGACGGAAGACAATTTTACGGTGATCGATCCGTACAACAGCTTTTTCGGCTACGGGGACACCAAGATCACGACCCAGTTTGCCTCCGAGGATCCGGCGACCCGCGGTCTGGTGTTGCTGGTCATTCACGGTTCCGGCCCCGAGGCCTGGCGCGCCGCTACTCCCAAGGAGAAGTTCGTGATCGTGAATCTTCCCTTTAGGCAAATAGCCGTGAAGAAGATGATGTTGAAGAAAAAGCCCATCATGGCGATCTATGCCGAAGAAACGGGCGGCGATCGCACCACCTCCGCGATCTTCTGGGACGGCAAGAAGTACAAATACCGGCCCATGGGCTCGAGCCTGGAATAGCGGACGGCCGGACTGTCGCTCTCGGACCTTGGAAGCTGAGACAGCCGGAGTCGGAACCATGGACGGCGGGCTGAGGTCCGAGGCCCGAAGTCTGATGTCCGACGCCTGACGCCTGATGTAATCTTTCCATCATGAATCTCGAGCAGAAACTCGAAGAGTTAAAGAAACGAGACCGCCTGGCTGCCGAGGGTGGCGGGGAGCAGCGCCGCGAGCGGCAGCATAAGGAAGGCAAGATGTCCGCCAGCGAGCGGGTCGAGTTTTTGCTGGATGAGGGTACGTTCGAAGAGACCGACAAGCTGGTGACCCACCGTTCGACCGATTTCGGCATGGCCGAGCAGAAGTACTACGGCGACGGCTTCATCACCGGTTACGGACGCATCGAAGGCCGGCTGGTGTTCGTCTTCGCCCAGGATTTCACGGTTTTTGGGGGCTCGCTCTCCGAAACCAACGCGGCCAAGATCGTCAAGATCATGGACCTGGCCGCCAAGATGGGCGCGCCCCTGATTGGCTTGAACGATTCCGGCGGCGCCCGCATTCAGGAAGGCGTGGTATCGCTGGCGGGCTACGCCGACATTTTTCTGCGCAACACTTTGTATAGCGGCGTGGTGCCGCAGATTTCCGCCATCATGGGGCCGTGCGCGGGCGGCGCCGTGTATTCGCCCGCCATCACCGATTTCATCCTGATGGTGGAGAAGACCTCGTACATGTTCATCACCGGGCCCGATGTCATCAAGACGGTCACGCACGAAGAGGTCACCAAAGACCAGCTCGGCGGGGCCCACACCCATAACGAAACTTCAGGCGTGGCCCACTTCATGGCGCACGACGATGCGGAATGCCTCTCCATGGTGCGCGAGCTGCTGAGCTTTCTTCCCTCCAACAATCTTGACGATCCGCCGCGCCGAGCGTGCTCTGATCCCACAGACCGCGCCGATGCCGCCCTGGACCAGATCGTGCCGGACGCCTCGAACCTGCCCTATGACATCAAGGATGTAATCCACGGCGTGGCCGATGACGGCTATTTTTTCGAAGTGCAGGAGCACTACGCCAGGAACATCGTCGTAGGCTTTGCCCGGCTGAATGGGCGTTCGGTCGGGATTGTGGCGAACCAACCGGCGTTTCTCGCCGGCACGCTCGACATCAACGCTTCCACCAAGGGCGCGCGGTTCGTGCGTTTTTGCGATTGCTTCAATATCCCGCTGATTACGTTTGAGGATGTTCCCGGATTCCTGCCCGGCATCACCCAGGAATACGGCGGCATCATCAAGCACGGCGCCAAGCTGCTGTTCGCGTTTGCCGAAGCCACGGTGCCGAAGATCACCGTGATTACGCGCAAGGCCTACGGCGGGGCATACTGCGTGATGGCTTCAAAGCATATCCGCACCGACGTGAATTACGCCTGGCCGACGGCGGAAATCGCAGTGATGGGGCCGGAGGGCGCAGTGGACATCGTGTACAAGCGCGAACTGGAGCAGGCCGGCGATCGCGAAGCGGTCCGCCAAAAAAAGATCGAAGAATTTCGCGAGCGCTTTGCCAATCCTTACGTGGCGGCCGAGCGCGGCTTTGTGGACGCCGTCATCCAGCCGCGAGAGACGCGCAAGAAGCTGATTCAGGCCCTGGCCATGCTCGAGACCAAGCGGGACAAGAACCCGCTGAAGAAGCATGGGAATATACCGCTGTGAGGCGCTGGATTTTCCAATGTTTGGCGCATGATTCGGCGCCGCAAAAAATCCCGTGTCCTTTCCCAAATCTGGGAACTTCGGTAACTAGCGCCCGCCGTTTTATCCGTGCGAAGCTAACACAATTCCTGGGGAAAATGATGAGGAATTGATGTTTCTGTCGCACCACTCAGTAACCGGGACGATCCTAGTCGCCGACGACCAACCCGCGAACCGCGAGTTGCTGGAAGAACTTCTTACCCCTCAAGGCTACAAGGTAATTTCCGTGTCCGACGGAGCCGCCGCGCTTGAACAGGTGTCTGCCGTCCAGCCCGATCTGATCTTGCTTGACGTTATGATGCCGCGCCTGAACGGCTTTGAGGTCTGCAACCGAATCAAGAACAATCCTGAAACCTACCTGATTCCGGTGGTTCTGGTAACGGCCCTCTCGGAAAAAGAGGACCGGATCGAAGGGATCAAGGCCGGGGCCGACGACTTCCTGACCCGCCCCGTCGACCGCACCGAACTGCTGGCGCGGGTGCGCTCACTGGTGAGACTGAAGTTGCACACCGACGAACTGGAGCGGGCCGAATCGGTCTTGTTTTCCCTGGCGCGCAGCATCGAAGGCAAGGACCCGTACACGCACGGCCACTGTGAACGGCTCTCCAATTACGCGGCCGATTTGGGGAAACGGCTGGCACTACCCGAGGAACAGATCGTTGCGCTCCGCCGGGCCGGAGTAGTCCATGACATCGGCAAGGTTGCGATACCCGACGCCATTCTTCTGAAGCCCGGCCGTCTGACCCCGGAAGAATGGAAGATTGTGCGAGCACACTCTGCGGTGGGCGAGCGAATTTGCGCGCCTTTGAAATCTTTTCGGCTGGTGCTGCCCATCATTCGCCATCATCACGAGAAGTGCGACGGGTCGGGCTATCCTGACGGCCTGCGCGGAGAACAGATTCCGATCACCGCCCGGGTGATGCAAGTCGTGGATGTGTTCGACGCCCTGACTACCGACCGGCCCTACAAGAAGGCTTCTTCGAACGCCGAGGCGCTTGCGACCATGCGGGAAGAGGTGGCCAAGGGTTGGTGGGACCCGCGGATATTCAGCGAATTCGAACGGCTAGTCCAGAGTGGAGCAGGTTCGCAATCCAAAGGCGCAGCCGCCGGCGCTTGAACCCATCCGCCATGAGGGACCAATGATAGATGCGCTGGGACGATGGGCATCCAAGGGACGGTGGCGTCTTTACATACTGTTTCTGACGCTGCTGTTTCTGCCCATCGCGCTGTTCGCCTACTCCATCGGACAAGTGCTGCAGCACCGCGTCCAAGCGGAAGCGGCCACCGAAAGCCGCCAGATCGCGCGGGTTTCCGCCACCCTGGTGGCGGAGCACTTCCGCCAGAGCAGCGCATTCCTGGAGGCCATCGCCTCGCAACCCTCGCTGATCCAGGCCTGGACGAAGAACGATTTGACTTTCGTCGAGTCGCATCTGCGGAAGGCGAAGACCTTGCGTCCGGATTTCGCCTTTGTCGGTGCGATCGACCTGGACGGCACAATGCGAGCCATTAACCCGCCTGACCCTCCTCTGCTCGGCGAAAATTTCGCCTATCGCGACTGGTACAAGGGAGTAACGCGCCACTGGACGCCTTACATTTCTGAGGTCTATCAGACCAGAGCCTCACCTTTCGAATTTGTAGTCGCAATCTCGGTACCGATCAGGAACGAGGAAGGTCGACCTGTCGGCATCATCATGGCCGCTTACGCGCTCGATTCCATCAGCCAACGGCTGGTGGGCACCAATCTCGACGGGGGGTGGACAATCTCCCTGGCGGACCGCAACGGGCACCTGTCCGCCCGCCAACACCTGGGGGCCAACGCTCCTCTGGTGGATCTCAGCAACTACCCGCCAGTCAAGGCGGCACTCAGCGGAAGTTCGGGCAGCGGCACGTTCAGCCGCGATGGCAGCAGCTTCTTTACGGGATACGAACCGGTGGGCGAATACGGTTGGGCGGTGCTTGTGGAACAGCCTTCGACCGCCTTGAACCGGGGAATCTGGGCGGTGGAAACCCGGGTTTGGCTGCTCGCCCTGGCATTCCTCGTGGTTGGGCTGGCGCTGAGCGTGTTCCTGACCTCCTTGTATTCTCAGCTCGACATCGGCAATCGCTTCCTGAATCTTTCGATCGACATGTTCTGCACGGCCGGTGTGGACGGGTTCTTCAAGAGCCTGAATCCGAGCTGGAAAAAAGTGATGGGCTTTACCACCCACGAACTCATGGCCAAGCCTTACCTGGATTTCATCCATCCCGACGACCGTCCCGCAACCCAGGGGGAAGGGGAAAAGCTCCTGAAGGGAGAGATTACGACTGCGTTTGAGAACCGCTATTTGTGTAAGGACGGTTCCTACAAGTGGCTCATGTGGAATTCCGTTTGGGTGCCGCAGCAAAAGCTCATTTATGCGGTGGCCCGCGACATCACCGACCTCAAGAAGTCGCTAGAGCAAATTGCGGAGAAAAACCGGGAACTGGATCTGCGCAACCGTGAAGTTGAACGCGCCACCCAGCTCAAGAGCAAGTTCCTGGCGACGATGAGCCACGAACTTCGAACTCCGCTGAATGCGATCGTGGGATTTTCCGATCTACTGTCGGATGGCACGCCCGGCGACCTGAATGACAAGCAGAAAAGGTTTGTGAACCACATCAAGCAGGGGTCGGCGCATCTGCTGCAGCTCATCAATGACATCCTCGATCTTTCCAAAATCGAGGCCGGTCAGCTGGAATTTCGGTATGAGAATTTCCAGATCGCTGACGCCCTGCCGGAAGTGCTGTCCACCATTCGGCCGTTGGCCACGGCGAAGAACATCCGGCTGGAAGAGAAAGTGGAAGCGACACGGGCGGTCAACGCCGACCGGGTCCGGTTCAAGCAGATTCTGTACAACCTGCTGAGTAATGCGGTGAAGTTTACGCCGAAGGACGGAAGGATCGAGATTTGCTGTATCGAGGATGGAGCGCATCTCTCCGTCTCCGTGACCGATAGCGGCATTGGCATAGGACCCGAGGACCAAAAGATCGTTTTTGAAGAGTTCCGCCAGGCGGAGGGAAACCGGGATGCGCAGCACCAGGGCACGGGCCTGGGACTTGCGATCACCAAGCGCCTGGTGGAACGCCACGGCGGCAAAATCTGGGTGGAGAGCGAACCCGGCAAGGGCAGCCGCTTCACCTTCACTCTGCCCGCCGCATCGAAAGCGTTGCCCTCCGTTGTTCCCGCACCTCCTCAAGTCCCAGCCGCTCCAAAGGAGGCAGGATCGAGCAAGCCCTTAATCCTGGTCGTGGATGATGAAGCTCCCGCACGGGAACTGCTCGCCAGTTATCTTGAGCCTTACTACCGGGTTGCCATGGCCGTGTCCGGAGTCGAAGCTGTGCAGAAAGCCCTGGAACTCCGCCCTGACGCCATCACGCTGGATGTCCTGATGGCGGGGGGCAACGGCTTCGAGACCCTTGTGGCGTTGCGCAAACCGCCGGAGACGGCGGAGATTCCCATCATCATCGTATCCATCGTCGATCAGAAACAGGTAGGCTTCGCCCTGGGCGCGACCGACTACCTGATCAAGCCTATTCGCAAGTCCACGCTGCTGGAAACGGTGCGCAAGCATGTCGCATCCCGGGCCGATGAGGATGCGGCAATTCTGGCCGTGGACGACGACCCCAAGACTCTCGAACTGCTGGAAGAGACGCTGCGCTCGGCCGGCTACGAAGTGCAGAGTGTCCAATCCGGGGCCAGAGCGCTGGAAGTGCTTTCCTCCAAATTCGTGGGCGCGGTCTTGCTCGATGTGCTTATGCCGGGAATGGATGGGTTCGAGGTCATCCGCCATATACGACAGAAGGCGAACTTGAAAGACTTGCCCATCTTTGTCATGACGGCCAAGAACCTGACAGCGGAAGAGTATGCCGTGCTGAGTCGCGACACCCAGGCCCTCTTTCAGAAAAGCGGCTCTTGGCATCAGCAGTTGCTGATCGAGGTCGGACGTGCCCTCAAGGATCAAAAGAAGACCAAGGCAGCGGGGACGTCATGAGCAAAATTCTCATTGCCGAAGACAATCCGGTGAACCGCGAACTCCTGCGCGAGTTGCTGGAGTCGCGCGGACACGCCGTGGTCGAGGCCGGCGACGGCCAGGAAGCGCTCCGATTGGTGGCCGAAACGCAGCCCGACATGCTGTTGCTGGACTTGGATATGCCAATTCTGGACGGCTTCGCCACTGTGAAACGAATACGCGAAGATCTCCGCCTGGCTTCACTTCCCGTGCTGGCTGTGACCGCGTATGCAATGCACGGCGACCGCGAGAAGGTCATGGTTTCGGGATTCAATGGCTACATCTCGAAGCCGATCCAGGCGGCGCGGCTGTTTGAAGAGATGGGACGCTTTCTGGGTAAATCCGTCGGCGAAAAAAGCGCGGCCGCAGGCGCGCCCTAAGAGACGGACCGCCCATGATCGACCTCCTGCACTGAAATCGCGGGCGTTGCACGAGCGGGACGCTCGCGGCTACAACGCGCTATTCCTCTCCGGTCGTGCAGTCCACGCACAGTTCCAGACGAAGGCGGGGCGAAAGATCCGTTTTTCGCATCCGCGCACTTTGCGGTTGAGAAGACTTCGTGACTCCTGTTTTCCCCCTGGCCCCATAGCGCCTGGGGTTGGGCGCGAAATCCAGCTTCACGGGCGGGGAAATGAGCCCGGGAGAGAATCCGTCGGACTCTCCGGCCGCATCGGGCAGCGAAGCAGCGGGAGACAGCGCGGTCTTGGTCGCAACAGCCATAGGGGAACAAACGGCAGCCAGCCAGATCCCAGCAGACGAAGAGTAGTGCGGAAGAAATTAAGAGTCCCGAGGTGGTGTTGAACCTGTTCGCCTCGGCCAGTAGCTCGCTTTAGACCCTTGCCGACCTGCTTTCGTGTCTCCTTGCGAAGACGACAGGCGCGATCTGTGCTTGGGCTCCGGGCTTACCGCCAACCGGAAAAACTGTTCAACGCCTCGGGACTCTATCTTGCCTCTGACGGGTGTTCCTGTTCGCCTCGACCAGCGCCTGGCTATAGACCCTTGCTGACCCTCCCTGGACCATCTTGCGATGCTTCAGAGTGACCTCGCTCGAGCCCCGGACGCCGCACCAACCGGGTAAACTTTAGAACGTGTCAAAGAACGAGGTTGTTTGTACTCTCTCCATTTTTATAGTCAATAAGAAATGGCGGGATTTATCTCGTTTGCATGCAACGAAGTGCCGCCTCTCCACAAGGGGGTGACCGGAATTTGTGCAGGCGCGGTTGCGCGGATCGCTCGCGGACGACAGCAATGCCGATTTTTCGGTGAATTCTGGCCGCCAGGGATGATTCGTGTCGAATTCTCCCGACTCGTGCGGTTGTGAAAATATACGGAGAAACCAATCGTGATGCGGGTTTAGTTTTCTCCGGGATGCAGCCAGGCGGGAGCGCAGGGGGCCGGAGCCGGATCTCACTTCGACGTCACGATCGAGGCAGCTTCCGCCCTGCATGTGTCGCGACGGCTACTTAGCGCAACTGCGAGTTGGGATTACAATCGCCGCGAGGAGGAAGTCCAATGACGATATTCAATGAGCCTCATGGCCGCGTGATCGACGCCAATTCCGGCTCTATGTTGCGGCTGTTTGGGATCGCGGCGGCCGCCTTTGTAGCGGTGATTCTGATCTTTTCCTCCGTCGCCCGGGTGGATTCAGGACATGTCGGGGTGCTCACCTTGTTTGGACGGGTCACTGGAGAAGTGCTGCCTGAGGGCGTTCACCTGATCAACCCCTTCAAGGCCAACCATGAGCTTTCCATTCGCACCCAGGAGCTCAAGGAGTCGGCCAGCGTGCCTTCGAGCGAGGGTCTGGTAATGAATCTCGATACCTCGCTCATCTATCATCTCAATCCTGAGAAGGCCGCCGACGTCTACCAGAAGATTGGGCCAAACTATATGAATGTGCTGATCGAACCCAACTTGCGGGCCGCCATCCGGGAGGCCACCGCGTCCCACTCGGCCAACGCCCTGTATACGGGCGAGCGGGAAATGGTGGCAAAGCAGATTTTTGACCAGCTGACAACGAAACTTGGCGAACGTGGCCTCCTGGTGGAGAGTGTGCTCTTGCGCGACATTCAGTTGCCGACCACGCTGAAGTCGTCGATCGAAGCCAAGCAGCAGGCCGAGCAGGAAGCTTTGGCCATGAGCTTCCGGCTGCAGAAAGAAACGCAGGAGGCCCAGCGCAAACGCATTGAGGCAGCCGGCATTCGCGACTTCCAGCAGATCGTCGCCCAGGGCATCAGTCCGCAATTGCTGGAATGGAAAGGCATTGAGGCCACGGAGACTCTGGCCAAAAGCGCGAACGCAAAGGTGGTCGTGATTGGTAATCCCAAGAATGGGTTGCCACTGATTCTGGGGCAGTAGATTTGGGATACTGTGGGTAAGGACAGTCTGCAGGACACTGTCCTGAGCGAAGTCGACGCAACGCCGGCGCTACCTGGCATGGTTGATCTTCTCGAGGTCCGGAATCTTGTCGTCGAGTTCCCCCGCACAACCAACGGTGGCGGAAGCGGCGGGCTGGTCGCGGTTCGCGATCTCACTTTTTCTATTGCTCTGGGCGAAGTGTTGGGATTGGTGGGAGAATCTGGCTCCGGAAAATCCGTCACGTCGCTGGCATTGATGCGCTTGCTCCCTGCGCACGCGCGCGCGAGCGGCGAAATACGATTTGGCAACGGCAATGCGGTTTGCGACCTGCTGCAGTTGCCCGACTCAGCAATGCGTCCTTTGCGCGGTTCCCAGCTGGCCATGATTTTCCAGGAGCCGATGACCGCCCTGAACCCGGTCATGCGGGTAGGCGACCAGATTGCCGAAGCCGTGCTGGCCCACAATGGGGTCGCCAAAAGCGAAGCCTGGAAGCGGGCGGTTCTAGCGATGAAGGAGGTGGGCATCGCCGATTTCGACCGCCGGGCGCGCGACTATCCCCACCAGCTTTCGGGTGGAATGCGGCAACGGGTAATGATCGCCATGGCCATCGTCAACCATCCCAAGCTGCTTATCGCCGACGAGCCGACCACCGCGCTCGATGTCACCATTCAAGCGCAAATCCTCGATCTCCTGGCCCAACTGCGGGCCAAGTTTGGCCTGACCATGCTTTTTATTTCCCATGATCTGGCGGTGGTTTCGCAGGTCGCCGAGCGGGTGGCCGTGATGTATGCTGGCAACCTGGTGGAGTTGGGATCGAAGCGCGACATTTTTCAGTCGCCGGCTCATCCCTACACTCGCGGTTTGCTCGATGCCGTCCCCACGCTGAGGACGGACCGCAACCAGCCGCTCGAGACCATCGAAGGCACGGTGCCGCCACTGCACGCGGTTCCTCGGGGATGTCCGTTTGAGCCGCGCTGCGAGTTTCGGGTAGAGGAGTGCGCTCGCAGCCTTCCGCCGCTGTTGGAAGTCTCGCACGGCCATTGGGCTCGATGTCCGGTGGTGAACCCGTAGGGCGGTCGCCCCCGCCGCCAGTGCTAGCTCATGCACGAGCGGGGACGCTCGCGCCTACATTTCAGCGCACGACTAAGCTCGACAGGTCTATAATCCCCAGTTTGTCCGGTGATCTGTGCGCGTTCTTCTGATAAGCGATATTCATAGCAACCTCGAAGCTCTGGAAGCGTGCCTGGCCGCTGCCCCGGAGCACGACATGGTGGTGAATCTGGGGGACATCGTCGGCTACGGCGCCAGTCCCAACGAGGCGATCGAGCGCGCGCGCGACCTGGGACACATCTTCGTCCGCGGAAACCATGATAAGGCGGCCAGCGGGGTAATGGACCTGAAGGACTTCAACCCCATCGCCGGGTTGGCGGCGCTTTGGACCCGCGATCAACTCACTCCGCAAAACCTGAAATGGCTGCAGGGACTGCCCCACGGCCCGATCCAGACAGGGGAGCTGTCCAACATCCAGTTTGTGCACGGTTCTCCCGTGGATGAAGACGAGTACGTTGTGACTTTGCGCGATGCGATCGAGCCCTTGATGATTTCGGTCACGCCGCTGACGTTTTTTGGGCACACTCATCTGCAGGGAGGTTTTTTCACAAATAATGTGGCCAGCGATTACTTTCGTCCGCAGTACAACACCGTGGGGCAAACTGAAAAGATGGAGTTTGCGCTCAAGGAAGGCATGCGTTATATGGTCAATCCCGGGTCGGTCGGACAGCCTCGAGATGGCGACTGGCGGGCTGCCTTCGCAGTGTTTGACTCCGATGCCCGCATCGTTACCTTTTGCCGTGTACCCTACAATCTGAAGCAGGCCCAGGACCGCATCATGGCTGCCAATTTGCCACAGCGGCTAGCCACCCGTTTGGCAGCAGGAAGATAACCTGCCGTAAAACTTTCGCCATGCCCTTTCATCCGTCCCGCGGCCTATTTACCTCACCCACCAAGCCCCCCGAGCACTATCTGATCGCTCATTGCGACGGCGGTGCGCGAGGCAATCCCGGGCCTGCCGGCTATGGCGTTGTGCTTCAGGATGAAAAGGGACAGAAAGTTGCCGCGCTCAGCCAGTACCTCGGCCATCAGACCAATAACTTCGCCGAGTATCAAGGCTTGATTGCGGCCCTGGAGTATGCCATCGAGCATGGCCACAAGGCGCTCAAAGTTGTGAGCGATTCGGAATTGCTGGTACGGCAGATCAAGGGCATCTACAAAGTAAAGAACTCAACCTTGCGGGAACTCCACGGCCGCGCCCGGGAATTGATATCGCAATTGGAGTGGTTCTCCATCGATCATGCTCTGCGTGAGCACAACCGCGAAGCCGACGCGTTGGCCAACGAGGCCATGGATAAGGGCATGGGGCGTGTGGCCGCGGGCGGCTCGCACGCGCCACCTGTCGCTCAAGCTAAGGAGTTCGAAGGCGTGGTGCAAGGCGGTGTAGTCAAGCTTCTGGGCGGCCAGTTGCCGGACGGGACCCGGGTGCAAGTACGGGCGAAAAAATAGATGGTTTAGCAGCCGGGCTTTTTCCTTCGCCAGTTCTGCGGGCGGCAAAACATCAGGTCCCTCGACTTGTCCTCACCGCGCCAGCGCGGCTCGGAGCGGCGCTCGGGATGACAGGTTGATAGGGGTGCTAGCCGCGGCCTTTTTTGGCGGTGGTTGCGGTCAGAGTTCCGGCTTTTTCCCAGGGGCGCTTGGGGCGCTCTGCCGTGGGCTTGTCGCGGTCCTCGATGCGGTCGTAGTGATAGGACTCGCTGACCGTGCCCAGCGATTCGTTGTACAGGACGGGCAGTCCGAGTCCTTCCTTCAACTCTTCGGTAAATTGCTGGAGCGCTTTCAGGTGATCCGCGGTGGCCGGGACTTCAGTCTTGGCCGTCTTCAGAAACTGCTGGTAGCCGCGGTTGACCAGCTTGGAGATCTCGCTGCCGATCAGGTATCCGGGATAGGCGAAGATTTTTACCCCATCGTCGCCGTTTTTCTGAATGGCGGCGGAAACGCAGTATTTTTTCAGGAACACGCGGCCCTGGGTGCCTGGGGCCTCGATCAGATCGAAACCGTGCTCGCGCAGCCAGCTCAATGCATCTTCATAACTTCGCTGTTCTACTTTGGTTGCCATTCGTTTGCGGTTTCCAATCCCTTCCGAACTCTTTCGTCGTTCTGATCGTTCCATTCCATGAGATGCGGATTTGCCTCAAAGAGTGCATTTCCTCATTCTGACTGGATCGAAGCAGCCTCTTTTATAATCCAATCAACGGTTACGAAATCGTTAATTCGAGTTGGCTATACGTTACGATGGTCACGGCCTCGGTCTGAATCTATGCAGCCAGTCCCCAGGGAGCGAAAGGAAGTACCTGATTCTTCGACGGCTGCGCCTGCTCGAACCGGGACGCAGTCGGACGGGAGTCATGCCCCCGCGCTGGGCCGGCGCAGCCTCGAACTGATCGGCAATACTCCGCTTTTGCGTCTGGAGCGTCTCACTCGCGACCTGCCGGGAATCCAGCTGTTGGGCAAAGCCGAGTGGTACAACCCGGGCGGATCCGTGAAGGATCGAGCGGCTTTTAACATCGTCGCCCAGGCCCGCGCCAGCGGAAATTTCGGCCCCGGCAAAATCCTGCTCGACTCCACCAGCGGAAACACCGGCATCGCTTACGCCATGATCGGGGCGGCACAAGGTTTCCCGGTGACATTGTGCATGCCGCAAAACGTTTCGATCGAGCGCAAACACATCCTGCATGCCTACGGCGCCAACATTATTTATACCGACCCAGGCGACGGCTCCGACGGCGCGATTCGCGCCGCGCGCGAACTCCACGCCAAAGATCCCGGCAAATACTTCTATGCCGACCAGTATTCCAACGACGCCAACTGGCAGGCCCACTACCATGGCACAGCCAACGAAATCTGGCAACAGACCGAAGGACGTGTCACCCACTTCGTTTCCATGATGGGCACCAGCGGAACCTTTGTCGGCACCACGCGGCGTCTGAAGGAACTGAATCCGGCGATTCGCTGCATCTCGCTCCAGCCCGACTCGCCCTTCCACGGGATTGAAGGAGCCAAGCACATGGCCAGCGCCATCATCCCGAAGATCTACGACGCCAGCCTTGCCGACGAGGATATCGGCATCTCGACCGAAGACGCATACAGCATGGCCATGCGGCTGGCACGCGAAGAGGGACTGCTGGTCGGAATCTCCGCCGCGG
This sequence comes from Terriglobales bacterium, assembly GCA_050745885.1. GTDB lineage: Bacteria > Acidobacteriota > Terriglobia > Terriglobales > Acidobacteriaceae > JAIQFF01. The sequence continues at coordinate 31,393 of JBOGLD010000031.1, forward strand.
CAGGGGTCGTGGGATGCCTGCAGGTGGCACGCCGGCTCAGCCCTGGCGAGTCCGCCGTGTTCGTGACCATCCTTTGCGATTCCGGCGACAAATATTTGAGTGAGCGGTTCTGGGAAGAAGCCTGAAGTTACACGAATGCAACTGAGAACTTCAAACTGCCAACCGGGAACTGGCTTTCTTTTATCGCGAGTTTTGCTCCGCGATCGAAGGATCTCGGGTTTCTCTGTGGCTCTGTGCTCCGTGGTGCTGTGAGCTCTTCATGCTGAAGATCGGTCGCAAAGAATACGAAGCCCTCCGGCGGCACGGCGAAGAGACCTATCCCCATGAGTGCTGTGGCGTGCTGCTCGGGCAAATGGGCGACGACGGTATGCGCGCCGTCACCTCAGTCGCGCGGGCCGGCAACACCCGCACCGACTCGGCCCACAACCGCTACAACATCGATCCCAAGGAATTGATCCGCGTGCAGCGCGAAGGACGGGAGCGCGGCGAGGACATCATTGGCTTCTATCATTCGCATCCCGATCACCCGGCCCAGTGGTCGCAGACCGATCTGGCCGAGGCGCATTGGTTCGGCTGCTCTTACGTGATCACCAGTGTGGAGAAGGGCAAGGCCGTGCTGACCAATTCGTTCGAGCTGACCGGCGGTGACGAGACTGACAAGAAGCTGGTCGATGAGAAAATAGAGGTCGCCTGACCCAGCTGTTTTGTTATGTGGGTCGGACACTCCCGCACCCACCCCATGAATCTCCCGCCCCTCCTGTGGCATCATGTATGGTCTATGGCCAAGATTCAGATCCCTACCCCCCTGCGCCAGTACGCCGGCAAGCAGGCTGCGGTCGAGGTTACAGCTGGCACCATTGGCGACGCGCTTTCCACGCTGGTCGCTCAACACCCTGACTTGCGACGCCATCTCTATACGGACGAGGGGAAACTGCGTGCTTTCGTGAATGTCTACCTCAACGACGAAGACGTTCGTTATCTGCAGAAGGAAGCCACGGCAGTCAAGGACGGTGATAGTATTTCGATAGTGCCTTCCATTGCGGGGGGCCTGGAGTAAGCCAGAAATTGCCGGATATCGGGATTGTCGCATTGAAACCGGAACTCAAAGTTCGCCGCTGTTGTTGTCCCTCCTGTCGCTAGCTTTCCGAAATCCGTCGATTCACAAGTCCGGCAATTCATCAATTTAAGAGGTTCTCATGGCCACGACACTTGAAGTCAAATCCGAAGCCGTTGCCCTCAGCAATGAAGAAATCCAGCGCTACTCCCGCCACCTGATCATGCCCGAGGTGGGCATGGAGGGACAGCTCAAGCTGAAAGCGGCGCGGGTGCTGTGCATCGGGGCGGGCGGCCTGGGTTCGCCCCTGGCGTTGTACCTGGGCGCCGCAGGCGTGGGCACGCTGGGCATTGTGGACTTCGACGTCGTGGACTACACCAACCTGCAGCGGCAGATTATTCACTCGACCGCCGACGTGGGGCGCAAGAAGCTGGATTCGGCGGCGGAGAAGCTGAAAGCCATCAATCCGTTTCTGAATATCCGGAAGTTCGACGCCCGGCTCTCCAGTGAAAATGCCCTGGAACTGTTTCGCGAGTTCGACATCATCGCCGACGGCACCGACAACTTTCCTACGCGCTATCTGGTGAACGACGCTTGCGTGCTGACCGGGAAGCCGAACGTCTACGGTTCAATTTTCCGCTTCGAAGGGCAGGCCAGCGTGTTCGCGACCAAGGAAGGTCCGTGCTACCGCTGCCTTTATCCCGAGCCGCCACCGCCGGGCCTGGTGCCTTCCTGCGCCGAGGGCGGAGTGCTGGGCATTCTGCCCGGCTTGGTGGGCGTGATGCAGGCCACCGAAGTCATCAAGCTGATCCTGGGCAAGGGCGAGCCCCTTATCGGACGGTTGTTGCTGATTGACGCGCTGGACATGAAGTTTCGCGAGCTCAAGCTGCGCAAGAACCCCGATTGCCCAGCCTGCGGGACCCATCCCACGATCAAGCACTTGATTGACTACAATGAATTCTGCGGAATCCGTGGTGAGGAGAAGCCCGTGGAAGCATCGGCCGGGGACATTCAAGTGGAAGAATTGAAGCGCCGGCTGGACGCAGGCGAAAACCTGTTCGTGCTCGACGTGCGCGAGCCCCACGAATACCAGATCTGCAACATCGGCGGACACCTGATTCCACTGGGCGACCTGCCCAAGCGGGTCAGCGAACTGGACTCAAGCCGGGAGATTGTGGCGCATTGCCGCTCCGGCGTGCGCAGCGCCAAGGCGGTGGATTTTCTGCGCCAGGCGGGATTCAAGAAGGTGCACAACCTGGCCGGCGGAATTCTGGCCTGGGCCGACCGCGTGGATCCCAAGATGCCGAAGTACTAATGGCGGTCGTTGGTCCTTGGTCCTTGGTCGTTGGCAATCACAGGCTAGGTAGAGACAGCCGTCCCCGGCTGTTGGGTGGAGCAAAGCTCCACTACCCAAAACGGAATCCCGTTTGCGGGCTAAGGTGGGTGACTAAGGAAAAAAGGGAGTGCCTGCGCGCTCCCTTCCTTCTCCTAACTAATCAGATCGCCAACTACTGAACGCTATTCCCGCTGCTGCCGCTGGCGTTGGATTTGGCAGACTCTTCGCCAATCGCGAACGCATACTTCTTTCCGCTAAAGCGAATTTCATTCAGCGACCTGCGGCCGTCATTGTCGAGCGCGATCACTGTCGAGTCCCGGTCGGGCGAGCGCTCGAGATCGACCATGCGGGCGGGTACAGTGGCCACCACATTCTTACCCTTCAGAATGTTCAGTTCGACGTTCGGTCCGGCGCCGTCCCATTTCACCATGTAGTCGCCGGCGGGCAGTTGCGTTCCGTTCACGGTGACGTCGGCAGTCACCTGCAGAGGACCCTTGTTGGCGGCAAATACGCTTGTAGCCAGCAGCAAAGCCAATCCCAGCAGCAGGCCCTTGGAGAGTTTCGATACGCTCATTGTCACTCCTTGTTTTCTTTCCCGATAACGTCGGGAACCGGTTCGGGGCGGCCTGGATTTGCCTGGGGCAGGAAAACCTTGCGTTTTGCCGTCGAAGGCCTAAAATGCTGCCTCGGGGTTAAGCGAAAAGAGTACGGCCGCAAGGCCGCGTGCTTTCTGCTCCGGGGATTGTCCTCACCTGGGCCGCCAAACCGAGCGTGAGCCAGTCCCTTTAACCCCTGAAATTTTTCGCTTCTAAAACCGGGTCAGCTGATCATTCTTCAGGCCCGGATGCAATCACTGCTACGTAACGTGCCAGAGAAAAGTTCCGGTGCACATTCGCATGCACCTCTTTGGACGACTCGAGTGCGTGGTTGTTAGCAGGGGCTTGCCAGCCCGAAAGCCGCAACACAACAGCCATTTGTAGTGTCTATGTTGTGTGGGTCGGAGGTATGCGGATTGCGAGAGCTAACCTAACCTGAGCACTACCTTCCCGAAATTCTTCCCCTCCAGCAGCAAACGATAAGCTTCCGCAGCTTTTTCCAACGGAAATACATGGCCGATCACGGGCCGCAAATGCCCTTGCGCCATCCAATCGGAAAGCTGTTGCCAGGCCTGGTTCATCAGCTCGCGCTTCGCGGACAGATACGTCAACCACAAACCGTGCACGCTCGCGCCTTTGGCATAAAGGATGCGAGCGTCCAGGTGAGCGGGTTGTCCGGTCGCAGCGCCGTACACGATGACCCGGCCGAAGTCGCGGAGGCAGCGAACGCCCTTCGCGGTATGCTCGCCGCCCAGCATTTCGAACACAGCGTCTACGCCTTCGCCGTGGGTCAGGTCTTTGATCGCTGCTTCGTAATCGCGCTGCTTGTAATTGATCCCGTGCTGCAGTCCCAACGCTTTCACTCGCGCCAGCTTTTCTTCCGAAGAAGAAGTGCCGTACATCTCGATGCCCAGCAGCTTTCCGATTTGGACCGCCGCCGTCCCCACTCCACCGGCCACGGCATGAATGAGGACCCGTGGCGCCGTCTTCTCCGCCAATGGCTGCAGCAGGCCTGCCTTCCAATAGGCAAAGTAAGCAGTGAAATAATTCACCGGAAAGGCCGCGCCTTCTTCCGCACTCCAATCTTGCGGCACCGGCCACAGCAATTGAGACAGCGCAGCGACGCGCTCCGCAAATGCGCCCCACTGCACGTAGCCCATGACGCGCTCTCCACCTCCGGCCCGAGCTCCGCAGAACTCACGTCCCGCTACCAGAGGCGGTTTTGGGGTTCCCGGATAGCCGCCTTGCGCGCTCATGATGTCGGCGAAGTTGACGCCACCCGCTTCCACCTGGATCAACTCCTGCCCGGCAGCGAGCACCGGGTCCGGGACGGACCGCACTTCGAGCACGTCGGGATCGCCTAAACGGCTGATGACAAGGGCCTTCATGGGCAGCAGTGTAACAGTATGCGGGTAGCAGCATTGGTGACGCTGTTGAAGGCGGCGTGGGGCCGCCGGTCGGGCGGACGAACGAATTTTGCCTCAGGTATATACTTTCCGTAACCTAGTTGGGGTTCCCCGTTTCCCGCGGCATGGGGGGCGGAGGTCGGAGCAGCTTTTCATATTCAATTTCATAGGCTCCGCTTAACAGATCACTGGTACCGATTTTTTAGAAGCGCCGGGTAACCAGTGCGGGACGCTCATCGGCGGAGGGGTCCGCGGATGGGTTCCGGGGAGGTCCTTCAGTGGACTTGGTTTTGGTGCGTTTCTTATTTGTTCTCATAATTGCTGTTACTTGTTACCTGACTGATCCGTTCAACCTGCCTGCGAACCTGGATGCGGGAGTGGGCGGGCTCATCGGTCTGGGCATCGTCCTGTTCGAATGGCGGTTGCGCCAGGTCAGTCTGAAGCGTCTGATTGGCGCCGCAATCGGCAGCATCCTCGGCATCTTCGGCGCCTACCTGTTTTCACTCGTCATCCGCAACAGCGTTGCCCCTGGACACACTCAGAGCTTCCTGCAAATCCTGGTGATGCTGTTGATGGCCTATGTCGGGCTGGTGGTGGGGGCCAACAAGGGCGACCTGCTCAACCTCACGGCGCTGGGCGGCATCTTCGGCGGGGAAAAGCAGGGCAAGAAGAGCTACAAGATCCTCGATACCAGCGTCATCATCGACGGCCGGATCGCCGACATTGCCGAAACCGGCTTTCTCGACGGCATCATTGTGACCCCGCAGTTCGTGCTGCGCGAATTACAACTGGTGGCCGACTCCGCCGACTCGCTGAAGCGGAACCGGGGCCGCCGCGGTCTCGACATCCTGCAACGCCTGCAAAAAGTGGCGTCCGTCCAGATTCAGATCGTTGAAGATGACTTCCCCGCAGTTCGTGAAGTGGACTTGAAGCTCATCGAACTGGCCAAGCTGTATGAAGGCAAAATCATCACCAACGACTTCAACCTGAACAAGGTCGCGCAGCTCCAGGGTGTGGCGGTGCTGAACATCAACGAACTGGCCAACTCACTGAAGCCGATCGTGCTGCCCGGCGAAACCATGAAGGTCTTCATCCTGAAGGAAGGCAAGGAATACAACCAGGGGGTGGCCTATCTCGACGATGGAACCATGGTGGTGGTGGACAATGCGAGAAAGATGATCGGGAAGACCATTGATATTTCTGTGACTTCGGTGTTGCAGACTACCGCTGGGAAAATGATCTTTGGGAAATGGGACGAACGTACCGGCAATCGCTATGAATCTCGCGGGTCGGTGAACCCGGCTTCCCCGGTTGCCTCCGGGCCGGTTCAGAATGGAGATCCGAAAAAGCCGCAGGCGGTTATGGTGGAGCGGCCTGCGGAGTAGCTCGCAACGGCGGCAGGCGTCCGGTCAGTCTATTCCTGAGTCACAGCTTCCACGTTGATGGTGTCGCCCTCAAGCATCCCAACCACATTCACCCTTTCGCCCGCCAGTTGCCCGAGCCGGACCGGTTTGCCCTCCAGGGCATAGATTTTTTCGCCATCCACCAGAACATAGCGCGCTCCGTTGCGCACGCATGAGCGTACACACTCCGCGGAACTCTTGCCCGAGTTCATCGGGTGCCGGGCGCCGCAGCGCGAGTCAGTAATCATGCCGGCAAACGTCCTGCTGGACGCGGAGCCGTTATCGTCGACGGGCTGGGTCGTGCTCCGTGGCTTGACCGTTTGACTGGCGGCGGGTTGCTCCATAGTCTGAACCACGGACGCATCGGCGATCGCGCTTGCACCCGCGCCGTGAGCGGGTTCAGCGGCTGCGAATGTCAGCGACGCGCCGGCGAGCAGAACGGCGGAGCCCAGCGCGGCCAACACCCCGGTCACAGCACAAAAACTTACCAGCGACAGCCATGAACGTTGTGCGTGTTTCATTCTTGCCTCCCAAGCATCGTGCTGCATTGTGGGTAGCATTTCCAGGGCCGATCACGAAGGCTTTGGTTAGGTTCGTTAACCAGCTATCCTGGTTGCACTAACCGCCGTGATTCGTGGGTTCCGGCGAGTGAAGCAGACTTCACCTGGCAAAAAGTTCACTATGCGGGCAAAATGTCATACCGTAAACACCCTAGAAGGCGGAGCGGAAGATATGAAGCGCGTGACCGGCATTGGCGGCATTTTCTTTAAGGCACAAGATCCGCAAGCGCTCTACCAGTGGTATGAAAAACATCTGGGAATTCCGCATGCCCCGGATGGAACAAGCGCAACTTTCGAATGGCGCGAGATGGATGAGCCAGAAGCGAAAGGCATGACGGTGTGGTCGATTTTTCCCCACGACGCCCGGTATTTCGATCCCAGCGCCTCCCCCCTTCATGATCAATTATCGCGTGGATGATCTGGACGCCTTGCTGGCGGAGCTTCAGGAAGAGGGTGTAAAAATCGATCCGCACCGCGAAGATTACGACTACGGACGTTTCGCCTGGATCATGGACCCGGCTGGCAATCGGATTGAACTGTGGGAGCCGCCGAAAAAGTAGGACGCTACCGCGAGGCTGACCGCGGCCGCCCGGATGTCGTTCGCCTCTTGCGCGATTCGTTCCGGGCCGTGTAAGCGGTCAAGAATATGTTCTTCACATTCCGGTTGAGGGTCTGGCCTTGATGTTCTGACCACCCTTTGACACCCAGTCCGGCGCCGAATCTGTGGCCTGACGAAGCCGCATGTTCAGTTGAGCGGCGTGATGTTGTACGTGCCGCATGTTGTAGAGCAGCAGTTCACCGTTGCTCATCTGGCGATATTCGAAGGGACAGGGACTCGCAACCCAGGTTTCTGTCATTCCCGCCATCACGGCATCCAACTTTTTGCGGCAGTGCGCGACGTACCCGAGCAGTTCGTCTTTCGTGTAAGCGGGCTCCGGCACCACGACTTCCGCTTCGAGTTCAGCGAGACCGAACGGTGATGGTGGACGGAATTGGGACTCGCCTTCCGAGGAGAGATAAAGGTCGAGGAAGAAGAGCACGTGAAAGGCCAGGTACCAGAACGCGCCCCGTCCCTTAGCGGACCACACGGAATCCGGGCAGGCTTCGATGGCGTTGGCGAGCATGTCGATCGACGCATGAAACTGCTGCCGGATTGCAGATCTCCAAAAGTCAATCATGTGAGCTGTTTCGGGTTGTACCGCTTCCCGTCCAAGAGATATTTTCGCATACCTTTCACGTGCGCTTAGTAGCGCAATTCGGCGGGAATTTGAACACTTTCCCTCCCAGCCCTTATACTTACAGGCCGCGATGAAGGTAGTAGTGATCATTCCGGCGGCAGGCCTGGGAACTCGCATGGCCCTCGCCTCCGATGCCAAAGCCAAGAAGCAGGCACCTTCCAAGCAGTTCTCCGAGATCGGAGGAACACCGATTCTGGTTCACACCTTGCGCAAGTTCGCAGCCAGCCCGGAGGTCGCGGAAATCTATGTGGCCCTGCGCGCCAACGAGATTGCGGGCTTTCAAGCTCGCTTGGAAACAGACCAGCAACTTGCGGGCAAAAAGATTGCGCTGGTGGAAGGCGGCGAGCACCGCCAGCAATCCGTGGCCCATGCCATGGACGCAGTCTCGGCGGCTGCGGACGATATTGTCCTGGTCCACGACGCGGTGCGCCCCTTCGTGACCGCACAAATCATTCACGACGTGATCGAGGCTGCCCGAAAATATGGTGCGGCCATCGCAGGAATGCCGGCCATGGACACCGTCAAACAAGTGGAACGTACCTCCGAAGGCGCCGTGATCACGGCAACCGTGCCTCGGGAACGGGTGGTGATGGCCCAAACTCCACAGGGATTTCGGC
>JBOGLD010000032.1:0-31921 GCA_050745885.1 Terriglobales bacterium
CCACAAAGTATGTCTCTCCCTTTCGTAAGGACACGAAGGGCGCGCCCGGTGGCTTACGTCATTCTGCGCTGGGTTTTCAAGCTGATGCCTTCCGCCACGATCCCAGCCCGCTCAACTGCGCGGTAGATCGAGTGGCGGAGCGCGCGCCCGTTCTCTTCTCGCAGCTGCCGCCGCCCACGCAGCTCGCTCACGCCCACACCCGAATACTGCCGCTTCCAGCGATAGTAAGTCGCCTCGCCAATCCCCACCTTGCGGCAAATCTCCGCCACCCGAGCGCCCGCTTCCACCTGGCGCAAAACCGACACGATCTGCTCTTCCGTGTCACCCTTCTTAGGCATCGTCCTCGTCTCCTCTCTCGGACTTCTGCCCCAGCTTACCTCTACTTTCCTCTGTGTCAGCTTTTGGGTAATGGTCAGACTTGGAAGCCCCGACCCCAGACTTAAGTGCTTGAAAACGAGTGAGGGCGGCGAGAACGATTCATTTGCTAAACCGTTGTACTGGCTAATACCGGTACCGAGGGTTCGAATCCCTCCCTCTCCGCCACACAGTCTGGATTGCAGAGAAAACGGCGAGCTGTTTGCCCCGAAATGCACAAAAATGCCCGTATTCGTGAGATATTCCTCCGCAAGGCGGACTGAAGAGAACGAACTGCTAGGGGTGTACGGCGTCCAATCGCCGAGGTTTCTCCGTTGAGCACTCTTGCAGTCCCGTTTTAGAAACGACGTCAGGCGAACGCAACGCGATCGCGAAGCGATGATGGGGCGAGTGCAGGCGTGTCGATTCCGCCCCCCTCAAACTATCCCGATTTCGACAACTTGGCGGATCAAGTCGCTTCCGGCGTTTTGACTCGGGAACCGGCTGAGCCTGTAGATCACTTTCTTGGGCGACTGGCTCATAGGAAGGTCGACGTCCCAACTCTACGCCGAATCATCTCCACTGTTTAACACGACTGCCAAAGTCCGGCTGGTCACAACGAATTTCGATTTACATTTTTCAACCGCCGCACTGAGTGTCTACGAAGACGAGTCGCCAGAAACGTACTCCGCGCCGGCATTACCGATTGGCAACGACTTCACTGGCCCGGTGTACTTGCACGGCAGCGTAGATAAGCCTGCGCGTCGTTTGATACTGACGGACTCCGACTTTGGCCGCGCGTACCTCACAGAGGGTTGGGCTCCTTTCCTCCTTTCCCCGGTAATCGCGTTCTCGGGTCTGACGAGAGCAGCGAGATTTCAGGTTTTACCTGATTCCTGCCATCAAACGACTCCCAGAAGATGGATTTAGGTTTGATAAACCTAATCCATTCATATAGTTACATGAGTGTCATTTCTGTTGACAAGGCGGCTCTTAAAGGCGAAACTTACATTCGTTCCTCTCCCCGCCCTGCTGTTCTCCCTCGAAAACCCTGATGAAGCCCGATCCAACTCACACGAACCTCTCGGCCTTTGCCAAATTGGCACCGGTCAAAAGCCCGCCGGAATCGCACCACAGCTACGGTCCTGGTCAAACAGAATACTTACCGACCGACTACGACTCCGAAGCAATGGATTCGGAACAAATGGTGCGCGAAGTTTTTGTTGAATCGGCGCAAGAGGGTTTAGCAGGAGGTCGCCGCGACTACCGGACCGGCGCCCTGACAGCGGCAGTCATTGCTTTATCTTTGCTTTTGGGCTGGATGGTGGGTCGCGCCGGATGGAACATGGCAGTCAATCGCGCCCAGAATGCGAATGCCGCATTGCCGGAGGAAGTGCTGGCTACGGCGGAGTATTCTCCTCCGCTCCCGAATCAAGCCGAGAAACCACTTACTCCTGTGGTGCCGGATCGTATCCTCCCTGTCTTGCCGCGCGTGTCCAGCCCGGCTCCAAAATCGAAGGTCGAGCCCGTGCACCCGGATGACGCGCTGGTCATGTATGAACGCGGCAAGATGATTTTTCGGGCGAAACCGCCGGAAGCAACATCCCCTTCTGCGCAGAACACCGGCACGAAGCCGACCGAACTTGCTGGAAAAAGTAATCCGCTGGCAGTGGCTGAGCAAGATCTCGCCCCAGCAACGAATGGCTCTGTGTTAACGCGAGTTCAACCGCACTACCCTGAAGAAGCCCGGCAACAAGGCGTTCAGGGGTCGGTCATGCTCACTGCGTTAGTCGGGGTCGATGGCTCGGTTCAAGAAGTGAAGGTGATGAGTGGCAATCCTCAACTGGCGCAGGCTGCCACCGACGCGGTGCGACAATGGCGCTTCCAGCCTCGCCTTTTAAGAGGGCAGCCGGCCAGGTTCGAAAGCCGCATTACGATTCACTTTTTGCTGCCTTGAGTTTTTGCACAGATTTCCACACCCGTGCCTGCTTTCATCGGGCGTGAAATTTGCTTTTTTGGCGATCATCAGCGGAGTGAGTGAAGCGGGAAGATTCCGGTGATACGTTCCGCTAGCTTTGTTAGGGTTTCGGGGGCATACTGTTTCGCCGTTGCCCCCATTCGGCGGCAAAAAGGTAGCCAACTATGTTCGGTGAAAACAACGAACCGCAAGTCAATTTTGATTCCATCCACCCGGTTTCCGACGCTAAACGTCGCCTCCAGCTGCTTTTCGCCCTGGCGTTGCTTATCAGTGCCCTGGTTTTCGTGGTGATGAGGAATCGGCAGTTTTGGCTGGACGCGCTCAATTTAGACGATATGTCGGGCCAGGCGATGTCCGATACGATCAAGAAAACCGAGCCGCCGCTCAACTCAGCACGTGCGAAGAGAGTTAGCGCGACGCAGAGCCCATCGCCCAATGCCGAGGCCCACGCTTCCGTATCTCCTGACACCCACGAGACTGTTCTCAGTCCTCTGCAGGTTGACGTGACGTTTTCCAGCGGACAACACAAGACTATCGTGGCGCGAAATTCCGCCATTCATATCGATCTGAAAAAGCACTCGCCGCCGTCTTCCGCCATGGCACCTAGTTCCACGGTTACCGGGACTGAAACGAACGCGAGTAGCTCGGGTGTGCAGGTACGTTTTTCAGGCGGGACTGTAGAAATTCTGGGGCGGCCGCAGGAGCCCGTTTATCCTCTACCCGCGCAGCAAGCGAACGTGCAAGGGTCGGTGGTGCTGCAGGCCAACATCGGCGAGGACGGGAACGTCCAGGCTCTGCAGGTGATCAGTGGTCCCGCAATGCTCACTGCCGCGGCTCTGGAAGCTGTCAAACAATGGCACTTCAAGCCCCATTACGAGGCGGGCAAGGCTGTTCCGACCGCGACTCGTATCACCGTGAGTTTCAGCATCTCGACCCAATAGACCTTCGAGTCGTATAAATGATTCCAGGCCGGCGCCCCGCCGACACCGGGAAATGCAGTTGTTCGGCGAGCACAAAACCTTTCTTACTTTGGGAAGGACAGGGTAACGAATGACTTGTACTTGCCGGTAGTGGCTGCATCAGGTTCGGATTTTGTCCTGGGACAATCAGCCGACGACACTCCTGATCCGGTCGGATCTGGAGAAGCCTGACTTCTGGAGCTAACCGAAGCACACCGGCTCTCGCCGCCTTGCACCCAAATGCCGCCCTTAGCCGGCGAGGAATTCGCGCCCGAGGCAACAACAGCCCGGCTACCGGGGCTCTGGTTCATTAGTTCCGTCGTTGCAGTTCCTGGTCGCTGTCGTTTTGCTCCAACTTGTGTCGAAGTTGAAGTCCGTTCATGAATGCGAATGCCCAGCCGGCCGCTGGCCTGGTTCAATGAATGGTTCAAGATGGAGCCCGCTTTCAGGGTCGCTGACGAGGAGAGCGCGCCGGTCAAAGCGGATTCGGCCGCTGCTTGAGCGTGAATGGTGACAGGAAACGCAAGAACAAGAGTTGTGACTGCCCCAAGCAGAGCCCGGTTAATCACGTTAATCCCTCCACAAACCCACGAAAGCCTAGCCCATCGTCGTTCGCCAGTCAACCAAGTTGAAGTTCTCCCGCTGAAGAGACTCAGTGGCGCATCAGGTGCAAAAAAGCGAGAAGAACGAAAATGTTCCAGCAGACCACGCCGACGTAAAACAGGTTGGCAACCCACATGAGCTTTCGCACTCGAAAAATGATGAGAACAGCAGCCAGCTTTGAAACCAGGACACCGCCAGTAGGACCGAAAGTCCTGGTCAGGTGTGCCACCAGCGGATTGACCTCGAAAGCGCCGAAGTGAAATGCGATCAGCGTCGTTGCCAAGTCGAGCGCTTGCAGCACGATGAAGCTGGTCCTGGCGGCAAGAACGTCTGTGATCGTCGTCCCCTTGAGGCTACGCGACCGGCGCCCGTCGCTCGTGAACGTAATCACAACATCATACTCTCAGACTCTCGATTTTCGGGGAAGAGTACACAGGGGCGCGCCAAAGGCAATGTGCTTAAGCGGAGGACCAAAAACAGGTTTACCTGGGGTCGGACCTTGCCGAGAGACTAGGTCTGGCTGCGTTATCCGCATCTCGACCCTTCGATTTTAAGCGCGCCCGCTTGCGGGTCGAATTTGGATTCTGGTGGCGCCGAAGACTCTAATCCAATCGTTCTGAGGCGGCCAGGCGAGATCTGGTATTGACTCACCAGGACATCTCTTGCCGCCATCGCTCGACGCATAGAGATCCAAGTTGTAGGCCTCGTCACCGAAGTTGTCAGTGTGGCCTTCGATTACCGCGCTCAATCGCGGATTGGCATTGAGAATATCGACGAACCTCTGCAAAGTGATGTTGGACCCGCTTGATACCTCGGCACTGTCATCAGCAAAGAAAATGGCCTTCACGTTCTCGTGGACAGCGGCCGGCACACGCGGGGCAGATTGTGGGAAGGTGCGAACTATCACCTCAGGACCGTTGTCCGCATCCGAATCTACTTTTTTCTTAGCAACATTTTCCCAGGGAAGCGCCACAGGCCCATCTGGCACCGGTAACGCAGGTCGCGAGCACTTCAGCGCTGGCGAACCTGCAAAGCCTATCCATTCGCCGATTACTCAACCAATTTGAATTCCCGCGATAAAGCTCCGCAAGTTACCAAAGTGTGGAAATCCCTGTGCCCATCAATCCGGTCCCGAATTCACTCCAGTGATCTTCCGGTGTTTGAGCATCCCTTGAACAATCCAAATGCTGCAGCTTGCCCTCGTTTCTGCCACAAGATTTGACCGATGGAGGGCAGCAGAAGCACATTCCCCCGTGAGGCGTTTGCACGGAACTGAGGCGACGCTGTGAAGCCTTTCTGTCGGTCGAAAGCAGTAATAATTCTTCTCCTTAATATCCTTAATATCCTTTGCTGGACCAACATCGCCCACAGTCAGCTGAACATCAATCCGGCAAGCGTGAACTTCGGGAATGTGCAGACTGGCGCCCCGGCCTCGCAGGCGCTGACCTTGAGCAATTCCAGCAAGTACGACTTGACCCTTTCACAGGCAACGGTGGCGGGGCCGGGCTTCAGCCTGAGCGGTCCCTCCCTGCCACTGACACTGACGAACGGCCAAAATGTCACTCTCAACCTTGTGTTCGCGCCCATGTCCGGTGGCAGCGCAAGCGGCAGCCTTTCGTTGGTCAGTTCGATAACCTCAATTCATGATCAATCCGGAAAACACAATACTGTCAGCACCACAACAACCACGGTACCCATGAGTGGCACAGGCTTCAACCCCTCCCCCACGCTGACGGCCCCCGGGGTTTTGGCAGCCTATCCTTCCAGCCTGAGTTTTGCCGCGCTTCAGGTAGGCAGCAGTCAGTCCCTTTCAGAGACGCTTACCAATTCCGGTGGATCGGATGTCACCATCACGCAAGCCGCGATCTCGCAAGCAACCACCACCGGCAGCAGCTTTACTCTGAATGGACTAACTCTGCCCACTACGCTGGCGGCGGGTCAGAGAGTAACCTTCAGCGTGACGTTCGCCCCGCTCTCTGCCGGGGGGGCGAGCGGGAGCATCTCCATCAATTCGGATGCTTCCACTCCAGCCCTGATGATTCCCCTGGCTGGCTCAGGCACGATCCAGGGCCAACTCGCCATCGCTCCAGTATCCGCTGATTTCGGAAGTGTAACGGTCGGCACCAGCAAGACTCAGTCCGGAACGCTGGTCGCCAGCGGATCGAGCGTCACTCTTTCGTCAGCCAGCGTGGCTGATTCCGAGTTCTCGCTCAGTGGTATTGCGTTTCCAGTCACGATCGCAGCGGGGCAGAGCCTGCCATTCACTCTGACCTTTGTTCCACGCGCTTCGGGCGGCGCCGCGGCGACCCTCTCCTTTGCCAGCAATGCGGCCAATACCGCCGCCGCGAACCTCACCGGGACAGGAGTCGCTCCGCCACAACACGGCGTAGATCTCTCCTGGAATGCGGCCCCTGCCGTGGCGGGCTACAACGTGTATCGAGCCAGCCAAGCGGGTGGACCGTACTCAAAGATCAATACGGTACTCGAGGCCAGCACAACTTTTAGCGACAGCTCTGTCCAAGGAGGACAGAAATACTACTACGTCACGACCTCGGTCGATTCAGCTGGTGCGCAGAGTTCCTACTCGGACGAACTTCAGGTGGTGATTCCCACCCCCTAGGAGCGCAGACAGAAAGCTAGGCCGCGGCCACGCCTTCGGGCGACGTGCATTTCGTTTTTCAGGTGGAGAGTGTCAGCGAAAGCGATCACGGCGACGGCCGGAATCATGCACGCGACAGATGTGCCAACCCCTAGCCGGTGTGCCCATTTTGTCCAGCGAGCTTCACCCGAGCGATAGCTCGCCAGAGTTTAGCCGCGTAGTTTCTGAGGCGTCTTCCCTGACGCTCGGAAATGATGTAGGGTGGCGGCTGATGGTCTGGAGCCTTCTGATCCACAATGGCCGGGACGGGTGAAGGTCTACGGATTGTGTACCTGAAGGCCTCGCTGACCCAGTGTGATAGCTTTTTCACGGTATTGAGATCCGCCAGAGACAAAGCGTCGGGATCTCGCGAAAAGATTGCGAACACGCCCACCACGGCGTCCTGCACAAATACGGGCACAACGATAATGGATCGCACCCCGAGCTGCCGGCAAACCCCCCGATCAACTCGAGTGTCGGCCTCGGTGTCACTGCACCATTGCGACATCTGGCGGCGGATGGCCAATCCGGTGAGGCCAGTTTCACGATTGATCGGGTCACCGACCACGGTTATGGGCAGGCCGGCCGTGGCACGACAAAAGACCCCGCCTTCGCGCAGCAGGCCAATGGCAACGCTGCTGGCGCCCGTCTCCCGCAGCGCGCGGTCGGCGAGGGTCTGGAAAGCGCGATCCAGCCCATCTATCGGAGCGACAGCTTTGCCTGGCGATGCTTGCGGAAATTCGTTCTCAGCATGGGTACCCGACACTTTAGACCTCGTTGCGGCGCCGACTTGAATATCAACCCCGGCCAGCCCGGGCAGAATGAGCCTCCATCCGGTCACGCCCGACGCAGCGCCTGCATCATTGCATGGAAGGCCCCGCGTGACCGGAGTGGACCAGACTGTCTCCAGAAGCGACGGCGGCTTCCGTCGAATCCCGGAGCGTGGGTTTCCTGGCCTCGAAGCGCTCAATCAGCAACTGATCGCCAATCTCAGTCCTGCTCTTGATGATGGCGTGAGCCGGTAATTCGAGCACACTCTCTGCCCGAAAGATCGGCCGCGTTACCCGGAACGGTCGTAACAGTTCCTTCAAGCCGACCACCTTGAAATCCTTGTCGATCAGGACCAGGTCAAAGGTAAACAGCATTCCGACGGTGTGGACTGAGTTTGCGGGCACAATCCACACTCCGCTGTCGGGGGAAAGAGATCGCTTGCCCAGCAGGCCGACCAACCGACTCAAAATCGAGTCAGCCACGGTCACCCGAAAGGCAAGAAAGGTCTCTTTCGTCTTGTTATAAACAAAAACCTGGCGTACTGTGCGCGGCATAAACACGGCTCCTTACCTGCCTCGTCTGTTTGGGGCCGCTCCTAGCGAGGAGCCTTCTTTTTCATCCTGTAGATCAGGGCAACAAGAATTACGACGGCCAAAATTCCCGAAACTACTCTCACCAAAGTTACGCTGTCCATTTTGTGTTTCCTCCAGTTTATTGAGTTCTACTGCGCACCTCTTTAGTCGGCGAGGTGTTTAAGATTTTCCAAAATCGAAATTGCTGCTGGGACGAGAATCACAATCCCCATACTCGGGAAAATAAAAAATACCAGCGGTGGTATCAGCTTGATGGTCGTCTTGGCGGCCAATTCTTCAGCTCTTTGCCGGCGCTGAGTCCGCAACGAGTCGGAGAAACTCCCCAGCGATTTGGCGATGGGGGTGCCGAAGCGATCGGTCTGCACCAGCATGGCCACGAAGGACCGGACACTTTCCGTATCCGCGCGGGCCGCAAATGACTGCCAGGCGGCAATTCTGGGAGCACCCGCCCGCTGTTCGAGGTTGATCTGGAGCAGTTCCTCACTCAGTTCCGGGTGGCTCACGCGCAGTTCATGGCCCACCCGCACAATGCCCTGATCCAGGCCCAGCCCTGCCTCTATGCAGATGGCCAGCAAATCCAAGCCGTCGGGGAGGCTGAGCCGGATCTTCTCTCTGCGTTTCCTGACCGCAAAGTTCAGCCAAAAATCGGGGATAAAGAAGCCCACAACCAGAGTCATCAAGAACAGGAAGAGGTTGGTGCTGAAGAGAATCGCGGACAGGCAGCCCAGAGCAACCGGCAGGACGAGCCTGGCTCCGAGGAAGATATCTACATGAGCCGGCTTGCGATAGCCGGCCAGCATCAGTCGCCGCACCAAGTCGGGATCGGGATCACTGGAAAAGAAGCGGCGGACGAGAGTGAATGGCTTGGCCAGCCAATCCACGTTAACGCCCGGGCGCGAGGCCTGGGACCCTGGCTGGTGCAGCTCACGGGCGTGTCGCGTCGCCTCGTCCAGCAATGCACTCTCCGCCGAAGAGCGCGGCAGCATGAACAGAGCGATCAGGAAGAAGCCCACGAAGGCCAAAATTCCGAAAAAAATCATCAGCGACATAGGTTCTGACCTGGCTAGACCTTGAGATCAATAATCTTGCGAATGACAAGAACACCCAACACCATCATGCCCAGTCCGATATAAATCGCCCTAATACCGGTCGGATGGGTGAACAGAATACGTTCGTACTTCCAGTTGAGCAGGCTGAGGACGCCACACATGACGAAAGGCGCGATACAAAGAATCCAGCCCGTGATGCGCCCCTGGGCGGTGTAGATACGTAGCTGCCCGTAGAGCCGCGATCGTTCCCTGGCCAAAGCCGCGGTCTTATCGAGGATCACCGCGAGGTTTCCACCCGTCTCCTTCTGCAGCAGAATTGCGGTGGTGACGAAGCGCACGTCATCCCGCGGCACCCGGTCGACCAGGTTCAACATGGCGTCGCGTAGTGGGAGACCGAGATTCGTCTCCTCGTGCACGGTGCGGAATTCTCCCGCCAGAGGTTCGGCGCTCTCCCTGGCAACCATCTCGATCACGGCGGGAATCGCGTGACCCGCACGCAGGGCCCGAGCCATCAAATCCACGGCCTCTGGTACCTGCGCATCGCATTTCCTGAAGCGGCGCTCGCGCGCCATCACCAGAAACACAAAGGGCAACGATCCGGCGCCGATTCCCAGAAGCAGGCTGAAGAAGATGCTGGGAATGGCCAGGGATGCCAGCATCGCGACACTGACGGTTACTACGAGCGAAATGAGGAGGAGAGAACTCACCTGCCAGGTTTGCCCCGACTGCCGGGTAAGTCGCGCAATGCCCGCCGATCCCGGTATTTTCCGCAGAAACTCGTCCAGCCACGGAATTGCACTGAGTGCCTGCCGCCTGAGGATGGTGGTGCCGTCGTCTTGGACGGCGCGGTTCTCCTCGATTGTCTCCAGGTGCTGTTGTACCGCGGTCTCAGTCGCAGTGGGCCGGAGAAAATACAGCAGTACCACGAAGCTGACAACCAGAAGCAGAATGAATAAAAGTATGGTCATGGAGATATTCGCTCAGACACTCACTGAGTGCTCGAACATGGATGCCGGAACCGCGATGCCGGAGGCTTTCAGCTTCTCGGCAAATTTGGGGCGGATTCCGGTGGGAGTAAATGCGCCCAGAACACGGCCATCGGGTCCGACTCCCTGTTTTTCGAAGACGAAGACATCCTGCATGCTGACGATTTCGTCTTCCATGCCTGTAATCTCAGTCAAATGGGTCACGCGCCGGGTGCCATCATTAAAGCGCGCGATCTGGATCACCAGGGACACCGCGGAAGCAATCTGCCGCCGGACCGCTTTTTCCGGAAGGTTTAAATTGGCCATCATGGCCATGGTTTCCAGACGTGCGACCGCATCGCGGGGGCTGTTGGCGTGAACCGTGGTCAGCGATCCGTCGTGACCGGTGTTCATGGCCTGTAGCATATCGAGAGCTTCCTCGCCGCGAACTTCGCCGACCACAATGCGGTTCGGGCGCATACGCAGACTGTTAATCAGGAGCTGGCGCTGCTGAACCGCCCCCTTGCCCTCTACGTTGGCGGGACGGCACTCCAAACGGACCACGTGGCGCTGCTTCATCTGCAGTTCGGCCGAGTCTTCAATGGTCACGATTCGCTCTTTGTCGGAGATGTAGCCCGACAGCACGTTCAGGAAGGTCGTTTTTCCGGCGCCGGTTCCACCCGAAATAACGATGTTGAGGCGCGCCTGGACTGCGCCTTTGATCAGCTCGAGCATGGCCGGCGTGAGGGTCTGGTTGGCGAGCAAGTCCCCATCGGCAAGCGGGATGTGCCCAAAGCGGCGTATCGAGATATGCGGGCCATCCACCGCCAGCGGCGGGATGATGACGTTGACCCGCGATCCGTCCGCCAGACGCGCGTCCACCATGGGAGATGATTCGTCCACGTGCCGCCCTATGTCGGAGACAATCTTGTCGATGATGTGCATCAGGTGCGCATTGTCTTTGAACCTGATGTTCGTCTCTTCCAACATTCCCGCCCGCTCGATATACACCTGGTTGTGTCCGTTCACCAGAATGTCGTTGATGGTGGGATCCTGCAGGAGAGGCTCGAGAGGGCCCAGGCCGAAGACTTCGTCCAATACTTCCAGAGCCAGGCGCTCGCGTTCTCGGCCGCTCATCGGGGTTTGCAGGTTTGCCACCAGGTCCTGAATAACGGCCAGGGCCTGCGCCCGGGTGCGCTCGTCCCGCACTACCGCTACCCTTTCCAGGTCCACTTTGTTCAAAAGGTCGCGATGGACGTCGGATTTCAGCTCCTGGTAAACCTTGAAGTTAAGACCGGATGGTCTCTTTTCCTCGCCTGCCAGAATCGGTTTCATGGAGCTCGAAGAAGGTGTCACCGAATTGAATTGCGCCATTGTTTACTCCCCGTGATCGAAAAAACTGTTATCGCCCCCAAAGTCCCAGGAGACCCTTACTCTTCCTGTCTTCCGGAGTACTGGGCTTCTTGCCTATGAGTCCAGCCCATTCGTTGAGATTCTTTGCCACCTCGGAATTGGTCGCCTGACTCAGGGGATCGCCCCCGCTGATGGACTTCAGCATCTGAATGTATTGATTGGGTACTTTCCAGAAAATTTTCTGACCGATCACCTTCTCGATCTGCGCTTCGGTGATGATGCTCCGGTTCTGGTGGCGGTTCATAATCACGCGCAGCCGGTCAGATGGGATCTCTTTCCGCGTAAAGTAGTCCGTCTGGCGTACCACGTTGCGCAGGGCCGAAACCTCGGCGATGGCTACGATATTGACCTGATCGCAATAGCGGATCAGTTCAAGATGTTCGTCATTCAATCCCGGAGGCAAATCCACCAGAATGAACTCGTAGCGCAAACGCAGGAACTCGAGGGTCTGAGCCAGGGCACCGGGCGAGATCGGCCGTGCCGGTTCGATGCCCTGAGGGGCTGGTATCAAATCGAGCCCGCTGCTGTGATGGAGGACGAAGCTTTGCAGCAACTCCGCATCCAGGCGGTCGGTATTCTCGACCAGTTCATAGGAGTGATAACGGTACTTGGTCAAGCCCAGATAGAGAGCGGCATCCCCGAAATCGTGGTGCAGGTCGAGAATCAGCACCCGCCTCGAATACGATTTCGCGAGTACCGCGCCGAGTTGGGTCACGATGGTGGTTACGCCGCACCCACCCTTGGCCCCGATGAATGCGAGAACCTGGGCCTTGGCCTGCTCTTTTTTCTCTCGACGCCGTCCTCCTACCCGCGCTACGGCGTTTAACAGCTGTTCGGAATCCAGCGGTTTTGCCAGATACTCGCTGCAGCCGCTGCGCATGGCTTGAATAATCAAATCAGACTGGCGCTGCGAGGAAACCGCAAAGATGGACGTCTCGGGGGCCTCGGCATGAATCCTTTCGGCGACCAGGGCGGCGCTCCGTCGATCGTGATCAAAATCCAGCAGGCAAACGTCGGGTGGGGGGCTTCCAATCCAATCGAGGACGGACTCGTGATCGTCAACCCGATACTCCGCCAGATGCCGGTCGAGCCGGACCAACGGGACTGAATCCGCGAACAGCTTCAAGACTCCCCAGGTATCGGTGTCGAGACAAATACTGACCACGGAGAGCGGATCGCTCGTCGGCAAGTTCTCCCGTACTGCAGCTTTCCCTGGATCTTTGGTGGTCATGGCGCTCATCTTGAACTCGGCGATGCCTGAACGTCCGGCTTGTTTTCGGAGCCCGGCAGTTTTTCGTCGAACTTGGGGTTTTCAAGGTACGGGATCGCAAGCTTCGGATCGGTTGGGGCCATTGTCTGGGCGTGAACCGGATCGACGATGTGTGGCGTTACCAGCACCAGCAGTTCAGTATTGCTCCGATTGATCGACCGGGAGCGGAACAACTGTCCGAGTACGGGAATGTCGGCAATTCCCGGGACCTTCGCCAGCTGCACCTGGGCCCGATGGTCCATGAGTCCCGCGATGCCAAACGACTGGCCGTCTTTCAATTCGACTTCAGTTTCTGCCCGGCGGGTTGAAACAGCCGGAATGTTGAACCCCGAAATGGTCAACCCGTTGGAGAAATCCAGGGTACTGACTTCGGGTGCGACGTGCAGGCGGATCACATTGTCCTTGCTGATGGTGCCGGTAAAATCCAGGCGCACGCCGAAGGGCTTGAACTGAATGGTAATGCTGGTGAATCCCTGGCTGGGCTGAACGATGGGAAAGGGAAACTCGCCTCCCGCAAGGAAGGTTGCTTTCTGACCACTCACCGCCATCAGGTTGGGCTCGGCCAGAATTTCGAGAATGGATTTCTGCTGCAGGTCCTTGATGGTTGCGCCCAGGTTGATGTCCGGGCGGAACAGGAAGATATTCAGCAAGTCACTGAACTGCAATGTGGAGCTCGTCCCGGTGTTTCCCGCGCCGATTACGCCCTTGATACCGGTACCCCCGACGGTTGGGCTGGCGAACTGCTGCGTGCCCAGGGTGCCGATCGTGTTGGCCGCTCCCAGGCTGAACAGGTTCAAGCCGAACTGTTGCAGCTTGGTGCGGTCCACCTCGGCGAATTTGACCTCCAGCAAAATCTGGCGTTCGTGCAACGGTTCCACCTGCAGTGAGCTGACCACCTGGGTGGAATACACCGTTGCCATCTTATTCAATTCCTCGGCAGCCTTGCTGTCGGGCACACTGCCGGTAAGAAGCAGGCGGCCACCGTCGGCCTGTACCTGCACCTGCTGGTTGGGATAAGTATGTTCGATGGCGGTTCGTAAACCCGTCACATCCAGGTCCACGATCACATCCAGCATCTGTGAGCGGCCGGTCTCGTCCCACAGGATCAGGCTGCTGGTCCCGGCGGCCCGCCCTTCGACCACGACTTCGGTCCGCGAAGTGGCCAGGGTCTCGATCACTGCCGGATTGCTCGATAGAACCCGCGTGATCGGGGTCTGTACATTGACTACCACCGACTTGCCCACCAGGATGTGGAGCGCCTGTCCCTCAGAGGGAGCGGGCACCTGCTGCGCCGGGGCTGGAGGTGGCGCCGGCGCTGTCGCCGCTGGCGAAGCTGGTGTCACGGCCTGTGCAGGGCCGGTGAGCGGAGCTTCCATTGTTGCAGGAAGCTGTTGCGCCGCGCCGTTCAACGCGGCTGATAACAACCCGAACAGCACCACCAGGCCCGAAATCTTTGCTGCTCTAGAACTATTCATCAACTTGTCCTCACCGTTTCGTCCACGCTTGCGTGGACCCGCCTCGGATCGAATGTCACTCAACTCAGAACTTCTCTTCGGTCCGCTTATTGCCCTGGATGATTTCCAGAATATGGACCGGTTTAGTCTCAGCTACTCTTCTGGGCGCCTTCTTGCCTGGGGCAGGCGGAGGCGCAGGAGGTCTGTCCGACGCCAACTGGTCTAAGTGGGTGGGGCGGAGATCAACATTCGCTTGATCGACGCCGCTGCGCAGCACAAACTGCACCACTCCCTGCGAGCTTGCCAGCTGCAGTTTTTGCGAGTCCTCGGGACTCACCAGTAACGTCACCACATTGACGGTCTGGGGTTTGCCCTGCGGATCCGGTTCGATGGTCTGGCCGGCGGTCAGCACCTCGACGTTTTGCAGGACGGTCTGGGTCACGGGGCCAGAACTGCCGCCGCCGGGAGGCGTGTAGGTAACCATCACATCCACTCGCGAGCCTGGGTACAGGAAACCGGCGACGCCGACAATCTCATTCGACTTAACCGCCGTGGCGCGCATTCCGGTGGGAATTTTTCCCGAAATACCGATGCCGGAACCCTCCACGCCCAAGTCCCGCTTCAAGATTGGCTCTCGGGCCACCAGGGGATAGAGGAGTGGTTTGCCCACCACGTCGTCAACCTTGTAGTAAGCGCCAGCCAAAGGGAGATTGGACGGCCACTCCACCAGCTCCACGTCTTTTGCGGTCAGCGTGGCGCCGGAAGGCATGTCGGTGACGGCAGCGACGATCCCACTCGTCGCGTGCTCGGCGCGGCTCAACCGTATCCGCTTGCTGAAGTACCAGGTCATCGCGCCCGCCAACAGCGCGGCCATCAGGAAAGCAATCAAAACTCTTCGCAGGCCCGTAAATCACCTCCACCAGAACGCATTACCAACGCAATAAAAAGTACCGATCGCGATCGCCAGTCCATAGGGCAGGCGCAATGTGCCCGCCTGCTGAACGTTCAAAATCGGATGTGGCTTGAGCCCTTCAGTCACGTGATGGCGCAGCAGCTCCAGCATGTTGCGCAGGCTCTCCCACATTCTTTTGTGAACCAGCACGTAGCCGACAGCCAGCAGACCGCCCGCGATCGCGGACATAATCAGCAAAAGCCCCACGTGGGCGAGGCCTACCCAGGCCCCTACTGCGGCCATCAGTTTGACATCGCCGCCGCCCATTCCACCGATGAAGAAGAGAAAAAAGAAAATTCCGCCGGCGAACAACATGCCCGCCAGGCCCCCCTTCAGTTCCGTCCACCCGCCCAGCCCGGCGCGCACCACCAGGGCCGCGAGCAGACCGCTGTAGGTGAGCCAGTTGGGAATCCGCTGTCCGCGGACGTCCTTCACCGCTCCCACCGATGCGATCGTCAGGGCGCAAAGTAAAAGATACTTATCCAATCGATCTCACCTGGGTAATGCCAGAATGTATCTAAAGTTTTTGTGTTTACTGAGCCATCACGAGGGGGGCCGTGTAGGGTTAAAGTTTAGGTTGCGTTTGTCCGGCTCTTGCGAGCCGGAGCAAACGAAAAGCTCGGGCAGAACACAACTGCGGTGCCTGCCCACTGCTGAGCCTTACGCTACGTATAGGCCGAGCTTGGTGCCAATCTTCGTGAACGCATCAACCAGCGCGGTGGACAGGCCAGGGAAGCAGGCCGCTGCGGCAGCAATGACCAGCGCGATGAGCATGATGTACTCAACGAGACCTTGTCCGGCCTCGTCATTGTGAAGTTGCTTAAACCGCTGAACCAGGGTTTTCATTTGTGTAATTCCTCCAAGAGTTTTGTGTGAGAGATTCCGCCGCGGGCGGGGATTCGCGGTCGGCAATGCTATACACGCATTTCTGTAGCATCTCGCCCGCCAAAACGACCTACCTGGTCAATCTTGGGGATTTTTCACATGGTGATTGAAAACAATGGGTTTAGTTAACTCACATCATGCTTGCACCAGGTCCGGCGGGACCCCATGTCTGGGGAGGAGAGAAGATGTTTTCCCTTTGTTGAGTCTCGGAGGAACAGCAGTGCCCCCGGCTGTATACATCCGTTTACACCGTCCAGGGCTCTCCGAAGCTCACCTTCTTAGGACGAAGAACAGGTTGCTGTAGTCATCGGTCCACAATGCGAGGTCGGGCTTTATGGCGCTCTTGAACATGCCGCCTCCAGTCGAGGCAGGAAGTGAGTTAACAATTGCAGGATCCCGGGAAAGCAGCACCCAGTCGCTATAGGTAGTTGTGATACCGTCGCCATCCGTATGGAGCATGGCATACCGGAGCTGGAAGCGCTCCGCGACCCTCATTAACACGGGCAGCAAGTCGAAGTGGGCGTTCGTGACATGCACCGCAATGATTCCGTCGCTTTTCAGGTGCTTCAGGTAAATCTGGAAGGCTTCTTCGGTGAGGAGATGGACCGGGATGGCATCTCCGCTGAAGGCGTCAATGGCCAGCAGGTTGAAGTTCTGAGGTTGACCACGGTTTAGTTCACGTTCCAGCGAAAGGCGGGCGTCGCCTGGAATTACGTCCAGAGTGGCCCGGCAATCTTTCAGGAAAGTGAAATATCGAGCATCGTTTGCGATGCGTATTACCTCAGGATTGATCTCGTAAAATCGGAAGTAGTCCCCCGGATTTCCGTAAGCGGCCAGAGTTCCTATCCCCAGCCCGACAAAGCCGGCGCGTAGGTGCTGTGGATTCGCTCCGGACGACAGATGTTTCTGGAGCGCAACGACGGCCATGCCGACGCCGCTGGTAAGGCCGTAGTAGCTGGTCGGCAAATCGCGCTTTGTCGCCGAGATGAACTGGTAACCGTGGCTGATCCGGCCGTGAAACAGCGAGTAGGCGCGCCAGTCGGGTGGGAGTTCGGTGAGCTCGCGAACGTTCAGCACGCCATAGAAATTGCGCGCCCGGACAACCGAATTTCGGGTTTCATTACTCGCGCTGACAAAAAACATGGCCGCGACCACCAGCAGGGCGGCGCCGCAATAAATCGGCACGGCCCGGGCACGGCCGGCGTCGAAGCCTTCCCGGCTTCCTCGAGTCAGGAAGTAAGCCGCCACCAGTACCGGGAGCACAAGGAACAAGCTCCCGAGCTCACTTCTGCCTACCGTCATTACCGACGTTGTTCCAGGTAACAACGCGGCCGCCACCGCGATAGCCGACAGGCCCCACCGGCTGCAATAAAGCCACGAACTCTTATCGCGGCCCAGCACCACGAACAGGAGCAGCGCCGAGAGCCATATACCGAGCTGGTATTCCCAGAAGCCACGGAAAATGTGGGGAAAGACCAGGGCCACCAACACACCACCCAGGGCACCGCCCAGGGCCACCATCAGGTAGAAAGAAGTGAGGTGACGCGAGTCCGGTTTCGACCGCGCAAGTTCTCCATGGCAGACCATGCAGCAGGCGAACAGAACGAAGGAGTGGGCAGCGATCTGGACGAAGATGCTTCGTATGCCCCATCCCAGAAGCAGCAGGCAGGCCAGAAAGATCGCAACTGCAAATGCGGGATGGAAAACCGCCCGGGAGTACCAGCGGGACTGGTCGAAACAAATAATGAACGAGAGTAGATACAGACTGAGAGGCAGAACCCACAGAAAGGGTACGACAGCCACATCCTGGCAGATTAAATTCGTCGTGGCCAGAAACATGATGGAAGCGCACGCCGCCAGGCTGAGCCAGAGCAGACGGCTTCCGAAGCCGGGCCTTCCTTGAATCGAATCGACCTTCACAACTTCGTGAGCGGTCAGCGGATTGATTGTTTTTGTCGAAGTCCTGATCTTTCCCATCCGCAGAGCGCAGTAGCCGCAAACCACGGCAAAGACAAGAAAACCTGCCGACCAGATGCGTGCCTGGGTTCTCAGGGAAAACCATGGCTCCACAAGAAAAGGATAGGTAAGCAGGCCCAGCAACGATCCCAGGTTGGAAAGAGAGTACAAACGATAAGGCGTGCGACCGGAATGAGTTCTGGTGAACCAACTTTGCAAGAGCGGTCCGGTGGAGGAAAGAACGAAATAGGGCAGTCCGGCGCTCACCGCAAGTAGCACGATCAAACTCCAAACCGGATGATCACCGCTGGCCGGCCTCCAGTTCACACTCGGGGTGATCGGCGTTCCCCACGTCACTGCAAGAAAGGCAAGCAGGACCAGCGCTGTGAACAAAAGAGCGGAGTGCAGGTAGCCTTGCGTGCGCGGAGTGAACCATTCGGCCAGCGCGTGCGCATACGCATAGCCTGCCAGCAAGAGAGTCTGGAAAAAGAACATGCACGTGGTCCACATCGCCGGCGTTCCGCCGAACCACGGCAGAAAATATTTTCCCAGAAGAAGCTGCACTGAAAAAAGCAGGAATGCACCCAGAAAGATGCTTACCCAATAGGGCTGCATTCCGGCTGTGCCCACGCCGGCGGGCGAGGCTTGTGGCGGCCCTCGGTGCACCAGGACTTTGTCAGTCATTCACATCTCGCGGAATTGAGTGGTTGCAGCTCGCCGGGGAAACTTCGAATCAGGATGACCATAAACGCACACAGCGGCAGCGCTACGAGATAAAAATGCTCGGGCATCAGGAATATACACAGGGGCGCAACCAGCAATGCGGCGGACATCCAGGCGGCGGCGCGATCGAGAGTGGTGGCGGGCCTCTCTGGATCGGCCAGGATAAATCGGTCCAGCGTTATTACGATCGGTATCAACAACACACTCAGGTCGTGAATGAACAGGTAGTAGCTCATAATCAGGCTGGCTGTGATGGCGATGACAAACGCGCCCGAGCTTTTCTGTTTAACGGGAACGGCAAGCGCTACCCAGAGCAGCACGGAAACCGAAGCCGCAACGGTCAGAACTTGAATCCAGAAGGCCGGCACTCGAGCCCCCAGCAATCCAAAGAACAGCCCCCGGAGGTTCGCCATAATGCTGACCCGCAGAGGGAACTGGTGGACCGCCGCCATGTTCGTCCCCACCGAGAGAAGTGAGCGGATATAGTCAGCGGTTTGCGCGAATCCGACAGTCCCCAGGGATATCAGGGAAAGCAGACAGGCCGAGAGCACGAATCCAGCGACGAATCGCCAGCGCCGCCACAACAAAAACAGCAGTGCAACCGGAATCACGATCTGCATCTTGAACAATCCCAGCCCGAGCAGCACGCCGGCCCTCAGGTCTCGACCTCCGTCGAGCGCCACCAGAGCAGCCGCCAGTAGCAACAGTAGGAGGATGGAGTCCTGTCCCTGCATGAGCGCGAGTGCGACCGGGTAGAAAACCAGAAATACGAAGACGGGCAAGAAGCGCCACACCCGCGCCAGGTTGCTCATGTGAGAACGCAACATCCGAAAGACGAGCGCCAGCAGGGCCAGGTTCACGGCCAGAAATGCCAGGTAGGCGCCCCGATAGGGCAGCAGCGAAAAAGGGACAAAAAGCAAAGCCTGATAGGCCGGACGGATAAAGGGCAGCGCGCGTTCGTCACTGCCGACCAGCGCATCCTGAAACTTCTGCTGTGCCCGGATGTCATACAGTTCGCCGGCGTGCCCGGTCCGCACCATATAGCCGGCGGCGTAGAGTTGTCTGAAGTCGGCATGGCCGTGTAGCAGTGCGCCGGGCAAAAAGGTGATCCACCCCAGCAGTTGAACGCCAACCAGAATCGGCAATGTTCCCAGAAGAAGATCGGGAAGGTAGCGCTTGCCGCGCGGTTCGACAGTGGTTTTCGGCGTCATCGAGATTGAACAAGTTCTATGGCGCGGCCAGAGTACGCTTTCAAGGGCATGCCAAATCCCTGCGCACCATGAACAGAAACTTCCAGTCGTCCGGCGAATTCAAGATCTTACACATTCG
Organism: Terriglobales bacterium; assembly: GCA_050745885.1. Taxonomy (GTDB): domain Bacteria; phylum Acidobacteriota; class Terriglobia; order Terriglobales; family Acidobacteriaceae; genus JAIQFF01. Next base: position 19,893 of record JBOGLD010000032.1, read on the forward strand.
ATATTCGCGCTGGATGTAGTCCGTAATCGGGTCCCGGACAATCGCACTCAGCGGTGTTCCCGGCCACGAAGTTGGAATCTTCGCCCAGAATGAAGTGTCGAACAGGACCACCGGCACGCGTGCGGCCGATATTTCCGCTAACATTTCCTGGGCCTGCTGCGGAGTATGCATGCCGGGCTGGAAATACTCGTAGCGCGTCGGGCTGGCTGTGCCCGTCAGGTAGTAGTAGAGCGGCAGGTAGGGATAGACCAGAATGTTGTCTCCGGCGGGTACGTGGGCCTGAACATATTCCACCACTGTGTCCCGCGCCGGCACGCGCACCACACCACGGCGGGTTTGGATCTGGTCGCGGGCGTTCAGGGCACGCAGCAGCATCGGCGCCGCGAACAGTAGGAAGGCAGTCAGGATATATGCGATGAAAATTGGTCTCAGTCGCCGGAACAACCGTCCGGGAATGTCTCGTCCATCCACAATCCAACCCAGCAACAGGGCAAAGAGTGGCATGAGGTACATGAAGTGAATGATGTCCGCTCTACCGACGACAACTGACAGCAGCAGACCTGACAGCGCTGAGCAGACCATGACATAGTGGGCGGCGACCGCCCGCGGCTCATGTTCTCGCCACATCTGCACCAGCCAGTAGACCAGTAGACACACGGCACCGAGAGGCAAAGCAGGGACCAGGAAAATGGGGCTGATCGTCAGTATGGTGGCCGCTCGCTGCGTCAGCGATCCGCTGCCAAACAAAAGGTGACGTGTAGCGTCCGACCAGTTCTGGTATCCGTACGGAACGTGATTGGCCTGCGAATAGTGTTGCAGGGGCCAGAACCAGTCCGCCAACATGAGCGACAAACTGTGCTGCGCAACGAAGTAGGCCACCGTCGCGAGAAAAGGCCAGGCCATTCCCGTGGCCAGCCCGAGAGTTATCGTCCCGTTCCAGAGTCTCCGTTTCCGGTCGAGAAGGGTAATCGCCACCAGGCCCACGCCCAGCCCCAGCCCCAGTCCGGCTCCTTTTGATTGCTCAAAAAGACAGGTGAGAGACGCCAGAGATCCTGTAGCAAATGCCCAGGTCCATCGCGGAGACTCCAGCCAGCGCACAGCACAGTAAACCGCCAGGCATGCCCAGAGCGTGCTGTCCCAGTTGTGCAAAACCTCAAAGCGATAGGGAAGCGTGGTGAGCGTCACCAGTACGGCGACAAAGATCGCGCTCGCGCGCGAACATACCCGGCGTGCCAGTAAGTAGGCAACAGCGGAATAAACTCCGCCAAAGAAAACCAACACGGTTCGTGCCACTAGAAACGAACTTCCGAAGGTTTTGAAGAGCAGCGCCAGAAAGTAATAAGACCCGGGCGTGAAGTAAGAGAAGAAATCCCGGTAGAGCACCTCTCCGCGCAGGATTCGCTGCGCCCCTTCGAGGACGATGCCCTCGTCCGGTTCCATCGAGGTGTAGCGGCGGAAAATCCACAGGTACGTGACGGTTACTGCAAATATGGCGGCGGCAATCGCTATTTCATGCGTGTCCAGTTCCGCCCGTACCGGTTTGCCGGATGAAGCTTTTTCTCCGGCTGGCTCGCGTGCCCCGCCGAACCTGGCCCGCGTCCGTTCTTCGCCAACACGCTCCATCCCTGCATTCTGCCTCATCTTTACGCGGCGTGCGCCGAATTGCGGCATGGGAGGTTAGCCTGCTGATTCTGCCGCGAGCTCCGGTGCCGGCGGTTTCGCCTATTCCGGAGCCCTCAATTCGTGCACTTTTGTATACATTCGTTGACACCGAGACCTGAGCCTTAATTGGCTTCGTCCCCAGGTTCCTCTTAAAGTCCTATCCACAAACCGGATAGCCGTTCCTGAAATACGACGGTTGGGGCAGCAAGTGGCCATAAAAATGTCCACTGTTTTATCCCCCCAGCATTGCGGGGTAGCTAAACTGTGGGAGAGTATTCCCCCTTTCCCTTCGAGGTAGTGATATATCTTGCCGTAACCAATCTCTCGACGTGCTCCGTGGCGTAGCAATCATGCTGGTGCTCGGGCGCCATCATGACGGGTACATTTTGTGGCATCGTGCTGGAGGCATAGGCGTCTCACTGTTTTTCGTGCTGTCGGGCTTCTTGATCTCTGGCCTCTTGTTCTCTGAATGGAAGACGACCGCACAAATCAACCTGTCGCGATTCTTCGTTCGGCGCGCTTTCAAAATCTATCCGGCTTACTATTTTTTTCTGTTGTCGCTGGCACCCTTCACATATAGGTGGCTCAAGCCGGCAGACTTCTTTTTCATGCAGTCTTACTTACCTTATTTTTGGGGCCACGGCTGGTCGTTGTCGGTGGAGGAGCACTTTTACGTTGTCCTTCCGCTGGCTTTGGCCCTTTCTGTGAAAGTGTCGCCCCGGGCCAACTTCAGGTGGATACCTTTCACCGCGCCGGTTCTCTTCTTGGTTTGTCTGTTCGTGAGATGGAGAGGCGGCCACGATTCTACAATTCACACCCACGCCGTCATGGACGCCCTCTTTTCTGGAGTCGCTATCTCCTGGCTTTGGCATTTCAGGTCCACGGCGCTAGTTCTACCACGCGCGAAACACGGACTGCTGATTGCCGGACTCTCTTTATTGGTTCCGGCTTTTATCTTTGAAGGCACAACGCGATCGATGGCGAGTTTCGGCAGCCTCAGCGTGACGCTTGGTTTTTGTTGCATCCTGATCTGGACGCTGAATACACGGAGCGTCGGCAAGCTCAAACCTCTCGCCTGGATCGGCTTTTACAGTTACTCAATCTATCTGTGGCACTGGCCGATGGCGCAAATGTTCCAGGGCGTCCCGCACTCCTTCTGGCTTTATGTGGCAAGCTCCATACTCATTGGGTGCGGGATGACGTTAATGATTGAGGCTCCGCTACTGCGATTCCGAGATAGATACTTTCCACGGAGAGCAGCCCCCGCTCATCCAGCAAACGCGCACCACGCAGTTTCACCTTTAGGTTCACTCACCTGATCGGCGCCTTCAGCGATTGGAAATGTCTGGGGCACTGCGGTCTTTGTAGCAAATCTTTGAAGGACCTGTCGGAGTGAACCGAACCGGACTCTTGGCGCTACGAGTCGCTCTTTACCGCGGTCGGAATGTTGATGGCAGAGACGCTAGAGATTCCGAGCTTGGTGACACGCATCCCCCGTTATGGAATGCAGGCTACTGGCTTCCAGTGGGTACAGTGCTGGATATGCTTGCCGCATACGGCGTGACACGCACCGGTTTCTCGTCGGGTTCTACCAACCACACCCGCCGCTCTTTGTAGTAATCGATCAGTTCCTGATTCTTCGCAGCCCCCATATCGCGCGCCCACACCACCTTGGAGCGATCAATATCGGCGTGGTTGTACACCCACTCTTCGAGAATGTCGTGGTACGGCTGGTAACGCACGATGGCAAGATGACGTCCTGGTTGTGCGCGCAATTGCACAAGCACATGGGCACGATCGAGATTATGGAAGTCCGTGGAATACCAGGTGTGAATGACCGTCGGTGGAAGCGGAATGTGAAGGAGAGGAGCGGCCGCACGCAGAGGCAGCAGTGCGAAACAGATTATGGGTATGGTGCGAACCAGGAACTTACCCGCGGGCCGTCCATCGATACGCCACATGCGCATGGAACGCATTGCCTGCAGGATCAGGGCAAAGACTGCCGCAGTCAGGGGAGCGGAGTAGTGCGCCGGGGGGAGGTAAATGGGCAGAGCCAGTCCGATAAACGTTGTCCCGCAAACCGCCAAGAGGAATTGCGATTTACGGCTTATCGGGCAGCGGAACCTGCCGCGCGACTTGATGGCGAGCCAGGCCAGAAATGGAAGGGTCAGCAGTGGACCGAAGTAAAAAAGCCAGAAAGGCATCGGCTTCAAAAATAATGTGCCAAAGGGATAACGGCGCGCCAGGTTGTATTGCCCGATGACAGGCGCACCCTGATAAAACTCGCGCATTACCTCATGGTGGTAGTCGGGTGCCGGAGCCAGCTTTTGCCAGGGAAAATAGACGAGATGGTAGGTCGCGATATTGACTTGATAAGGGATGCGAAACGGACTGCCCGTCACGCGCCAAAAGTAGTAGCCCGTCGCTCCGAGGGTGATGATTAATATCAGGCCAACAGGCAGTACGATGCGTCGCAGGGAGCGTTGGAACGTCGGACCATTTTTCCCTATCATCCACAGCAACAGGGTTGCAGCGATGGGAACGCAGAAAAACAAACTCTCATAGGGCCGGGTGTTGGCCAAGAGTGCAAGACCGAGCGCCATCAGGATGGCATCGCGCACCCGCTGGTCCCGTTTGATTCTGGGCAATGCTCCCAGCACCAGGGCGCCGCCGATCGCCGCGACAGCTCCTCCGAAATAGGTATTTGCCCAATAACTGAAAAGAGCGAGTCGCATAACTGCCAGCACGCCTCCGAGCAGTGCCCAGCCCGGCGGTAACCAGCCTTGCAGCATCCAGCAGATCGCGGCGCACATCAGCCCGACACTCAGCCACACTCCCCAAAAGGGGTGTCCTCCGACCACCTGGCCGAGTGCCAGAAATAGCCCTTGTCCGGGGTAGTACATGGACGCGTATGCAGGCCTCTGATTGACGTGAAAAGTTTCGAAATGAATCCACATCGGGTGCGTGGGATTCGCCATGCGGCCATGAGCCAGGGTGTCCGCCAGGAGCAGGTGGCTGAACTCGTCGTGGATCGCAGGTTCAGGAACTGGCAGGATAGGCAAGAGTGCCGCCCGCAGAGCGAGGGCCAGAACACCGATGGAAAGTACCGCGACAGCGCGGCGGCGGGCCAGGTTCCCGAGTCGCTGTTCCCACTTATTGAACCAGTTCGCTCCGAGCTCGGGTGCGATGTGCGCCAACGCGATCGCGATCGCAGCCAGACAGATCTCGATGGCTAGAAACATACTGCGGCACTCAAATGTTCTCTTTTCTGGTTAGAACTCGCGCTGGAAGCCGCCTTCTTTCTGGTTTGTGTCATGGTGAGTTGCAGAGGCGCTGGCTGGGGGGCCTAATTGCCTAGCCGGGCGAACACATGGTTCAGCAAGTCGCCGCCGTTTCGAACCCAGTCTGTCGTCCACTCGAAATTCCACTCGTAGTCTTTCTGCCATGCGGTCGGCAGGTACCAGATGTGTTGTGCTCTGTGCCAGTAACGGATGCGGGTGGTGGTATCGTCTGCAGTCATGCCCGACAACGTGGCGGTGAAGTCAGGAGGCGGATCTGCGGGAAGAGTGTGCCCGTAACCGTACTGCCACTGAATCGTACTGGCCAGACAGCTCCAGTACGCACTGGCGACCTTCCCTTCCGGATTGGGATTCTGCGACGCTCGGGCAAGCGGTTCGTCGATGAAGTCCGGCGGCATGACGGGGCGCAGACGGAATCTGGGCTGGTACGAAGCGAATAGGAACAGCCCGACAACGAGAAGTCCAACCAGCAGCCAATCGAATTTTTGTTTCTTGAAGAGCATTGAATTCCGTTATGTGGTGCGCCACCGTGCAAAAGATGCGCTTCTAACAACCGACGAGCCCCGGGCGACCTGCTTCGAGGTTCTAACCCAGACGGATCGCACAAAGGCCCAAACCGTATATCTGCAACTGCGATGCCAACACCGGAGGGCCGCATTGGCGCTTGAGGTCGCCAATCTGGCTAGCTTTATGTCATTGCAGGGAAGGGCCTTGAAGAAGGGACTTAAGTCGAGAACCGTGATGGCGCCGCGGTTAAAGCAGCCGCCTGAGGGCGGAGCTGTAAACAACTGTTGCCAGATCATGCCTCCACTTGGGCCGCCTGGAGAACAATATTACTCAGGAAGTGAGGCGAGTATGCATAAGTTTTCACATCGGATCCCAGCCAGGATGCTGGACTCATCATCTGGCTCGAATTAGCCATTGACCGTTGGCCATGCGATTGCGATAGTAACGACGCGTGTGGCACCGCAGTACCTCCTCCCTTTGGGCCACCGGTAAGGATTTTGCGCCGGATCGGTTTCGCTGGACGCGTTAAGAATCGCAATCATACTAGTTCCCCCGACTCATAAATAACGTCATCCGTCGAATTCGAAATGCTTGCCTCCTTGTGAACGCAAGGAAAAGGTGACCCTATTGCGCGAACAGAACTGCAGCAGACAAATTCTCTTGATCGATCCCGATGAGGTCTTTTGCCACGTTTTGCAGCACGTGCTGGGAACCGGTTACAGCCTTCGGCGCGTCTCGACGGCAAAGGCTGGGGACAGTCAACTCGACACCGCAGAAACAGACGTGGTCCTGCTGAATCTGGATCGGCAAAATGGTGCTGCCTCGAGTGAAGAGGTCCTCGAGTTGGTGAAGTTTATCGCGGAGCAGGAATTTGCTCCGCCCGTGATCGTTTACAGCTGGGACACTCGGTGGAAAAAAGTGGTAGCGGGTTTTCGCCCGAGTGTGGTGGATTGCCTGGAACAGCCGCTCGATGTGCAGGCGTTGAAGTTTCACCTAGAGGCCGCCTGCCGGCGGGCCGACCTCTCCCGTGATCTGGGCGCGGCCCAGAAAATGCTCTCCTCGAATCGCGTCCCGGGACTTCTCGGAAACAGCAAGCCGATGGCGCGGGTGAACGAACTCATCCACAAAGTGTCAAATGTTCTTACCAGCGTGCTCATCACAGGTGAGAGCGGAACGGGCAAAGGAGTCGTGGCCCGCGCCATTCATGATCTGGGTCCACGCGCCAAGCAACCGTTCGTTGCCTTCTCTGCCTGCGCCTTGCCCGAGTCCTTGATTGAAGACGAACTGTTCGGCCACGAAAAAGGCGCTTTTACCGGCGCCATCCAATCCCGCCGGGGACGCTTCGAAGAGGCCCGGGGCGGGACCATTTTTCTCGACGAAATTGGCGACTTGGCGATGCCCCAGCAGGCCAAGTTGCTGCGCGTGCTGCAGGAACGCAGTCTGGAACGTCTGGGCTCGAATGCCTCCCATCCCATCGACGTCCGGATCATTTGCGCCACCAGCCGCAATCTGGAAAAAATGGTGCAGGAAGGCACCTTCCGGGAAGATCTGTACTTCCGTATTTCCGTGGTCCGCATCCACATGCCGGCCCTGCGGGAGAGAGCGGAAGACATTCCGCTGCTGGCAGAGTATTTCCTGAAGACGTTCGCCCAGGCCCACAACAAACGGCTTCACGGTTTTACGCTGGAGTTTTTGCACGCCCTGTCCGAACATCACTGGCCGGGCAACGTTCGGGAGTTGCAGAACATAATCGAACGCAGCCTGGTGTTAGCGGATGGCCACGAGCATCTCAGCGTAAAAGACCTGCCGCACGAACTGCAGGAACTCGCCCTCCTGGAAGACCTCCCGGAGGAACTCCCGGAGGGCTCATTCCATGAATCGGTTCGGGCCTTCAAGCGGGAACTGGTGCGATCCGCGCTGCGTACGCATGCGGGAAACAAGCTGCGGGCGGCGCGGGAATTGGGAATCAGCCGGTGCTATCTGCATCGTCTGCTGAATCAACTCAGAGTCGCTCCAGTTGCGCTCCAGGCAGATCCGGAAGTGACAGCCGTGGAGACGGGTCCAGCCTCGCCGGCCAGGTCCGGCCTGAGTATCGCTTCACGGGTGGCTTAAGGGGATGAGGATGCGTATTCGAAAAAATGCCAAGACGCGCGTCCAAGCGGGACAGAGCATTGTGGAGACCGTCCTGATGATGCCAATACTGCTGCTGCTGCTACTCAACGCAGTCAACTTCGGGTATTTCTTTTTTACCATTACAAACCTGGCAGCAGCGCCACGCGCCGGGGTGGAATATTCCATCATGGGCGGTGCCACGCCGTCAGCCATCCAATTGCCGGCCAACGGCCCTGCTAACAACGTCCTCGCGTCCAGCTTTCTGACGTACGAGGATATGAGAGGGGCGTTGAACGCACCCACCGCCAACGCGTCCGTCCAGGTTTGTTCGCCGTCCGCGGGAATCGTAAATCCCGGTACGGCCACAGCCAAAGCGGCTTGCAATACTTATCCGGGAACGGGTGTGACTTTCACTTTTCCTGCCGCGCAGGTTGATCCTGAACTGAACGCTAGTAACACCGCGCCCGCCTTTGTGTTGCATCAGGTGGATGTGGCTTACAAGTTCACGCCGTTGATTCCGGGCACGCCGTTCAATGTTCTCCTGCTGACCTTCCCCACATGCAACGCGAGCGGGGTTTGCGTGTTGCACCGCCAGTCCGTCATGCGGGGGATGAACTAAGCAGGGAGCGAGAGCAGAAATGAACCATCTTCCATCCACGAACAGATCGGCGATGAAAGGCTCGGCGATGAAGACCGCATCGCAGAAGCGCCAGGCGGGCCAGGCGGCGGTAGAGTTTGCGTTCATCATCGTTTTTCTGATGGTGTTCCTGCTGAGTTTTATTGAGATCGCCGCATTGGTGTACACCTACAGCGTGCTGGCTGATTCCGCCAAGGAAGGCGTGCGCTACGGAGTGGTGCACGGCACCCTGAGTACCACCTGCAACGGTCCGGGCATCGCTGGAGTGCCTTGTGACGGAGGGGCTGCGGGCGTAAGAGCTGCCGTGACCAACTATGCCAGGGGTTCGTTGAATAACACCGCAGGTATGACCGTCACCCCGACTTACCCGGACGGAACCAGCACTCCTTCCAGCCGGGTTCGCGTGGTGGTGAGTTATAACTATCAACCCCTCTTTGGACTGGGCTGGCCTACGGTCACTGTGAATGCGGCCTCCGAGGGGAGAATTGCGTTTTGATAAGTAAAGAAACGAAAAGGTCAGACGTGGCAGGAGCGCGCATATGAGTTACCGTCGGCAAAAGACAGCACGACACTCCAGAGAGTGCGGCCAGGCTCTGGTATTCCTGGTGCTCGCTCTCAGCGTGGTTTTACTGGGCGCGGGAGCGCTTTGCGTGGACATGAGTAATCTGTGGTTCCACCGCCAAGCGGCGCAGAATGCGGCTGATGCCGCCTGCACTGCGGGCGCAATGGATCTGCTGGTGGATGCCCAGGGCGGCGCCACCGGTCACCAGGGCTTCGTCAATGGAACCGCCTTCAATTGCAGCGCTGGTTCTACCGCCGCTCCCTGTCAGTATGCCGCCAAGAACGGCTACAACAGCAATACGGGCAACCTGGTCAGTGTGAGCTTTCCGGACACCGTCACGGGTGTTCCGACCGGAACCGTGCCACCGGCGAGCCTCGCCCCGACCTCTTTCATGCGGGTGGATGTCACCGATAACGTGCAGACTTTCTTTTCAGGGATGCTGAGCGGCAACCGGACCCAGACGGTTCGTGCCTTTGCGGCGTGCGGAGTGGTTCTGGCAAAAGCGCCGATTCCGATCCTGGTGCTCGATCCGCACAACCCTGTCACTACTCCTCCGTCCAAGGCGCTCGACATTCAGGGAACCCCCACGATCAACATCGTCGGTGGTCCATCGCAGAGCATTCAGGTGAATTCGGATGCAGCAACCGCGGTCAATGTCGGCGGGAGCGCCACCATCAATCTCACAACAGGTGGACCAAATTTTGACGGAAGCAATCTCGGAACGTATGGCGGCCCGGCGACCGCTCCGGCAGGGTTTGTTACCGCCAACAGCGGAAAATGGGTTAAGCCGTCGAGCCCGATCGCAGATCCTTTCGCTCAGATCGACGCTCCTGCCCAACCTCCGCCGCCGGCGGATTTGGTCTCCGCGCCCGTGTGCAGTTCCCCGACGATCCAGAGCGGAAGTTGCAACGTCGCTCATCTGGTACACGGCTGTCCCGATACGAACGGATGCACTTTGTTTACGGGTGGGTACTACCCAAATGGCATCTGCATCGGAACCGGAGGGTGCGGGGGCGGCATAGCACACGCGAGCAAAAACACCGCAATCTTCGATCCCGGCCTTTACTACGTCAACCATGGAATACAGTTAATGGCCCACGCTATGGTTCGTCCCGGAAACGGAGTAGGGGATGGGAGTGGCGGAACAATTTTTTATTTGACCGGGGCTTCAAACACATGCAGCGGTCAACCTGGATTGATTTGCGTAGGATCGAACTCCGGCAGTGAGGCAATCGATCCATTTGATACGTCGGCAGTGCAATGTCCGGGTGGTGCCGCCCCCGATCCGCAGCTTAATTTGCCCGCTACGCTTCCCGGTAACGTCTTGCTGGCTCCGTGCACTGGCCCCTACGGAGATCCGTTGGGGAACTATCGCGGCATCCTTTTCTTTCAAGACAGGGCAAGTGGCGCCGGCGGGGGATGGGGCGGCGGCGGCGGTTTCCTTCTGGCAGGCTCCATGTATTTCCATCACTGCAATGCTGCCGGCACCGGCGCAAGCTGCGGCGCGAATCCGACGTACTACAACTCAATCTTTACGCTGCAGGGCAACTCCGGTTCGGCGAGTTATGTATTGGGCGACATCATTACCGACAACCTGGCGATGGGAGGAACGCCTACGATCAACATGGCGCTGAACCCCACGGCGGCATATGACACGTTGAAAGCTACATTGCTCAGGTAAGCAAAGCGATTTTGAATAAGTAAATCTCTCCCGCGGTAGGGCCACGTGAAAGTCAACTGAGAGAGCGTACCCCCGATACGCAGCGAGGAACGCGAAGGATGATTGGAAGCCGCTGGAGAAAATCTGGACGTAGCCCGCGCGAATCCGGCCAGGCGCTTGTGTTTATGGTGCTCGTCCTAGCGCTGGTGTTGTTGGGCGTCGGCGCCATTTGCGTGGACATGAGCAACCTGTGGTTCCATCGTCAGGCAGCGCAGAACGCGGCGGACGCCGCTTGTGCCGCGGGCGCAATGGACTTGTTGGTGGATGCGCAGGGCTTACAGACAGGACATCAGGGATTTGTTAACGGCACCGCCTTCAACTGCACTGCTGGTTCGACCGCTGCGCCCTGTCAGTACGCCACCCGCAACGGCTACAACAGTAACAACGCGTCGCCCGGCAACCTGGTGAGTGTGAGCTTCCCGGCATCCGTCGCGGGCGTGCCAACTGCGGCCATACCGCCGGCCGGCATCGCTCCCAATGCATTCATAAGGGTCGATGTTACAGACAAGGTCCAAACTTTTTTCTCGGGATCACTGAGCGGAGCCCGGACTCAAACCGTTCGCTCCTTCGCAGTTTGCGGCCTGGTGTTGGCAGCCTCGCCGGTTCCTCTCCTGGTGCTTGATCCTAAGGCCTCCGATGCACCCACTCTCGACCTTCAGGGAAATCCGAATATCAACATTGTTGGCGGCCCGCAAAGAAGTGTCCAGGTGAACTCAAGTGCGAACAATGCAGTCCATATCCAGGGAAGTGCGGTTCTCGATCTTAGTCTGGGTGGACCCGGCGGAAACGGCAGCGATCTCGCTGTGTATGGTGGGCCGGCGACGCCACCGGGCGGGTTTAAAAAGGGTACGAACGGCCATTGGTATGCGCCCGCCGCCCCGCTCGGCGACCCATTCGCTCAGATTCCCGCCCCGGCGATCCCCACCAACGGTCCTCTACCCAGAGACGGCGTTGCCGTGGGCAAAGTGAATGGCTGTCCGGATACGGTCTGCCAGGAATTTGCTCCAGGCTACTATCCGAATGGTATCGATGTTAAGCACGCCACGGCGATATTCGATCCCGGTATTTATTACGTCGTTGGAGGCATGACGGCAGAATCCCTGTCATGTCTGCGGCCCAGCACCGCGGTCGGTGACGGGAGCGGCGGGACCCTATTCTACTTCGCCGACACAAACTCTCTGGACGTCGGATCAAATTCGGGGAAGTCCTGCCCGACCGGCGCGGGAAAGGATTTTACGACGACTACCGGTACGGGTTCGCTGCCGTTTGGCGCAAAATGTACCGGGGCATCAGCCTTGCCGGCCAACGTCCCGGCCACCCTCACGGGCAGCGTTCTTCTGGGTCCGTGCCGGGCGCCGACCGTGGGCCCGCTCTGCGCTCCGAATTGCGCCATCAACTATGGCGATCCCCTGGGCACGGGCAATCCGATCGGCGAGCAGCGAGGCATACTGTTTTTTCAGAACCGTTCCAAGGGTGCGGCTGAACAGGCGCACGAAGCCGCGGCAAAAGCAGAGTTGGAGGCGGCACAGG